>CAZXOC010000064.1:0-29690 GCA_964642165.1 uncultured Planctomycetaceae bacterium | reverse complement strand
TCTGTACTGACGAAGGAGTATGCGGTGACCGCAGAGCGGTTGACGGACCGGAACGCTGTGCTGGTAGAGGCGGAATCGTTCGAGGAGCCGGGAGGCTGGAAGCTGGACACCCAGTTTGTGCACACCATGGGGTCGCCGTACCTGCTTGCCCATGGATTGGGCAGGCCGGTGGACCCGGCACGCACCACGGTAACGCTGCCGGATGCGGGCCGTTGGTTTGTCTGGGTACGGACGAAGAACTGGGTTCCCGGCCCTTGGGAGGCGCCGGGGCGTTTCCAACTTGCGGTCAACGGAGATGAACTCGCCCACGTATTCGGCGCAGGGGCTGGTGACTGGGGCTGGGAACGGGGCGGCCCTGTCGACCTGGAACATGCCGAGGTGACGCTATCGCTGATCGACCTGACTGGTTTTGACGGGCGTTGTGACGCCATCCTGTTGACCCGGGATGAAGCTAGCGTCCCGGATAACAGCCCGGAACCGATGAATGCCTGGCGGCGGCGTCTCGGCAATGTCGCCGAGGTCCGTGACGATAGGGCGTATGACGTGGTGGTCGTGGGTGGGGGCATTGCCGGAACGGCCGCCGCCGTGGCGGCGGCCCGGAACGGGCTGACTGTGGCGTTGGTACAGAACAGGCCGGTCCTGGGCGGAAACGGTTCGCCCGAGGTACGCGTGGGACCAACCGGCAAATTCCCACCGGGGCGTTACCCGAAGCTGGGCGAGATCGTTCGAGAGATTTCGCCCGGGCCCCAGACGAATGTTGAATACCCGGAAAAGTTCTACCAGGCCGAGGCGCAGCGACGCAGGGTGGTGGATGCCGAGCCGACATTGAAGTTGTTCATGGAAGAGCACGTGTATCGCGTCGAGACCGAAGGTGGGAGTATTGTAGCGGTGTGGACGTTAGATACCCACGGCCGGCGCGTCCGCCGTTTGGCCTCGCGTTTGTTCGTGGATGCAACCGGGCACGGTACCATCGGTCTGAGTGCCGGGGCGGACCACGTGATGGAACTCGGAGACCGCATGGGGATGACCAACCTGTGGCGCTGGCGGTTCGGTGAAAAGGCCTCCTGCTTCCCGGAGACGCCCTGGGCGTTGCCGCTGACGGAGCAAGGCTTCCCCTACCCGGGAGACAGCAAAGTCGGCATGGGCGATTGGCACTGGGAGAGTGGGTTCAACGCCCATCCGCTTGACGACCTGGAGTCGATCCGGGACCATAACCTGCGCGCGGCGTTTGGTGCCTGGAACGCGATGAAGAATCACGGCGCCTACGCGGATCGTGACCCGCGCGGGCAGTCTCATGCCACCGGCGAGTTGACGTGGATGGCCTATATCGGCGGTCCACGCGAAACGCTGCAATTGCTCGGCGACGTGGTGGTCAGCGAGGAGGATATTGTCGCCAAACGCGACTTCCCGGATGCGTGCGTACCGGCGACCTGGGGTATCGACCTGCACTATCCGCTTCCGCTCTATGTGCAGGAAACGCCGGACAACCCGTTCATTTCACGAGCCCATTTCGACGGACGGGTGGACGATTCGCAGGGCAAATGGGCGGAATCACCGAAGCCCTGCGTGCTCGGCCCGAGGCGAGACTCCTATGACCGGGAGGCCGGCTATCTGTTCCCCTACCGGGCGTTCTATTCCCGCAATATCGAGAACCTGTTCATGGCCGGACGGGATATCTCCGTGACGCACGAAGCGCTGGGCACAGTTCGTGTGATGAACACGCTCGGCATGGTGGGGGTCGTGGTGGGCCGCGCCGCATCCATCGCATGCGCCCATGATACGACACCGCGCGGGGTCTATGAGCAGCATTTCGACGAACTGAAGACACTGCTGAGCAAACCGGGCGGGTATCGTGCTGCTGATTCGTAGCAGCACATCTGCTATCAATCGGCCGATCTGGGCTCATGACAGGGCCCCTCCCCGCGCGAGCCCACGCGGCTGCCGAGGCCGGAGCAACGGCAGCGACCGTGCAGCCGGTCCGCGAGCGGGTCGTCACGTGGCCTTGGGAATCGCCAGCAGGTTGGCGGAGATGAGAATCCCGAGGCCGAAGAACTGCGGGCCATACCAGGCGGTCCTGCCCAGAGAGGCCCAGAGCACGACGCCCACAACGAAGGACACGCCTGCCGCGATCACCAGCCCCAGCCGCCGCCGGCGCCACCGCCGGTATCCCGCCCTCGCCGACGCCGTGTCCATCGCCGTCCCGCAGCACGGGCACGTCGCGGGCGGGCGCTTCGGCTTCTGCGATGGCGTACCCTCTTGCTCTGCCATGACAAGCCCCTTCCGAGCGCAAGCCTACGCCGCAGCGATGCCCGAAGCAAGGGCGGCGAGCCCTCTGTCCCCCCCTGCGCCCGCCGGAGTCGGCCCCGAGCCGGAGCCGCCACACGCGCCGTCCCCGCACGACAGCCCTCAACAGCATCCGACCCGTTCCCCCTGCCCGCCCCTGGAGAGAGATGACGCGGAGTGCGTGTCGGCGGGACCGCGCGAAGAACGCCGCTACGGGCTTAGCACACATGTGCTTACAGATCTCCCCATGCTGCCGCCACGTCCCGTTTCGAAGGAAGGACGCGGCCTCGCGCTGCGGATATCAACACAAAATCTTGTTCGAAAAGTATTTATCTCTTCGGCGGGACCCGGAGCGGGTGGTGGGGACGCTGATTGTCCAAAATGGGGCTGAATGTCCAAAATCTGTACAAAGCTAAATGCTTTTATATAAAGTAGTTAGCCTGATTTCGGCCCTTCCGGCAGGCCCCAGGATTGGACAGTTCTGACACAATCAATCAAGACTTATGGCCGTTCTGGGGGGCGCGATGGACCGCAGCAGGCCCCGCGAGAATTTCGCCGAAAGGGGCGAAAAGTGTCGCGCAACGGCGCGCTCGGACGCAGCGGAGCCGATGCCGGAGCCTCCCGGCCGCACGGGGCCGCCCTGGGGAGCGAGTGTCCGTTCTGACAATCACAAAGGGCTTACGGGCGCGCGTGGTGTGGGCTTCTTACAGGTCGGCGACGCCGAGGGCCGCGATGGTGTACTCGGCCTCGTCGCCCTCGAGCTTGAGGATGGCGGCGTCGCCGATCGTCCTGCCGAGGAGGGCCTGGGCCAGGGGCGTCTGGTAGCTGTAGCAGCGCTTGGCCAGGTCGCTGTCCCACGGGCCGAGGATGGACAGCTCGATCTGCCCCGCGTCGGCGGCGCGGCGGAGGGTCACGCGCGAGCCGATGGCCACCGAGTCGCTCGGCACCTCGTCGCGGTGGAGCGCGCGGGCCCTGGTCAGCTCGTCCTGCATCTTGGCCTGGCGGGCCTGGAGGTTGCGGCGTTCCTCGACGGCGAACTGCCACTCGCTGTTCTCGCTGAGGTCGCCGAGCTCGGCGGCGGCGCCGATCGCCCGCGAGTTGGCGGGGATCTTCACGTCCACGAGCTCCTTGAGCTCCGCCTCGCGTTGGTGCAGGGCCCGCTCGGTCGTCCAGACGACGTTCGGGTCGAGCCAGGGGCTGACCTTCGCCTTGGCGAAGAGGCGGAAGAACCGCTCCCGGAGGATGGTGAGCATGTCGTCGCGGACGCTTTCGGCCAGGCCGTCGGTGCGCTCGATGCGGCTCTTGATGATGCTGGCCATCGCCTCGTCGAGCCCGTCGACGACCTCGCGGAAGCCGGCGAGGTCCCTGGCGGCGATGGCCGAGCGGATCCGGCGCTGGAGCTCCTTGCGGTCGCGTCCGGCGGCGACCTGCAGGTCGATGTCGAGGTCGTGGAGGGCCTTGAGCAGCTTGCTGAGGGTCTCGAGCTTGCTGGCCGCCCCGGGCACGGGCTTGGCGGGCTCGCCCCACAGCCAGAGGACCATGTCGAGGTGCTCGAGCGGCTCGGCGAGGGCCCTGGCCGCCGCGTCGGCGAGGGCCTGTTCGCGTCCGGCCTGGCGGAGGAGGTCGGCGAGGCGGTCGAGCTGCCCGGCGGGGGCGAGCGGCAGGAGCGCCTCGAGCTGGTCGGCGGCGTCCGCGCGGGGGCCCAGCGCCTCCAGCGCCGCCGGCCAGATCGACTCATCCGCCAGCGCCGCGACGGCGCGGGCGGGCTCGGCCGCCGACGCCAGCACCTCGTCCGGCGGCGGGTAGGGACTCGCCGGGGGGGCCATGCCCAGCTTGGCGATCTGCTGGAGGGCGAGGCTGGCGGCGAGGGCGTCGCCGGGGCGGTCCTTCAGGAAGCCGTTGGCGTCGCGGGCGAGCGCCTCGGCCAAGCGGGCCGTAAAGGCCGGCTGCAGCGCCACTTTGCGCTGCTTCGCCTCGCGGGCGTAGCGGCGCAGCAGGTCGAGGTACTCCAGCGGCGTCTTGGCGGCCTCGACCTCGGCGGCGAGCTCGTCCTCCAGCGAGACGCCCTGGGGGTGGTAGACGAGGAAGACGGGGTTTCGCCCCTCCAACGAGAGCTTGGGGCAGCGTTTGGCGGCCGTGCGCGCCTTGGACCACCAGCGGCTCCACTGCTCCTTGGCGAGGTAGCGGGGGACGAGCAGCTCCTTCAGGTCGCCCGAGCCGATCCGCCCCTCGCGGCTCTGGCAGACGCCGATCAGGACGGTGGCGGGGTCGGCGAGGAACAGCTCCTTGAGCCGGTCGGGGTCGCGTCGGCTGAGCACGCGGAAGTCGGTCTCGTCGATCCGCTCGAACTCGTCGGCGAGCTGGCGGGGATCGAGGGCCAGCGGCGCGTCGGCGAGGTCCTCCAGCTCGTACTCGCGCATGGTCGGGTCGTAGCGCCGGACCTGGAGGACCTGGTTGCGGAAGCGGTTGGCGACGTAGGTGCCGCCGCCGAGGCGCAGGCAGAGGTCCAGCGTGGCCAGGGCGCGCCGCGGCGTCTGGGCGTTCATCAGCTCCGAGGCGTCGACGAGCGAGCCGAAGTGGGGATGGTCGCCGAAGCACTCGCGGTAGAGCGCGAGGACCTGGTCTCGCAGCTCGCCGCTGTCGGGCACGGCCAGGGCCAGCGCCTTGGCCAGCTCCAGGCGTTCCGGCAGGGGCAGTCGCTCCTTGGCTTCCTCCAGCAGCGCCCAGCCGAGCGTTTCGGCCAGGTCGTACTGCTCGGCCTCGACCAGGGCGGCGAGCACGTCGGCCGCCTCGTCGGGCGCGACGGGCGCATCGGCCTCCGCCGCGGCGACCCACGCCTCTTCGACCGGGCCGAACTCGCCGGCGGCGATCCACTCCTTCATCTGGGGGACGTCCATGGGCCTATCATGGCATGTCGCCCGGCGCAAGTCCACCCCGTTTGGCTCGGCGGGGCGGGGGTCCGGGGGGATGGGGTCGGCCGGCGGGCAGGCCCGCGCGCGGGCGGTCACTTCGTCCGCTCGCAGGCCTCCTGGAACACTTGGCGGGCGGCGTCGTCGAAGAGGACGAAGTACACGTCGGTGAGGTGGGACTCGCCGGCGAGGTGGCTCTGGACGGCGTCGAGCATGATCTCGGCGCAGGCCCGCAGCGGGAAGCCCGCGATGCCCGTGCCTGTCGCGGGGAAGGCGAGGGTCCCGACGCCGTGGTCCTCGGCGAGCTTCAGCACGGCGGCGGTGGAGTTGCGGAGGCTCTCGGCGGTGGTGCGCCCGCCAAGGCGCATCGAGGCCTGGTGAATGACGTGCTTGGCGGGCAGGTTGCCGGCGCCGGTGATGGCCGCCTCGCCCACGGCGACCCGCCCGTGGCGGTCGCATTCCTGCTGGATGGTCGGCCCGCCGGCGCGGCGGATCGCCCCGGCCAGCCCGCCGCCGAGCTTCAGATCGCTGTTCGCCGCGTTGACAATGGCGTCCACGGCGTACGTCGTCAGGTCGCCCTGCTCGATGTGGATCGTGGTCATGGCCGTCTCCCGCTCGTGACAAGCGACTTGAGCTTCGTTTATCATGCTTCCTGGCGGCCGCGAATGCAAACGTGGCCCGCAGGACGATCGTTCGCCCCGCGGGGCGTGGTCGCAGCCGCAACATGGGTTTCGCGATGTTGGGCGTGTCGTTCCTGTATCCGATGGTCCTGACGGCCGCCGGGGCGGCGGCCCTGCCGGTCGTCATCCATCTCATCATGCGCACCAAGCCGCGGCGGATCCTCTTCCCCGCGATGCGTTTCGTGCGGAAGACGCACCAGGCGAACCTCTCGAAGCTGCGGCTGAAGCACATCCTCCTGCTGCTGATGCGAATGGCGGCGATCGTGCTGCTGGCCGTGCTGATCGCGCGGGCGGAGCTGCCGCGCTGGGCGGCGACCCGCGACACGACCGTGCCGGCGGCCGTCGTGATCGTCGTCGACAACAGCGGCTCGATGCGCTACCTGCACCAGGGCCGCAGGCTCCTGGACCGGGGTAAGCGCTTCGCCCAGCAGGTCCTGACGTCGCTGCCGGCGGGGTCGCGCGTGGCGGTCCTGCCGACGCAAGGGGTGCCGGAGAAGGTCTCGTTCCAGGCCGACCGCCAGCGCGTCGCCGAGCGGCTGGCGGCGGTCCAGCCGACCTACGGCGCCCGGGCGATCGGCCCGGCCCTGACGAGGGCGCTGGCCCTGCTCCAGAAGGTCAAGATGAGCCGCAAGGAGGTGGTCGTCGTCTCGGACATGACGGCGCAGGGCTGGCGCGACCTGAAGAAGCTGCCGGAAGGCGAGGCGCACTTCGTCGTGCTGGACTGCAGCAGCGGGGAGGACGCCAACATCGCCCTCGGCGAGGTCCGGCTGGGGGGCACCCGCGTGCCGGAAGGGGCGCAAGTGGCCATCGAGACCGTCGTCCGCAGCGCGCAGGTCGGCGGGGAGGTGGACGTACGCGTGGAGCTGAACGACCGCCCGGTGGGGGCCGAACCGGTGGTCCTCCAGGTCGGCGCCGCGGCGGCCGTCACCCTGACCTTCACCCCGCGCGACCGCGGCGTGGCCCACGGGCGCGTGTTCTTCGAGCAAACCGACCCGCTGGCGATGGACAACGTGCGCTACTTCACGCTGCACGTCGGGCCGCCGGCGAGGGTGCTGATGGTCCGCGATCCGGCGACGGTCGGCCGGGGCGATCCCACCAGCTACCTGATGGGTCACGCCCTGGCGCCCGTGGCGGCGGGGGTTTCCCGGGGGGGCTGGGTCCAGCGGGAGACGATCACGGCCGACCGGCTGGACGGCTCGCGACTGGGCTCGACGCAGATCGTCCTGCTGAGCGACGTCTCGTCGCTGTCGGCCGGGCAGTGGAGAACGCTGGAGCGGTTCGTTCGCGGCGGCGGGCACCTGTGGATCGTGATCGGCTCGCTGGTCTCGTCGGCCTCGTACAACAGCCCCGAGGCCCAACGGTTCCTCCCGGCGGCGCTGGGCGAGTTGGAGATCCTCCCGAAGTGGGTCGGCTGGCGCGGCGCCCGAGGGGGGGAGGCGGTCTTGGCGCCCTTCGCGACGGGGGCGAATCCCCCGCTCTCGGAGGTGCGGTGCGACCGGAGGTTCCGCCTGGCCACCACGGCGTCGAACGCCCACGTGGTCCTGCGCTACGCGGACGACAAGGCGGCGATCCTCACCCGCGCCGCCGGCGACGGGTCGGTCGTGCTGTGGAACTTCTCGCCGGCGCGCGAGTTCTCCAATCTCGGCAGGCTGCCGCAGTTCCCCATCCTGGTCCAGCGGACGGCGCGGCTGCTGATCAGCGGGGCGCGGTCGGAGACGATGTGGCTGTGGGGACGGACCGCCACCGTGGCGATCCCCAAGGCCATGGAAGGCGCGATGATGACCGTGCGGAAGCCCGGCCGCCGCGCCGAGGAGCCGGTCGTCCACGCGCCGAGGAAGCGGGTGCTGAGCATCCCCGCCGACCGGCTCGGGCACTGGACCGTCCAGTTCGCCGAGGGCGACTCGCGCGCCTATCGCGGCTTCAGCGTCAACGCCGACTTCGCCGAGAGCGACCTGACGCCCGTCCGCCCGAAGGACCTGGAGATCCTCTTCGGCGCGGATCGGCTGGTCGTCGCGTCGAGCATGGAGGACCTGGCCGCACGCCGGCGAACGGTCCGGCAGCCGCTGGACCTGGCCGTTCCCATCCTGCTGGCGCTGCTGATCCTGATGACGGGGGAATCGTTCTTCGCCAACCGCTTCTACCGGACCGAGCAGAGCCACGAGACCGCCGAGCCCGCGCGGTAGGCCCGGCACGCGGCGTCGGGGATTTGGCGTTGACCGTCCCGGGGCGCCCTGCTACGGTGGCGAACCGCCAATTGGGCCGGGAGCATCGCACAGGCGGTATGGCTGTGCGGCCTCGAGGGCCCGGGAGAAGCGACGATGCCTCCGCAGCCGATCCTCGACGTGTCCCAGCTCGACACGAAGGAGATCATCGCCGACCGCGATGCCGTCTACGACGTCAATCCCCAGCGGTTCGAGTTCGCGCAACTGGACGGGATCTACCTGATGGACCGCGACCGGGGCGTGCTGGCGGGCTACCGCGACGTGCGGGACGACGAGTTCTGGGTCCGGGGGCACATCCCCGGGCGGCCGGTCTTCCCCGGCGTGCTGATGATCGAGACGGCCGCCCAACTCGTCGGCTACTACGTGATGAGCCTGATGCCCGAGAAGGGCTTCCTGGGCTTCGGGGGCGTCGACGAGGTCAAGTTCCGCGGCACGGTCGTGCCCGGTCAGCGGGTCATCATGCTGGGCAAGATGGTGCAGATCCGGCCGCGGCGCTGCATCGGCGACACGCAGGCCTTCGTGGACGGGCGCATGGTCTACGAAGGCCGGATCTCCGGCATGTGGATCTGAACGGGGCGGGGGCGACGCGAGGGAGGGTCGATTTCGCCCATGGCCGGGCCGAGGCAAACCGGCGGCATCGGCGGGATGTTCGACGACCGGTTGGACGTCCGCCCGCCCCTGACGAACGAGCAGGTGGGCGAGATTCCCGCCAAGCGCGGCGTGTTCCTGCTGGCGGGCGAGGAGGATCACCCCATCCTGCTGGCGACGGCGGCGAGCCTCCGCGCGCGGCTCCGCGGGCGGCTGGACGAGCCCGACCCGCAGGAGACGAAGCGTTCGGCCGACCTGCGGGCCGTCACGCGGGCCGTCTACTGGAAGCTCGCCGGCAGCCACTTCGAGATGGACTGGCGCTACCTGGAGCTGGCGCGGTCGATCTGGCCGAAGACGTACACCAAGCTGCTGTCGTGGCGTCCGGCGTGGTTCGTGCACGTCGACCCGCGGGGGGCGCCGCCTCACTTCGTCCGGACTCGGGAGGTGTTCGCCTCCGGCGGGGAGTACCTCGGGCCCTTCGACGGCGCCCGCTCCGCCGACCGGTTCATCGAGGCGATCCAGGATGCCTTCGACCTGTGCCGCGACCTCCAGCGCCTGCGCCGCAGCCCCCGCGCCGAGCGCTGCGCCTACGGGCAGATGGGGCGGTGCCTCTGCGTCTGCGACGGCAGCGTTCCGATGGACGCCTACCGCGAGGTGGTGGCGGCCGCCGCGGCGTTCGCCGCCGGCCGGCGGCAGGACCGTCGCAATCAACTGCAACGGCGCATGCGCGCCGCGGCGGCGGAACTCCAGTTCGAACGCGCCGCCGCCGTCAAGGCACGCCTCGAGCGCCTCGGCGAGCTCGACGACCCCGTCTACCGGCACGTCCGCCCGGCGAGGGACTTCCGCTTCCTGATGCTCCAGAGGTCCGGCAGCCGAACCAAGGTGAGCGTGTTCCTGGTGGACCGCGGGTCGGTCGCCGGTGCCCGGCCTCTCGTCTACCCCCTGGCCCGGGAGCAGGTGAAGCGGCGGCTGGGCCGGATGGCGCGATTCGTGGCCGCGGGGGACCGGCGCCGCGACGTCCCCGCCGACCGGTGGCGCATCGGGCTTGTGGCCCGAACCCTTTTCAGCGGCGAGCGTCAAAGGGGGTTGGTCCTGCACTGGCACGAGGGCATGGGGCCCGAGGACGTCTCCGCCGCCGTCGAGGCGGCCGCCGGCCCGCTGGGCCTGTCCCGCGCGCGAGACAAGGCGCAGGAGTGACCGTCCGGCGGGGGGGCGCTTGGCTTGGACTGCCGCGGGGCGGCGCCCCGATACGTATAATGGGTCGGTTGCGCCGGCAGCGCACCCGGGTGTGATGAAGCGGATCGCGCGGTACATCCTGAAGGGCCTCCCCCGCCGCCGGGAGCGGCGCTGGCGGTACATCTCGCCGCACCGCCGGGGCGCGGGGGCGGTGATCCTGGCCCTCCTGACGGTCGCGGTGGCCGCCTACTGGGTCCTGCCGTTCCTGCTCGACGGCTGGACCCGCCAGCAGGCGGCGGAGTACTTGCGGTCGGTCACGGGCGGGACCGTGCGGGTCGACGGGGCGAGCTTCAGCCTCTTCGGCGGCATCAAGCTCGTCGGCGTGAGCATCGACGTGCCCGATTCGCCCCTCTCCGAGCGGTTCTTCCAGGCCGACGCCGTCGTCCTGCACCACCGCCCGTGGAGCCTGCTGACCCGCGGGCGCCTCGAGCCGACGGAACTCGTCTGCATCGAGCCGACCGTGACGTTGGGCTACGACGCCGAGAAGGGGCGCTACACCATCGAGGAGCTGATCGCCGCGGCGCGTCGCCAGCAGGCCGCACGCCGGGCCCAAAGCCATCGCGGGCGCCTGCCGGTCATCTCCATTCGCGACGTCCACCTTCGAATGCTGACGGGTAACACGCGGCTGAACATCTCGATGGTCCCCGTCGAGTCGGGCTACCGGATCACGCTGGCGGAGGGCCAGCCGGGAGAAGATCCCATCTGCGGCACGTGGGTGCTGAGCCTGCGCAGCGGGGAGATGCGCCTGGTGGAGGGCAAGATCCCGAAGATCGCCACCGCGGACCGGATCCTCCCGGCGCGGTACGCCAAGTGGCGCAAGCGGTACGACATCCAGGGCAACGTGGGCCTGCGAGGCAAGCCCGGCACCGCCCCGGCCAAGGCCATCCTCGAGGCCGAGCTGGACGACGTCTCGCTGCAGCTTCAGAAGGCCGAGGGAGGGCTCGAGCTCGTCGGCGTCCACGGGACGCTGACGTTCCACGAGGACGGCGTGGAGGCCACCGACCTCACCGGGCGCATCGCCCAGGCCGGCAACGCCCTCTTCCGAATGTCCGGGCGCTACGGCGGCTACGACGCCAACAGCCCGTTCGACCTGCGCATCGACGTCGAGGGCCTGTCGCTGCCGGACAGCCGCAAGGTGACCGGCTGGCTGGCCGACACGCTGACGTTCCTCCGCGAGACGTTCCGCCCGACCGGGACGCTGGACATCTCCGCCAAGTTCCGTCGGCTCGAGGACGGGCGCATCGCCCTCGAGGGCGCCGCCGAGCCGCACGGGATGACCTTCCTCTACCGGCGCTTTCCCTATCGCCTCGAGCGGGCGGTCGGGGCCGTCCGGTTCGTCACCAAGCCGTCGGAGGACCGCGTGTACCTGACGAGCGTGACCGGGCGCCGCGGCGCCGCGGAGATCGCCATCGAGGGGACGATCGACCTTCGCCCGCGCGGACGGTACGACGTGACCGTCACCGGCAAGAACGTGCCGCTGGACGCGGAGATGAGGGCGGCGCTGCCGGAGAGGTACCGCGCCGTGTGGGACCGCTTCCGGCCGTCGGGCACGACGGATGCGAAGGTCCGCGTTCGCAAGGAGGGCCCGGGCAAGAGCCAGCACGTGCAGTTGACGCTCTCGATGGACGGCAACACGTCGATGTGCTACGAGGGCTTCCCCTACCGGCTGAACGGCTTGAGCGGGGAGCTTCGAGCGGACGGACCGTCGGTGACGCTGGACTCGCTGCGAGGCCGGCGGGGCGCGATGCGGTGCACGATCGACGGCACGCTGGTGGGCCTGGGGGGCGCAGCGGGGCAAACCCACTTGACGATCGAGGCGACGGACGTGCCGCTGGACGCGAACCTCGTGGCGGCGCTGCCGACGTGGGTCCGCAAGGAGGCCGCCTCGCTCCACACCGCCGGCCTCGCCCGGCGCGTCTCGGCCACCATCCGCAAGCCCAAGGACGGGCCGTACGACTACCGCGTCGTGGCGCGCGTGGAGGGCGCGGCTTTCAAGCCCGACGCGCTGCCCTACGGCGTTGCCGACGCCAACGGCCTGCTGACGATCCGGCCGGGGCGCGTGATCGTGGAGGAGTTGAGCGGGCGGCACGGCAAGACGCCGATCGGCGTGACCGGGCAGGTGCTGGTCGGGAGGGACAAGCCCGCGCTGGACCTGCGCATCCGGGGGAGGGACGTGGCGTTGAACGCCGAGCTGCTGGCGGCGCTGCCGCCGGGGCTCCAGCGGCTGTGGCGCAAGCTCGCGCCGCGCGGGCGAGCCGACGTGGACCTGGCGCTGCGGCACGGCATGCCCGACACGCAACGGGCGGTGGACTACCGCCTCGTCCTCGACGCCAAGGGCATGCAGGTGCGGTACGAGGACTTCCCCTACACGCTGAGCGACGTGGTCGGGCGCGCCGTGGCCACGCCCGACGGCGTGACGCTCCGGGACGTCACCGCCACGCACGGATCGGCCAAGCTGCGCGTCGACGGCGAGGTGTCGCTCGACCCGAACGGCGAGGCGATGGACCTCCGCGTCGTCGGGACGAACGTGCCGATCGACCGGGAGCTGCTGGCGGCGGTGCCGGCCTCGCTGGCGCCGCTGGGCAAGCGCTTCCGCCCGGGCGGGCGCTGCGACCTGGACCTGAAGCGTTTCTGGATTCGGCGCCCGCCGGCGCCGGGGGCGGGCCCCGCCGACACGCGTCCCGCCGGCACGCCGGCGCCGACGACGCGCCCGTCGGACGCCCCGTCGCTGCGCTGGTCCGCCGAGGGGCGCGTCGCCTTCCGCGACGCGACGGTCGACCTGGGCCTCGGGCACAAGACCCTCTCCGGCACGCTCAGCGGCGCCGCGGCGCAGACGGGCAAGGCCCTGGCCGTGAAGGCCGACATCCAGCTCGACAGCGTGCAGGTCGGGCGCCAGCGCCTCACGCAGCTCCGCGGGCGGCTCACGAAGGACCCGCGCAGCCAGCTCCTGCGGCTGGACGACATGTTCACCAAGGCGCACGGGGGGCAGATCACCGGGTTCGCGGAGGTGCGGCTGAGCGATCCGCTGGCGTTCGGCGTCAGCCTGTCGGTGGACGGCATTCGGCTGGAGGACCTCCTCAAGGGCAGCGGCAAGGGCCCGAAGGCAGCGGACGTGCGCGGGCGGCTGACCGGCAACGTCCAGTTGACCGCCACCGCGGGAACGCCCCCGCGGCGTCAGGCCTCCGGCGTGCTGGAGATCACCGAGGGCAAGCTCTACAAGCTGCCGGTCATGCTCGGGCTGCTCCACGTGGTCTACCTGACGCTGCCGGGGGAGACGGCCTTTCAGGGGGGCACGATCACCTACCACCTCCGCAACGACACGCTCGTCTTCGACGAGATCTACCTCCGCGGGCTGGCCCTGTCGCTCGTCGGCTCGGGCACGATGAACATGAAGACCGAAAAGCTGGACCTGCTGTTCCTCTCGGGCCCGCCGCGAAAGCTGCCGCGACTCGGCAGCCTGACCGAGCTGCTGGAGGGGATCGCGCGCGAGGTCGCGCAGATCCACGTCGCCGGCACGCTCCAGAAGCCCCGCATGCGGACCGTGCCCCTCCGCCGCCTGGACCGCCTGCTGCGCGACATGCTGAACCCTGGCCGCGACAAGTGACCCGCGGTACCATGCCCGCCGGGCCGGGGCCCCCGCCCGCCGAACGCGGAAAGGAGACCGTCGCACATGGCCAACGTGAGAGTCGGCATCATCGGGGGCAGCGGGCTCGGGGAGGCCCTTGCCGAGACGCAGGGCGAGGCCGTCCGCGTCGAGACGCCGTTCGGCGACCCGTCGGACCGGGTCCTCCTGGCGCAGTGGGAGGGCACGGACATCGCGCTGCTGAACCGCCACGGGCCCGGGCACGTGCTGGCCCCCTCCGTCGTGAACTACCGCGCGAACGTCTACGCGTTGAAGTCGCTCGGCTGCACGCACGTCATCGCGTCGGGCGCCGTCGGGTCGCTGCGGGAGGACATCCATCCGAAGGAGCTGGTGATCCCCGACCAGGTCATCGACAAGACCTCCCGCCGGGCGGGGACCTTCTTCGACGAGGGCTTCGCCGCGCACGTCGAGATGGCCATGCCGTTCTGCCCCGTCCTGCGCGCCCACCTGGCGGCGTGCGCCGACGGCGTGAGCACCCCGGTCCACGACGGCGCGACCTACGTCTGCATGGAGGGGCCGGCCTTCTCCACGCGCGCCGAGAGCGAGATGCACCGCGCCTGGGGCGGCGACCTCATCGGCATGACCTGCATGCCGGAGGCCAAGCTCGCCCGCGAGGCGGAGATGGCCTACGCCCTGGTGTGCCTGGCCAGCGACTACGACTGCTGGCGGCCGCATCCTCACACGCTCGACAAGCACGAGCTGCTCAAGGAAATCATCGCCAACATGTCCCAGGCGACGCGGAACGCCGTCCAGCTCATCCAGGTCGCGCTGAGCCGCTTCGACCAGGTCGCCGAGACGCCTTCGCCGGCCCACGGCGCGCTGGAGCTGGCCATCTGGACCAGCCGCGACCACCTCGACGCCGAGGCCGCCAGGGCCAGGTACGGCCCGCTCGTGGAGAAGTACTTGTAAGCCCTCCGCCGAGGGCTCCGCGCGCGCGGAGCGCACGTCGGTGGAAGCGTCGTTCCCGGCGCGGGGCGGGGGGATCCTACTGCTTCAGGTTCAGCACCGCCTGCGACGTGGTCGTCGGCGCGTCGGGGCGGAGATGCACGGTGATGATCAGCAGGGCGGGGATGGCCCTGGCCGGCGCGGTGGCGGGCCGGGCGGCCGGAGCGGAGGAGGGCTCCTTCTCGTCCGGGAGCCGGCGGATTTGCGCGACATGATAGGGTTGTTGCTGCTGCTGCGTGGTTGGCGGCCTGGCGGGGGAGGGAGCGGGCGTTCGCGGCAGCGCGGGCGCGGTGGACCGGTGCAGCGCATCGCCGCCGAGCAACAGCCGCTTCGAAGGCGCCGCCTCTTGCCAGGAGGCCCGCAGTTCGCGCACGGCCTGGGACACCTGGGCCAGGCTCTCGTTCGTGTCAACCACGACGTACAGGAAGCTCCGCGGATCGGCCGGCCCCTCGTGGTAGAACCGCAGCCAATCGGTCGGGGCGGGCTGGCCGGCGGCGGCGCGAACGCGAGCTTCCGGGTGGGCTTCCAGGACGCCCAGCGGCGGAACCTCCGCACGGGCCAGAACGGCCACCACCTGCTGCCTTGCCGCCACCAGATCCCTCACGGGCAGATCGATCTCCTGAACGAGGGCGTGCTGCCGGGTCCCCGCAACGTGCCCAAACCGCTTCGCCAGCTCGTTCTTCAGCGAGGCGAGCGCCACATCGTAGTTCGACCGGTCCGCCCGGCTGCCGGTGCCCGAACCCGGCGCCGGGGCGACGCCCTTGCCGCACTTCGGAGTGGCCGCCGCGGCGTCGAGGACAGACGCGGGACCCCCCCGTGAGCCGGGACCTGTCGGCGCGCCGCCGGCGTGTCCGGAGGTGCTGCCGCGCCGGCCGGCGAGATCGGCCTCCTCGAGGCTCCGCTCCGCGCGGGCCAGCACGACGGGGCCCCCCGCTCCGTCGGCCAAGGGGGACTCGGGCCTGCGGCCGGAGACCGTCGACAGGACGATGCCTCCGACGCACGCGGCCAGCAGGAGCACGGCGGCGGCGGCGGCTCGCCCGACCCACAGTCCCGTCCGGGCCCGGCGGGTCGGCAGCAGGCCTCGCCGCTGCGCCTCGGCCAGCACGCGTGCCGCAAACCCGGCGTCCAGCCGGACCGGCGGCAGACACCGCAGCAGGTTGCGTGTGGCCCGCAGGCCGGCCAGCTCCTCGGCGAGGGCGGCCTCGGCGCGCGCCGCGACCGCCACGCGCTGCGCCGGGGCCGCGCGCAGCTCCCCGTCCAGGTAGGCCGAAAGCTCCTCGCGAATGTCTCGTTGCTCGTCCATCGTGCTTGGCGCTGTCATTGTAGCGCCTTGGGCTGCCTCGGCGGCGCCGTCGTGCCGACCACCGCCGACCACTGACCTTTGACGAACCGCCGGGTCGGAGGTTCCCACCGCCTGGACGGGCGCATACAAAGCAGGCGAGAGCTTACCCTCCACTTCGCCCTCGCCTGCGCGTTCGCCCCTTCCCGTTGTTGCGGGGCAGCGGGCAGTCGCGAGCCCACGCTCGCGGCTCCATGGCCGGGCCGGCCGTGTCGTCGGCCCTCCGGGCCCCCGCGGACCCGGGAGGCGCGCTCGGCTCGTCCCGGCGACGCCAGGTCTCCCTCCGCCTGGTCTTTCGACTCGACGCGGCCTGCCGGACGCCTCGCGGCGCCCGGGAAGCCCGAGCCGCCGCGTTCGGCGCCCGGGCGGATCCGGCCAAGCTCCACCCGTGCGGAGGGCGAGTCGCCCTTTCCATGTCTTTCCGCCCTTCCGAGTGGAGCAAGGGAAACCTACGATTCGCCCCGAACGCAGACAAACCGCCGGTTGGGATCCTCCCTTGCCCGTCAGCCGCACCGCGCCCCCAAACGGACGGGGACGTGCGACCGCCCACCGAACGGCTCGGCCACACGTCCCCTACGTCGCACCTCGCCCCGACCGCTCCGCGCCGGATTCGCCCACGACCCGTCGGCTCCTTGCCGCCCGCGCCCGCCGCCCCGGCGAAAGGCTACTTTCCGGGCACGATCCAGATGTTCCGGAAGAAGACGGGATTGCCGTGGCCCTGGAGGTACACGGCGCCCGGCTGGCCCTCGTTGCCCTTCGAGCCGCCGGTCTTGCCGTCGATTTCGAGCTTCTCGTGGATCACCACGCCGTTGTGCTTGATGGCGGCGAAGGCGTTCTTGACCTTCCGGCCGTTCTCGAACCGCGGGGCGGTGAACTCCACGTCGTACGTCTGCCAGGTCAGCGGCGGGAAGCACATGTTGACCTTGGGTCGGCCCTTCTTGTAGATGCCGCCGCACTCGTTGTCGTAGCCCTCCAGGCCGAACGAATCGAGCACCTGGATCTCGTAGCGGTGCTGGAGGTAGACGCCGCTGTTGCCGCGCCCCTGGCTGCGCGCCTTCGGGCGGAACGGCGCCATGAACTCCAGGTGCAGCGTGAAGTCCTCGAACTGCTTCTTGCTGGCCGCGCCGGCGCAGAGGCTCTTGCGCTTGTCCATGCGCCCGCCCTGCCACTCGTCGACGCCGGTGCCGTCGAACAGGACGACGGCCCCGGCCGGGGGCTTCGCGCCCAGCGTCGCGCTCTTGCGGATGATCCGCTCGGCGACGAACCGCCTGCCGGTGTGGGTCCGCCCGACCATGCGCTCGTTCTGGAGGACGACCTCCCAGTTCTTCTGGCCGCCGGGCGGGTTGTCCCGCAGGGCGCTGAACTCCGCCGGCACGGCGGCCATGTACTTCTTGCGCCCCTTGCCGGGCTCGAAGATCGTCTTGCCGTCGGTCGTCTTGCCGTCGAGGGGGATCCGCACCTTGCCGCCCCAGCCGGCCCCGGGCAGCCCGCCGGGGTAGAAGATCGCCTGGAAGCAGCCGTCGCCGAGGGCGATGACCTGCACGCCGATCTTGTCGTCGCCGGCCTTGCCGACGTACTCGCCCTGGACCTTCCAGTCCGGTCCGGCGGACTCCACGTCGATGAAGACGGGCGTCGGCGGCTTCTTCTTTTTCTTCTTGGGCCTGCGTGCGGCTGTCGCGGTGGGGGCGAGCCCGGCCGCGGCCAGGCAGAAGCCGGCCAGCATGGCCAGCGTCACGGCGCATCTCCACGTGAACCGGTCGGTCATACGTATCTCCTTGGCTCTGCCGGTCTGTCCGAGAATGCCCGCCGCCGCGAACGCGCGAGCGGCACGGGCCCACACCTCAGTAAAACCGTGGAACCGGTCCGGTGGGGCCGGTGGGGGCGAAGGAAAAGCCCCCGGCCTGGCGGGCCGGGCGCGAGGTGCGTTGCGTCGGCAGCGGGCTGGTGCTACCTTGAGACAGGACGGTCTGCGAGGGCCGCTCGCAGACGACGCCCGGGAAGGAGCCTCTGACATGCCGCGTCGCGGTTTGGGCTTGCGTCTGTGGCTGGTCGTCCTCTCCGGCGGCGCGATGCCTTGCGTGGCAGCCGGCGGTGCGGGGAGGGAGCCCGACGCCGAGCAGATCGCCCGCACCGGCAGGGCGACCGCCGGGCTGCTGGCGTCGTCGCGGGCGTCGTGGCGGGTGGGGCTCCGCGCCGAAAGCGGGGCCACCGTCTACGCCGACGTGCTCTGGACGCCCCGCATGAGCCGGTGGCGCTTCCGACTCGAAGCCGGACCGCGCAAGGCCGACCTCTTCGGGCTGATCACCCGGCCGGACGGGTGGTACGCCACGCAGGCAGGCAAGCCGCTGGGCAAGTTCCGCCCGTACGAGACGCCCTTCGCCGTGCCGGGGGCCTACCTCCTGTTCCGCCTGGCGGAGGCGAGGTTCGTGACCAGCGCGAGCATGCTGGACGGGGCGCGGCACGTGCGCAGCGACGACGCGGGGGCCCGCTTCCGCCTGCCGCTGTCGGACGACGACGCTCGCAAGCACACCCAGGCCATCCGGCAGTTGGAGACGCTCGTGCGGGCCACGCCGGACGCCGCCCGGCAGGCGGCGGCCCGCCGGCAGATCCAGAAGCTGCGGGAGCGGCTCGAGGGAGGGCTGCTGCTCGGAATCGATCCCGCCACCGGGCTGCTGCTTCAGCGAAGCGAGGGCACGTATACGATCGTCCTGAAGGACTTCCAGTGGCTTCAGCGCGTCGAGGACAAGGCCTTCCACGTCGCCGACGTCACGTGGAAGGACCACACGGCCGACCCGACCCAGGGCGTGGACGCCAACGACCTGGCGATGATCGGCCACGGCGGCGTCCCGCGCCCGGGCCTGGAGCCCGGGCAGCCGGACTGCTGCCTGATGAACGTCCGGACGGGGCGCTTCCGGCGCGTGCCGTTCGGCGGCGCGTCGTGCGGGGACGCGTGCTTCCTGAAGGACCGCAAGCGCGTCGTGGTCTGCGGGGGCGACGGCATCCGGGCGAGCAACCAGTTGGTCGAGGTCGACCTGCGGACCGGCCGGAACCGCCGCCTCGGCGGCGGGTCGCTTTACGGCGGCTACTGCGGCGAGCCGGCCCTGTCGCCCGACGGCAAGACGCTGGCGGTCCTGCACAGCTCGGCCGCGGGCGGCTCGGCGCAGTTCGGCCCGCAGGGCGAGCCGCCCAAGGCGCAGGTCTGCCTGCTCGATCTCGCCGCGGGCCGGGCGCGCAAGGTCGGCCCGCCCCTGTTCGCCGCCTGCATGTCGTGGCTGCCGGACGGCAGCGGGCTGGTCCTGATGACCTGGAAGGGCAAGCCCGTCCAGGCCGGCAAACCCCAGCCGCCGATCATCGCCCGCATGGACCTCGACGGCAAGGTCACGCCCATCCGCAAGGGCGGCTGGCCCGTGGTCCTGGCGAGCGGGAAGATGCTGTTCAGCGACTGGGACGAGCGCAGGGCGTGGAAGATGTGCGACCTCGGCGGCAAGGTCGTCCGAAAGCTGGCCAAGAGCTTCCAGCCGTTCCTCCGGCCGTCGCCCTCGCCGGGGGGCAAGCGCCTCCTTTGGGTGCAGGTTCGCCGGGGGGCGCCCCCGCTGCCGATGGTGACCGATCTGGCCGGCGGCAGGAGCACGGTCGTGACCCGCGCCGCCGGCTCCTGGGGCCCGGCGTGGTGGCGATAGCCTCGCCCGGGCGGCGGCACGCGCCGGGTCGTCACAGCAGGGCGATCGCCAGTCGCCTGCCCGCCAGGGCGTCCACCAAGGCGGCCCCGGTAACCGTGGCGGGCCCATCGCTGTCCGTGCGGACCTCCACCTCGCCCGAAGGCGCGGGGGGCCCGTCCACCGGGCCAGCCGTGCCTGGCCACGCGGCGAACCGCTCCCCGTCCTGGCCGGCAACCGGCGCGGCCAGGGGCAGGGCGACCTCCCCGCCGCCCACGGCCGGGTCCTCCGCCGCGAGGGCGGTCAACGGACGCTCCTGCCCGGTCGCCGTCGTGGCGGGAGCCGGCCCGGCCGCCTGGACTGCCGGATCCGTCGCCGCGGTCCCGCTGTCCTCGCTCGGTGCGGCGGCCGGGGAGGCGTCCGGCGCCGGGGAAAGGTCGTCGGACAACGGCGCCGCGGCGGGGGCCACGCTCCTCCCGATGTTCCTCTTCAACGCCACGTAGTCCAGGGCGTCCACGGCGCCGTCGTAGTCGAGGTCGCCTCCGGGCCAGCCGGTGCCGCTGCGGCCGAAGCTCCCCCGCAGCGACAGGAAGTCGGACCGCCCCACCTGGCCGTCGGAGTCCGCATCGCCGGGCAGGGCCACCAGGAACGTCGTGCGGTAGTCGTCGCCGCTGCCGCCAAGTGGCAGGCCGTCCGCGTTCGTCACACCCGCGCCCGAGAGCGTCGCGGTATGGTAGCCCGGCTCCACGGCCACGCCCGAAAGGTCCCACCGGGCCGTGTTCGTCTCCGCGACGTATTCGACGGTCGCCGCCGCGAGGTCCACGTCCCGATCGGTCGAGTCGTTGTGAATGGACAGGTCGGAGGCGTCCAACCCGTCCGAGACGTCCTGCGAGAAGGACACGGAGATGCTCGCGAGCTCGGACGGGCGGTCCTGCCCGTCGTTCCGCTCGAAGTGCGTCACGGTCGGCGGCACGAGGAAGGGCGCATCCGCCAGTGCCTCCACCTCCCCGTCCGCCAACTGCCGGCCGTAGATCCGGACGTCATCGATCAGGCCCTCCCACGCGTAGCTGCTGCCCCGCTCGCCCTTGCCGATGAGCACCTGCGTGGCGTCAGCCACGGCGCCGGAGACGGGCTCGCCTTTGTCGCTCAGGACCTGTACGTCGCCGTCGAGGTACAGCACCGGCACCGCGCCGCTGCTCCACGTCAAGGCCACGTGCTGCCAGTCGGTGGTCTGGGTGTTGGCGGCGCCCTCGATGTTCGTCTCTCCCAACGTGGCGAACAGGAAACACTTGAACGTGTCCGGCTTTCCCCCCTCCCAGCCGGATTCGTCGTGGCGGAGTGACAGGCAGTCGGGGTTGCCCGGCGGCCCCACCGTGAAGAAGCCCTTGTCGGTCCCCGTGGCCTTCGCCTTCACCCACATCGACACCGTGAAGGCGCTCAGCCCGTTGACGTACGCCTCGCCGTCCTCGTCGACGAGGTAGTCGTCCGTCCCGTCGAAGAGGAAGGCCCCGCCCAGGATCCCCTCCTCGCTCCACGTCGCGCCGACCACGTCCAGGTGGCGCTCGTTGCCCGTCGCGTCCGGCGCGGTCGCGGGGTCGCCCTCGTCGAACGTCCACCACGCCAGCAGGTCCGGGTCGACGTCGCGGAACACGAAGACCACCTGCGAGTCGCCCTCCACGGCGTTGCCGGCCAGGTCCGAGACCTTCGCCACCGTCAGCGTGTAGGTGGCACCCTCGACGAGGGGCTGGGCGAAGGCGAGCACCACCTCGTTCGCGTGCTCGGCATCCCGCGAGGCGGAATCGATCGACACGGGCTGGCCCGCCTCGTCGTCGAGTGTGTAGTTCGCCGCGGTCTCGGCCGTCGTCGGCTCCACCGGCTTGCCGAACGTCACCACCAGGTGCGTGGGGTCGATGCCGAGGACGGACGTCACGCCGGGGCGCGGCGTCGCCTCGACCGGCTGCGACGGGGCGCCCTCGAAGCCGTGCGTGCTGACGGCGGCGACGCGGTACGTGTACGTCTGCGCCTGGTCCAGGCCGGTGTCGCTGTACGCGAGGGCGTCCAGCGTCTCGAGCGCCGAGCCGTTGCGGTAGAGGACGTAGTATGCCACGCCGCTCTCGGGGTCCTCGCAGGCCCCCCACGCCAGGTCGATCCGCGCGCTGGTCACCGCCTCGGCGGCGAGATGGCCCGGGGTGGACGGCGGCGTGAGATCGACGAAGATCTCGCCCGTCGTGCCGTCGGTGCCGACGTTGCCCGCCCGGTCGGTCGCGGTGGCCGCCACGTCGTACGTGCCTCCCGTCAGCGCCGGGTCGATGACGTCGTCGGCCAGCGCCCACGTGCCGTCGCCGCGGTTGACGGCCGCGTACTGCTCGCCCTGGATGACCAGGCGAACGGTGGCGGCGGGGTCGTCCACCATGCCGCTCAGCGGCGGCGTGCCCACATCGGTGACCAGCGGATCGACGGTGACGACGGGCGGGACGTTGTCGACGACCAGCTCGTTCGTAGTCCCGTCGTGTCCCGTCTTTCCGGCGAGGCTGGTGGCCACGGCCCGGACGTCGTACGCGCCGTCGGCCAGCGGCGGGTCGATCGTGTCATCGGCCAGCGTCCACGTCCCGTTGCCGCGGTTGACGGCGTCGTATGGCGTTCCGGCCAACGTCACGACGATCGCCGCCTCGGGATCGTCCACCGTGCCGCTGAGCGGCGGCGTCCGGTCCGTCGTGGCCAGCTCGTAGACCGTGACCGTGGGCGGCGGCGGCTCGATGGTGAGTTCGTTCGTGGTGGTGTCGAGTCCCACGTTCCCGGCCAGGTCGGTGGCCCTCACCTGCACGTCGTAGGTCCCGAGCGCCAGCGCCGGGCTGATCGTGTTGTCGGGCAGCACCCACGTGCCGCTGCGCTGGTTGACGGCGCTGTAGTACCTCCCGCGGACGGCCACGACGATCGCGGCGTCGGGATCGTCCACCGTGCCGGTCAGCCGGGGCGTGGGGTCGTCCGTGACCAGCGGCGCCACCGCGACGATCGGCGGGTCGACATCACCGCCCCACGGGGAGAGGCGCTCGCCCGGGATCGGGCGCTCCAGCGTGCCGTCGGGCAGCCGCCAGCCGACCGCGATGTTGTCGTCGCTCCAATTCTCCTTGTGGAGGGCCTCGATGTAGTAGCGCCGCCCGGCGACCAGGTGCACCGGGGCCGATTGCTGGCTGCCGTACTTGCTCCACTCGCGCGAGTCCGTCCAGGAGTCCACGTAGGCGATCCGCGTGGCGTGCTCGGGGCTCTGGTCGGTCGACAGGTACAGCTCGGCGCTGTCGTCCGCGGCGATCCAGAAGGTGTAGGACCCGGTCAGCGGCGGATGCACGTAGCCGCGGAGGCGGGTGCCGTAGCTGCGGTCCCAGTTGACGGGGCCCTCGAAGATGGTCAGCTCCCCGCTGCCGCTGGGATTGTCCGGGAACGCCGAGTTCCTGGTCAGGTCGTTGACGCGGCTGCCCCAGATGCGCGTCCAGTACTCCCGCAGGATGGTGCCGGACCCCTGGGGGGCGTAGACGAACGCCGCCTCGGTGTTCGCGGGGATGGGATGCCCGCTGACGGTCTCGACGTTCCGGACCACCAGCACGTACGTGGTGCCGCCGCTCATGATGCTGGTCGTCAGGGCCACGGTGACCCCGTCGCCCTGGAGCGCGGCGGACTGGACCGTCAGGCCGTCGATCGTGTAGTTGGCGACCGTCTCGGCGGACGTCTCGTCGAGCGCCTCGGTGAATACGGCGTGGATGGTAATCTCGTCCGTCGCCCAGATCTCCCCGATCCCGGCGATGGACGTGTCGACGGCGGCGGACAGGTCGCTGGCGTACCCGTCGCGGTTGACGGCGGCGACCCGGTAGGAATAGGGCGTCACCGCGAGCACGCTCGTGTCGGAGTAGCCCGTCGCGGGCGTCGTGGCGTGGGGCAGGCCGTTGCGGTAGATGACGTAGTGATCCACGTAGCTCTGGGGCTCGGACGAGGCGTCCCACGTCAGTTCGACCCGCAGGTCGGGCGACACGACCGCCTCGGCGGCGAGGCCGGTGGGAACGGTCGGCGGCGTCGTGTCGATGTAGGTGTTCTCGGCCCCGGGCGTGCCCCCCAAGGCGCTGGCGCCCCAGTTGCCGACGTCGTTGCCGTACTGCTCGGAGACGATCCGGCTGAGGGCGGCGCCGCTCCCGTCGGCCTCCACCGGCCAGGGGAGATTGTCGTTGTAGTTCACCCGGTCGATGCGAACGTAGGGGATGAAGCCGTTCGGCTCGGGGTCGGCTGCACGGAACAGCTTGACCGACTCGCCGTCGTTGGAGAGGTGGCCCGTGTACTCGCCGGCGACGGGGATCCCGCTCGCGGTGGCGCCATAGCGCTCCTCGAAGGCAGCCTGGTTGCTGACGACCACGACGTGCTCGCCGGGCCCGAGCGTCGTGACGGCGGCCTCGCTCGCGACGAAGCTCGCGTCGCCGTTGTCGGCCGTAACCGTCGAGCCGCCCCGGACGAAGCGAACCTGGTCGGCCATCGTCCATTCGCCCGGCTCGGTCGCCCCGCGGGCGAGGGTCACGCTGACGTCGACGGCGTTGAACGCGTAGGTGCCCAGCGAGACCCACTCGGGCGCGTACGGCGTGTCGGGCTCGGGATCGGGGCTCTGGTCGACCACCACGGTGTCCGTCTCGCCGTCGTGGTCGATCGTGTAGACGGCCCGGGAGTCGAGCCTCCGCAGCTCGCCTTGGGCGTCCGCGGCGTCCCACCACGCCAGCACCTCCCACTGGCCTGACGAGGGAAGGGTGGCGGTCCACGTGGCCGTCGCGCCGGCCTGCCGCGTCCAGACGGCTGTCTCGAAGTCGTCCGTGTCGTACCAGCCGAACGTGAAGGCGATGCCGTCCGACAGGTAGAAATCCCTCAGGTCCACCGGCTGGTCGGAGGTGTTCCGCAGCTCGAGGAACTCGAAGTCGTCGTCGTTCGTGAACCCGGCGGCAAGCTCCTCCGGCGTCGGGTCGGCGGGGTGGTACATGATCTCGTTGATCACGACCGGGCCGACGGCCGGGTAGGCGTTCGGCTCCGCCAGGGTCGCCCTGCTGAGCAGCACGAAGTCCGTCGCGCCGGTGCTCTTTGTGTGCAGGCCGAACGTGAACTCCCTGGGCGAGGCGCCGAAGTCCACGTGCTCGCGGTACCCCCCGGCCACGCCGCCGGCGTTGCTGGAGAGATACACATCGTCGCCGAGCTCGCTCAGCGCGAACGCCGCCCCGAAATGCGCGCTCTGCGAGAACACGACGTACGCCCCGTCCTCGATCGTCGTCTCCGCGGCGAACTGGTACTCCGTCAGGTCGCCGGCCGAGTCGCTGAGGAACCACCCGCCGATGTCGACGTCCTCGTCCGTCGTGTTGTGCAGCTCGATCCAGTCGCCCAGCGCGCCGTCCGAGTGGGCGAGCACCTCGGTGATGACCACGGCGCCGGGAGGGGCGCCGACGTCGCCGCCGCCGGGGCTGCCCCCGGGCGCGTGGCCGGCTCGCCAGCCTTCCTGGACGTCCCACAGGGCCAGCTCCTGCCCGGCGTCCCGAACCGTCAGGGAGAACCCCCCGCCGTCGGTGTGGTCGAACCAGCCGTCCCGGTATCGGAAGTCGTGGACGAAGCCGCCGAGCGGCGAATCGAGGGTGATCCGCTCCCCCCCGTTGTCAAGCTGGCCGTCGTATTCGCCCGCGATGACGGCCGCGCCGGTCCCGTAGCGGAATTCGAAGGCGTCCCGGTCCTTGACGACCACGGCGCGGCCGTGGGCCGGGAGGACGATGTCGGGGAAGGTGAAGTCGATGCCGTCACTGAACCGCACGCCCCCGATGGGCAGGGGGTCGCTGTCGATGTTCCGGACCTCGATGAACTCGAACAGCCCGTCGTCGTCGAACCCCGCGGCGATCTCGGCGGGCGTCGGGTCGGCGGGATGGTACATGATCTCGCTGATCCGCAGGCTGGGCGCGACGTCGCCGTAGTAGGTGGCCTCGGTGAGCGCGGACCATGCCGACCCGGTCCAGACGCGGGCCTTGACGTGCATGCTGCGGTCGAGGGTGACCGCGCCGGTGTACGCGATGGCGTCGGGGTTCCGGGCGCCGCCGGGCAGGTAGATGTCGGACCCGTCGAGCGTGTAGTAGATCGTCCCCGCCGGGGCGGTGATCGTGAGCGTGTCCCCGATCCGCATGCTCCCGCCGTGCTGGTAGGAGCCGTTGACGTGGAAGGTGGGTGCGGTGACGCTGGAGTAGAGGGGCAGGGACGTGCCCCCGTCGTCGTAGCTCTTGAGCTGGTTCAGGACGATGCCCGTGCGGCTGGGGAAGTAGCTGTTGAGGAGGCTCTCCACGGCGGGCAGCCAGTCGTTGTCGCGGGTCTTCGGCGTGCCGGACTTGGCGTCGCCCCAGCGGGCGGACTCGGCGACGATGGCGCGGTCGATCTCGGCGGCGCGCGGCGCCAGCAGCGCGCCGGCCGCCTGGGGCGTCAGGATACCGCCGTTGAAGAAGTGCCGGTGCACGTGATCGGCGAAGCGCATCCGGTAATCGGCGTGGAAGCACAACTTCTGATGGATCCACATCGGGTTGGACTTCTGGAACGTCTGCCCGGCGGCGTAGGGGCCCGTGCGGTCGTAGCACGCGCTGGCCACCCCCAGCGTGTGCTCCGCGTCGTGGCGGAAGAACTTGAAGCCCGTGGGGTTCTCGCGGTTGTAGAGGCCGTACCAGTTGTTCGGGCTGTTGTTGCCGAGGAAGTTGGACACCGGCCCGTCGATGTCGCCGACGTAGATCGACGAGATCATGTAGTCGATCAGGTTGTCCACGTCCAGCAGCGGCTCGTAGTCGGGATTGGGCGTGCCGTCGGGGTTCAGGCCCTGCACGCGGTAGTAGGCCGCGTCGCTCTGGAAGCCCGCCATGGCGGCGTCCCACAGCCGCTGCCAGGCCAGCAGGTTGCCGTCGGTGGCCATGATGTTGTAGCCCGAGCCGACCTTCACCGTGTCGTAGTCGTCCCGGTTGCCGCCGAAATACGTCTCGGCGTAGGCCGCCTCCGACCGCTCCTGCGTCTGGAAGAGCCCCCAGTACACGCCGTTGACGTAGAGATGGTAGTAGCGGCTGCGGGTGTAGGGCTGGCCCATCTCCCGCTGCATGTCGCGGGAGAAGACGTCGCGGAGGAAGGTGTTGCGGCTGTCGCCGCCGTAGCTCCAGGAGTAGTTCTGCGTGCAGCGGAGGTCGATCTTCTGGAACTGGTCGGCGCCCTCGTCCCCGAACAGGGGGAAGTTCAACGTCGCGTCGCCGTACTCCGCCCGGAAGAAGAGCCGCCAGGCGTGCTTGGGGTTGTCGTCGCTTCGGCTGTAGCCGCCCCGGATGCGCAGCCCCGCGTCGATCTGGAAGCCGTCGCTGCCGTCGGGGTCGATCAGCTCCACCGACGTGGGACGCTCCCAGGCGATCCCGTCCTGGTCGGCGTTCACGTAGATGCCGTTGGCCGGGTCGAAGAGATTCGCCAGGTCCGTCACGAGCGAGATGGTGGCAACGGCCTGGAGATCGTCCTTGATGGTTCCCGCGTACAGCGGGTTGTTCACGACCTGGGGATCCATCCCGTAGTCCAGGACCTGCCCGTTCACCCGCCCGGTGGGCCAGCCGGGGCCCGGCGCCTCGCCGCTGGGCGACTGGGTGATGACGTCGTCGAGGAAGACGTACGTGTGCGTGTCCACGTTGGAGGGCTCGAGGCCCTCCTGGTACGCCCGGGCGCGAAGCGTGGTCGTTCCCTCAACGCGGACGGGCACCGTGTAGCGCGTCCCGTGGGTCTCGGAGGGCTCCGACCCGTCGAGCGTGTAGTAGATCGCCGCGCCGACCGTCTCGCACGTGATCTCCACGTCGACCGGGGCGTCATAGAAGCCACGGTCGTGGGAGAACCTCGTGTCGGCCACGCCGGCCCAGAACTCCTCGCTGTTGGGCTCGCCGGGCGTGGCCGCGGTGAAGAAGTGCTCGTCCAGCGGCGTGTAGAGGATCTGGGCCAGCCCCGGCAGGAGCAAAAAGTCCATGTCGTCGTCGGCCGCGTTCAGGGCGTGGATCGCCAGGACGTGCTCCCCCGCCTGGAGCTGCGCCAGCCAGGCGGTCAGGTCGACGTTCTGCCACGACGTCGCCTCGGCGTCGCTGCGGGAGGCCGTCGCCTGCGAGTCCCACTGCGGCGGGCCCGCAGCGTTCTGCCGGGCGACCTCCGCCCCGTCGAGATACGCGACGTAGCCGTCGTCGTACTTCATCCGCAGCGTCAGCGACGTCAGCGCCGCGGGATCGGCCACCGTGAAGGGGATGCGGGCATAGAGCGACGCGTTGGTCCCGTACATCTCGCCGGTCACATCCGTGGCGATCAGGGCGCTAAGGTCCGAGCCGCCCGAGCCGCCGACGGACTGGCTCCGGACGGCCAAGCCGCCGCTGGTCGTGTCGCCGACCAGGTGGAAGGCCCCGTAGTCGAACCCGCTGTAGCTGCCCTGGGCGGCCCAGAACTCCACCTCCGCGCCGCCCCCTTGCTCGAAGTAGATCAGCCGCACGTCGTAGTCCCCGGCCTGGGGGAGATAGAACGTCCGCAGCGTGTCGCCCGGACCTCGCGGGTTGGGGTACTCAAAGGAGAAGGAGCTTGAGCCCTTCGTGAGGTCCACGCGGAAGCCGTCGTCGCTGTTGACGCCGAACGTCCAGTTGCCCGCCGAGGGGATGGTGATCGTGCCGGTGGCCTCCAGGACGTAGTTGCTCCCATCCTGGCCGATGGTCATGCCCGGGAACGCGCTGTCGCCCGTGTAGTGGGCGGCACCGTTGGTGTCGAGATAGTTGACGACCGGCGCGTTCTCCCGGTGGACGGCGATCTGGTAGCTCGCCGTGGCGATGACCGACTCGGCCACCGCGGTGCTGGAGACCGTCTGGTTGGAGAGGTAGTTGGTGACGGCGAAGCCGGGCACGCTGGCGAGGTAGCCCAGGCCGGTCCGGCCGGTGGACCAGAGGGTGTCGTCGAAGTCCTTCGCCGTCCAGGTCGTTCCCAGCTCCCCGCTGCCCGGCACCAGGTAGGCGGCGATGTCGCCCGGGGCGACGAGCTCGGTGATGTCCAGGTCCTGGGCGATCCCGTAGGACACGTCGGCCGTCTGTTCGGGATACCCGTCGGCGTACTCGTGGACCACCTGCCCCTCGTCGTCGAGCAGGCCCAGGTACTCCCCGCCGCCCTTGAGCTTGAAGTTCGTGTGCAGGTACCCCAGCGGGTCCACGCTGTTTTCATCCGAGGCGAAGACCACCAGGAACTCCTTCGGTCCGATGGTCGTCCCGTCCGGGAAGGGCCAGACGTTCCCCCCGTCCTTGAGCTTCCAGCCGGTCAGATCGGCCTCCGTCGCCGCGGGATTGTAGATCTCCAACCAGTCTCTCGTCTCGCCCCACCCGTCGGTCAGGCCGCTCGTGTTGACGGCCATCAACTCGGTGATCATCGGCTGAGACGACAGGAGCAGCCTCGGCTCCAGGCCCTCCAGGACGGGATGGCCTTCAACCTCCGCACGGTGGCAATACTGCATATTGGGCTACCTCGGCGCCCCGGCAGTCCCTCGCTATCGTCCTGCCGCGCGTCCAGGAAGAAGAACGGCTCTCCGTGTCCAGCTATTGCCTCCGCGGCCGGCCATGGCTGTGGGGTGTCCGATCGCGACCGCCGGGGGTCTTCCGCCGCCTTTGCCGTCCTCAGTAATTACGTCGCCCGACGGACATCGGTTACGGCAAATCCGGCTGGCCCCTGCCCCGCCGCGGCGTCGCCGCGCGGGCCCCGCACTCCGCCTCCGTCCGGCGCGAGGGGAACAGGCCGTCGCGTCGGCCCTCCGCGCGGGAGGCGGCGGCCGGCGGAGCCGTGGAGGGGCGGGAGTTGTCCCTTTCGGCGTTGGGGCGGATCTGCTATCTTGGGATTCCTATGTTCGAGGCGCTGACAGAGAAGTTCACGGACGTCTTCCGGCAACTCTCCGGGCGCGGGCGGATCGGCGAACAGAACGTCCGCGACGCCATGCAGGACGTGCGCACGGCGCTGCTGGAAGCCGACGTCAACTACAACGTCGTCCGCACCTTCTGCGACGACGTGGTCCAGAAGGCCCTCGGGCAGGAGGTCATCCGGAGCCTCCATCCCGGCCAGCTCATGGTCAAGATCGTCCACGACGAGCTGACCGAGCTGATGGGCCCGGTGGACCCGC
>CAZXOC010000063.1:0-29751 GCA_964642165.1 uncultured Planctomycetaceae bacterium | reverse complement strand
CCAGCCTGACGGGCGACGGAGGGCGTCGTCGCGGCCGCAGCGACGCGGCACGGGACGCGTGAGGGTGCCCCGAAGCGCGGGGCGCGCGAGACGGCGCGGTGTGATGCGGTCGCTCACTCCAGGGCGGCCAGGCCGCGCTCGGCGGCCTCGCGGGTGTGACGATCCGACTCGGCGGTGCGGGTCTTCTTCAGGTGGGCGTAGATGGCGGCGGCCTGGCGCTTCTTGCCGGCGGCCTGGAGGCCCTCGGCCAGGGCCATGCAGGCGTCGGTCTGGTTGATCCGCTCCCAGCCGGTGTGGGCGTCGGCACAGCGGAGCAGCGCGTCGGCGGCGGAGGCGTCGGCGATGCGTGCGATGCCCCACGCGGCGGCGATGCGGAGGTCGAGGTCGTCGGCGGCGAGGGCCTTCCGGAACGCCTCGCCGGCTTCCGGGACCCGCAGCACGGCGAGCTTCTTCAGCACGCTGAGGCGGCTGGGGCCCTTGACCTTCGGCAGGGCGGCGAGGAGCTGCTCGGGCGCCCCGTCGTGAATCGCCGCCAGCGCCCGGGCGGCCAGGTCGCACAGCTCCGGGTCGAGCAGGGCCTTGCCGAGAGCCGGGGCGCATTCCCTGCCGCCGGCGACCTGGAGCTGCTCGATGAGGTATTTCCGGACGCCCATGGGCGTCCGGCCGCCGAGGCGCGAGGCGACGGCGCGGGCGAACGCGGCGCGGGGGCGGTCCTGGCCCGGCGCGGCGAGGCGGACGGCCAGCACGTGCAGGGCGAAGTGCGCCTTGACGTCGTCGCCCTTGCCGGGCTCGACGAGCAGGTCGATCACGCCGAGCACGCTGTTGCGCCCGCCCTTGCGGAGCTCGCCGACGACCTGCTCGATCCGCCGGATCTTCTCGTCGTCCAGGTCGGCGTAGGTGCTGTTCTTCGCCGGCTCGGGCATCTGGTTCACGAGGGCCTTGATCTGCTCAGAAGCTGCCATGGGAAGCGTCCTTCCTGTGGGGTCGATCGCGTGGGGCCGGCCCGATCAAACGTGCCACGGCTCGCGCATGGGCTGGTAGGCGAGGCGGTTGGCGGCCTCGTCGCCGACGATCTCCTCCTTGACGGGGTCGTACTTGATCTTGCGTCCCACGCGGATGGCGATGTTGGCCAGGTGGGCGATGGTGATGGCGCGGTGGGCGGCCTCGACGTGCCCGCCGGCCTCCTTGCGCGTCTTGACCGCCTCGGGGAAGTGCAGCAGCGGCTCGGGATCGGGCATGGCCTCGACCTTCTTCCGCCCCTCCTCGTCGAGGTCGCTCAGCCGGACGCGGCGGGCTTCCTTGCGGTCGTAGCGCGGGCCCCACTTGTTGCCCTCGAGCACCAGGGTCATGCCGTCGGCGTAGGTCAGCTCGACCCACGCCCAGACGCCGCACGCCTCGGGGTGCTGGGGCGCGGCGTGGGCCTCCACGGCGACGGGGCTGGTGTGGTCCTTGGCGTAGATCCACTGGAACGGGTCCATGTGATGCTGGGCGAAGTCGGCCAGCCCGCCGCCCTCGTAGTCCCAGTAGTAGCGGTGGCTCCAGCCGAAGCGGTGGGGGTTGTAGGGGCGCAGCGGCGACGGGCCGCAGTACATGTCCCAGTTCAGGTGCTCCGGCACGGGCTGGGGCTTGAGGTTCACCTTCCCGCAGTAGTGCTGGACGGGGAAGCCGCCCTTCTGGATGTAGACGGCGGGGCAGTCCTTCTGGATCAGGCCGCTGCTCATGATCTTGTGGATCTCGCGGCTGGTGGGGCTGCGATAGGCGCCGAATCGCCCGCCGGTGCCGATCTGGAAGACGCGCCGGTAGCGTTTGACGGCGGTGACGACGGCGCGCCCCTCGGCGATGAAGCGGGTCATGGGTTTTTCGCAGAGGATGTCCTTGCCGGCCTGGGCGGCGGCGATGCACATCAGGGCGTGCCAGTGCGGGGGGGTGGCGATGGAGACGATGTCGATGTCCTTGCGCTCGATGACGCGGCGCCAGTCGGGGTAGAGCTCGACCTGCTCGCCGAACTTCTTCTTCGCGCGGGCCAGGCGGTTGTAGTCCACGTCGCAGGCGGCGAGCACCTTGTACTTGCCCCCGCGCGCGTCGACGTAGGTACGGAGGTCCTCGCCGCCCTGCCCGCCGCAGCCGATGAGCCCGGCCGTCAGCGTGTCGCTGGGGGGCGGCGGCTTGCCCGGCCCGCCGAGGACGTGCCGGGGCACGATGCTGACCGCGCCGGCCGTCGCGGCGCCCTTCAGGAAGCCCCGCCGAGTCATCCTGCCCGTTTGCCTCTTCATCGAATGCACCTCCAGCGACATGCGTGGGGAACCCTCGGGCCTGCCGCCTTCGCCGGGCCGGCCCGGGGCCAGTGTACCGCGATCCGTCGGGCGGTCAACGGCTCGACCGAGGTTTCGCCCGGGCGAGCGCCCCGGCGGGCGGTGCCTGCTCTTGAGCGGCGTTGCGGGCCGCGGCGCCGCGGGTACAATCACGGGCGGATCGCCTCGACGGCCTCGCGCCGTGGGGGCCTCACACGGAAGGAGCGTGAAGCGATGGCAAGGCGAATCGAACGCCGCGCGTTCCTGCGCCGCGCGGCCTGCGGGGGCGCGGGGGTGGTGATCCTCGGCGGCGGGGCGGCGGCGAGGGGCTACGCGGCCAACGAGCAGCTCGACCTGGCGCTCATCGGCGTCGGCGGGCGCGGGCGCTGGTTCGTCGACACGATCCCGAGGATGGCGAACGTGGTGGCGCTGTGCGACGTGGACGACCGGAAGCTCGCCGCGGCGTTCCAGCGCTGGGGCGAGCTGGCCAAGCGGTTCTCCGCCTCGCAGCGCTCCTGGGAGAAGCGCGTCGCGCCGACGTTCGGACGCCTCGCCGAGACGAAGGTCAAGACGTTCCACGACTTCCGCCGGATGCTCGACGAGACGCCGAAGGCGCTCGACGGCGTGGTCGTGTCGATCCCGGACCACACGCACGCGGTGGCCTCGGCCGCGGCGATCCGCGCCGGCAAGCACGTCTTCTGCGAGAAGCCCCTCACGCGGACCGTGGAGGAGTCCCGCGTCCTGCGGGAGTTGGCGCGGAAGCACAAGGTCGCCACGTCGATGGGCAATCAGGGCACGGCCAGCGGGCCGTTCCGCCGCGCCCTGGAGCTCCTCCGCGACGGGACGATCGGGCGGGTCAAGGAGGTGCACATCTGGAACACCGGCGGCGGCGCGGACCGCAAGGCGTCCCCGAAGGGCACGGAGCCCGCGCCGGCGAACCTGAAGTGGGACCTGTGGCTGGGCCCGGCGGCGCAGCGCCCGTACCACCGCGAGTGGATGAAGCGCAACCTCTGGCGCGACTTCGGCACGTGCCAGCTCGGCAACTGGGCGTCGCACACGGCGAACCTGGCGTTCATGGCGCTGAAGGTCCACGAGTTGTGGCTGGGCGCCGCGGCGCGGAAGGCAGCGCCCCGCCTGCGCGTCCGGGCGCGAAGCTCGGGCATCAACCGCCTGTCCTTCCCGCGGTGGGAGGTCGTCACGTGGGAGATCCCCGCTCGCGGCGAGCTGCCGCCGATCGCCTTCACCTGGTACAACGGCGGCGCCCCCGGGGCGTGGGAGGCCGTCGCCCCGCTGATCCGCCGCGGCGGCGAGACGCCCCCCAAGGACGCACCCAAGGACGCCCCCAAGAGGCTGCCGTGGGCCGGGGCCGTCTTCGTCGGCACGAAGGGCCGCCTCCACACCACCGGGCACAACGCGACGTTCGAGCTCCTGCCGGCGGGCCAGTTCCAGGGCGTCGAGACGGACCGCCCGAAGACCGTCGACCGCTCGCGCGGGCACGAGATGGACTGGCTGATCGCCTGCCGGGGCGGCAAGAAGGCCTGGGCGAACTTCGACTACGCCTCGGCGCTCAACGAGTTCCTCATGCTCGGCAACGTGGCCACCCAGTTCGACGGCGCCCTGGAGTACGACCCGCGGGCCGGCAAGATCCTCAACCATCCCCGGGCCGACGGCGCGCTCCGCAGCGAGTACCGCCAGGGCTGGTCGCTCTAGCGAAGGGCGCCTGGATGAGCAAGCGACGGGCGCGAACGTTCGCAGCGGCGCTGGCCGCGGCCGTCGGGGGCGCGCTGCTCTCCGCCGGCGACGCCCGCGCGCAGCGCCGGATGGAGCGACTCGGGCGCGGCCTGGTCGCCGTCCCCCGGGGCGGCGGGAAGGTCTACGTGGGCTGGCGCCTGCTTGGGACCGACCCGAACGGCATCGCGTTCAACCTCTACCGCCGCCCCGCCGGCGAGCCGCCGGTGAAGCTCAACGAGCGGCCGATCGCGACGTCGACGAACTTCCTCGACGCCGGCGCGGACCTCAAGCGGGCGAACGCCTGGTTCGTCCGGGCGGTGCTCGACGGCAGGGAGCAGCCCGCCGCCGCGGTGTTCGCGCTCGATGCCGATGCCCCGTTGCGGCCGTACATCGCCATCCCCCTGAAGACCCCCGACGGCTGCACGCCGAACGACGCGTCCGTCGGCGACCTCGACGGCGACGGCGAGTACGAGATCGTGCTGAAGCAGGAGATGCGCCCGCGCGACAACGCCCATGCCGGCATGACCGGCCGGACGAAGCTGGAGGCGTACAAGCTCGACGGGACGTTCCTGTGGCGGATCGACCTGGGGCGGAACATCCGCGAAGGCGCGCACTACACGCCGTTCGTGGTCTACGATCTCGACGGGGACGGCCGAAGCGAGGTGGCCTGCAAGACGGCCGACGGGACCGTCGACGGGAAGGGCAAGGTCATCGGCGACCGCGATGCGGACCACCGCGATTCCAGGGGCTACGTGCTGAACGGGCCGGAGTTCCTGACGGTCTTCGACGGGCGGACCGGCGCGGCGCTGGCCACGACCGACTACCTCCCGCCGAGGGGGCGCGTCGGAAGCTGGGGGGACGACTACGGCAACCGGGTGGACCGCTTCCTGGCGTGCGTGGCGTACCTCGACGGCGAGCGGCCGAGCCTCGTGATGTGCCGCGGCTACTACACCCGCGCGGTCCTGGTGGCCTGGAACTGGCGAGGCGGCAGGCTCACGCGGGCCTGGACGTTCGACAGCGACGACGGCACGCCCGGGCACAGGGGCTACCGGGGGCAGGGCAACCACGGCTTGGCCGTCGGGGACGTGGACGGCGACGGGCGGGACGAGATCGTCTACGGCGCCTGCGCGATCGACCACGACGGGCGGGGGCTCTACACGACGGGCCTGGGGCACGGGGACGCCATGCACCTGTCCGACATCGACCCGGACAGGCCCGGTCTGGAGGTCTTCGGCATCCACGAGAAGCCGCGCCATCCGCACGGCGCGAACCTGCGCGACGCCGCGACGGGAAAGGTCCTCTGGAGTCTCCCGTCGCGCGACGCGGGGCGCGGGCTGGCCATGGACATCGATCCCCGTCACCGGGGATACGAGTGCTGGGCCGCCGGCGGGGGCCTGGGGGGGCTCTACGACTGCAAGGGCCGCAAGATCTCCGACGCCAGGCCCCGGTCGTGCAACATGGGCGTGTGGTGGGACGGCGACCTGCTTCGCGAGATCCTCGACGGGACGACGATCGCCAAGTGGGACCACGCCGCCGGGCGCGAGGACAGGCTGCTCAGCGCGCGGGGCTGCGCCCGGAACAACGGGTCGAAGGCGAACCCCTGCCTGCACGCCGACATCCTCGGCGACTGGCGGGAGGAGGTGATCTGGCGAACGAGGGACAACCGGGAGCTTCGCGTCTACACGACGACGATTCCCGCCGCCCGCCGCCTCTACACGTTCATGCACGACCCGGTCTACCGGCTGAGCGTGGCCTGGCAGAACGTGGGGTATAACCAGCCGACGCAGCCGGGCTTCTACGTGGGCCACGGCATGTCCGCGCCGCCGCGCGCGAGGATCGTCCCGGCCGGACGGGCGCTCACGGGCTCGCGGCCGGGGCGCGCGGGGCGTCCTTGACGTAGGCGGCGTAGGCCTTCTTGAGCGTTTCGAGGTCGGCCGGGCCGCGGTGGACCCACAGGCGGTAGCGGCAGCGGACGGGCTTGCCCGGCTGGAGCGTGCCGGGCTTGACGCCGGGCCAGCCGACGCACAGGCAGCCGTAGTGCCGCGTCAGCCACGTCGGCGGGTATGCGGGGTGGGTCGGATGGACCAGCAGCGCCAGCCCGCTTCGCTTGCCCGCGCCCGCCAAGGCGGCCGTGAAGTCCGCCCACGCCAGCGGCGTGACGGCCAGGTCCTTCTTCGTCACGCCGTCGGGCGCCGTGATGGTCGCGTCCTTCGGCTTGAGGCCGTCCTTCTCCTGCAGGCGCGTGTTGAAGCGCACGGTGAAGCCGCCGTAGCTCTTGCCGCCGGCGCCCTGGAGCGTGATGGGCTGGTCCGTCGCGGTCCAGGTGAGGTTGAAGTCGATCGCGCGGCCGTCCGCGCGGGCGGGGTGGACGGTGATTCGCAGGTGCTCGTCGGCCACCTTCTTCTCGCCGACGTACCAGCCGTTGACGGCCTCCAGGCAGGCGCGCTTCGGGCCGGCTTCCTTCCGCACCCACCGGTCGAGCCGGTAGTGGATGCCGGTCGGAATCCAGGAGTTGTACTCCTTGCCGCCGATCCGCACGTGCGGCCAGGCCCAGAAGACGCCGCGGTGGTGACGGTGGTCCACGGGGAAGTCCTCGGTGAGCACCTCGCCGTCGAGCCCGTGGAGGGGGTGCACGTAGCACGCGCGGTTGTACCGGGCGGGGACGCCCTTCTTCGAGATCGTCCCGTGGTTGTAGACGAGGACCGGCTTGCCCCGTTCCCACAGGCCGAGGGACTTGTCGTTGACCGCCTTGAGCGTGAAGCCCTTCGCCGGCTCGCCCGCCCCGGCCGCCGCGCCCAGCGCCAAGAACGCCGCCGCCGCCAGCACGATCCTCTTTCGACGCGTTGTCCTCATCTCTATGGCTCCTTCTGCAACCGGCGTCCGGGCCGCGCGGCCGAGGCCGCTCAGCCCGCCGTCATCTCGCGCTTCTTGGGGTCGTACGTCATCCTGCGTCCCTGGTGCAGCGCCGCGGCCGCCAGGATGGTCGCCACGGCGTGCTGGTGGCCGAACTGGATATCGGCGTTCGGGCGCTTGCGGGAGCGCAGGCACTGGAGCCAGTTCTCCATGTGGTTGACGCTGGTGCCGGCGGGGACGCGCACGGTCTTGACCTTGGAGTTCCTCGGCCCACCGGCGGCCGAGAGGCTCAGGCTGGTCATGTCCAGCGTGCCCTGCGTGCCGTGGATGGTGTAGTGCGTCCCGACGCCGTTGGTGATGCTCATGGCCCAGTTGTACAGGAAGCCGTGGGGGGCCAGCTCGTTGGGGGGATAGTCGAGCAGGGCGTGGAAGACGTCGCAGTGCTCGCGCCCGTCGCGGTGGACGTACGTGCCGCCGTGGGCCGCCGCGCTGCGGGGGTAGGAAGCCCCCATCACCATGTGCAGCGCATCGACCAGGTGGGCCATCCACAGCCCGCTCAGCCCGTTGGTGAACTCCTTGTAGAGGTGCCAGCGGAGCAGCAGCTTGGGGTCGAACGGGCGGCTGGGGCGGTTGAACAGGAAGGCCTCCCAGTCGACGTCCCTGGCCTTCAGGTTGCGATAGCTCCGGGCCCAGCGGGCGTGGCTGGCGAAGTGGTTGGCCGAGTCGACGCGGCTGATCGGGCCGAGCGCGCCGCCCTTCAGCAGCTTGTGCGCCTCGTGCCACCGCCCCTCGCTTCGCCGCTGCGTGCCGACCTGCACCACGCGTCCCCCCTGCCGCGCCAGGTCCAGCGCCCGGTTGGCCAGCGGGATCTCCAGCGACATGGGCTTCTCGACGTAGGCGTCCTTGCCCGCCTCCAGCGCCGCGATCAGGACCGGCGTGTGCGCGAAGTCCGGCGTGGCGATGAGCACCGCGTCGATGTCCTTCAGCGCGAGCAGGTCGCCGAAGCGCGTGAACTGCCTGGGCTCGGCGCCGAAGTGCTTCTTGACGCGCGCGGCAGCGCCGGCGGCCTTCGGCCGGTACACGTCGCACACCGCCGTGATCCGGACGCGGTGCCTGGCGGCGAGGCCCATGACCTGGCCCATCAGCGCCGAGCCGCGCCCGCCGCAGCCGATCGCCCCGATGGAGAGCCGCCCGTTGGCCCCCGCGGCGCCTCGGGCGGTCAGTGCCGTCGCGCCCGCGACGGCCGCCGCCGAGCCGCCCACCAGGAACCTGCGCCGAGACATTGCCTTGCGTGCCATGGACACACCTCCTTCCCGCCGCGGTTCTAGACGCCCCGGGCCCGCGGGTCAAGCTCCCGGCGGGCGGGGCCTTGCGGGGGCCGGACCCGATCCGCACAATGAGGCCGCGGAAGCGCACGGCAGGAGCGGGCGAGAGGGAGCGAGACATGCACGGCAGAATGAACCGTCGAGACGTGCTTCGCGCCGGGGCGGCGCTGGGGGCCGCCGCGCTGGCGCGGGGCGCCGCCGCCGAGGACAAGCCGGACAAGCCCGTGCGGCTCGGCGTGATCGGGACGGGCGGGCGCGGCACGCACCTGCTGCGGCTGGCGCTCGACCAGGGCGTCGACGTGCCGGCGCTGTGCGACATCAAGCGCCCGCACCTGGACCGCGCCGCCGCGGTGGTCGCCAAGGCGCGCGGCGGGCGGACGTGCGAGGGCTACGCCCGGGGCGAGTACGACTACCGCCGCATGCTGGCGCGCGACGACCTGGACGCCGTGCTGGTCACCACGCCGATGCCGTGGCACGCCGTGATGGCCGTCGACGCCATGAAGGCCCGCAAGGCCGTCTACAGCGAGGTGGCCGCCGCCGTGACGCTCGAGGAGTGCTGGTCGCTCGTCCGCACGGCGGAGAAGACCCGCACGCTGTACATGCTGGGCGAGAACTGCTGCTACTGGCCGCACGTGATGACCGTCGGCAACATGCTGCGGGCGGGGCTGCTCGGCGAGCCGACCTACGCCGAGTGCGGCTACGTGCACGACTGCCGCGGGCTGATGTTCGAGAACCGCCAGGGCAAGCTGACGTGGCGCGGCGAGATGGCCCGCGACTACTTCGGCAACCTCTACCCCACGCACTCGTTCGGGCCCGTCGCGCAGTGGCTGGGCATCCACCGGGGCGACCGGCTGGCGTCGCTGGTGGCCATGTCCACCGGGCAGAAGGCCATCCGCGACTTCGTCCGCCGCCGCTTTCCCGAGGGCCACGCCGCGCGGAAGATCCGCTTCCAGGCCGCCGACTCGACCACCGTGCTGATCAAGACCGCTAAGGGCGTGATGATCGACCTGCGCTACGACACGAAGTCCACCCGCCCGCACCCGCGGACGACGTACCACCACGTCCAGGGAACGCGGGGGGCGTACGAGTCGCGGGTGGACGGCGTCTGGCTGCGGGGCAAGTCGAAGGGCAACCAGTGGGAGCCGCTGGCGACCTACGGCGGCGAGTTCGAGCACGAGCTGTGGAAGCGCCACGGCGCGCGGGCGGCGAAGTCCGGGCACGGCGGGGCCGACTTCTTCGCCGTCCACGAGTTCCTTCGCTGCGTCCGGACGGGCGCGCGGGCGCCGATCGACGTCTACGACGCCGCCGCGTGGAGCAGCATCATGCCGCTGTCGGCGAAGTCCATCGCCGCCGGCTCCCGCGCCGTGGACGTGCCCGACTTCACCGCCGGGCGCTGGAAGACACGCAAGGCGTGACGCCCGCGGGCCGGCGCGCGGGCGAGACGACCGGCCGGAACGGCCGTTCAAGTACGGGAAACGCAGTCAGGACCGCGCCCGCCGACGGTGGGCGCGGTTGTGCTTGAGCGGCAAGGAGACCCATCGAGTGAACGCCTGGCGAGGGGGCCTGTGGATCGCGGCGGCCCTGCTGATGGCGGCAGGCGCGGCTCGCGCGCGCGGCCCCGGCGCGCCGCCGCCGGCGGAGGCGCCGCCGCGCAAGGAGGCCGACTGGCCCGGCTCGACGGACGGGCTGGTCTTCCTGTGGCACGACGCGTCGCGACCCAACCGGGTTCCCCGGGCGGGCGGGAAGGCCCCGTTCGTCTGCCGCGTGCGGGCCCGCGGGCGGGCTCGGTACTACCGCTTCCACGACATGGACCTGGCCGGCGGGGCGTTCCTGGCCGAGGACGTCGACGCGCGGCTGCTGTCGGCCTGCCGGCGGACGAACCAGCTCGCCGTCGAGGCGGTCCTGACGCCGGGGAACGTCAAGCAGACCGGCCCGGCGCGGATCGTGACCTTCTCCCGCGGCGACGCCAGCCGCAATTTCACCCTCGCCCAGCAGGGCGCCGAGCTGGTCTTCCGCCTGCGGACGTCGAGCAGCGGCCCGGACGGCACGAAGGCCCAGCCGGCGCCGTGCCGCCTCGAGGCCGGCAAGCCGCAGCACGTCATCGTCACCTACGCCAACGGCACGACGGCGTGCTACCTCAACGGCCGGCAGGTCTCGACCGGCCGGGCCGTCCGCGGCGAGCTGGGCACGTGGAGCGCCGACCAGCACCTGCTGTTCGGCGACGAGTGGGACGGCGGGCGCGACTGGGCCGGGCGGCTCGAGGGCATCGCGATCTACAGCCGCTTCATCGCCCCCGCGGAGGCGAAGCGCAAGTACGCGCTGTACGCCCGCCGCCTGGCGGCCCGCAGGCCGGCCCGGCGCGTCGTGCTGCTGGGGCGGCTGGTGGAGGTCACGCCGACGCCGACCCTCCGGTCGATCCGCCCCTACCGCCGCTGCCTGGCCGTCTGCACCTACGAGGTCCGGGAGGTCCTCTCGGGGCGGTACGACGACAAGAAGATGCTCGTCGCCCATTGGGTGATCATGGACCGCAAGGTGCTGGACCTGAAGCGGCGGAAGGGGCGGACGGTCCGCCTGACGGTCGAGCCCTTCGCCGACCACCCGCAGCTCGACGCCGAGCGCACGGTCATGGTCCAGAACGAATGGGGCCTGCAGCGGTACTACGACGTGACCGGGCCGCCGAAAGCGGACCGCTGAGAGCCAATCCCTGATGGGTCATCGCGGAGTGCTGGCAGGGCGACATGGTCTTCAGCAGCCACGAGTTCCTGTTCTACTTCCTGCCGGCGGCGCTGCTGCTGTACTACGCCGTGCCGCGCCGGGGCAAGCACCTGCTGCTGACGCTGCTGAGCTACCTCTTCTACGGCTGGGCCAATCCGTTCTTCGTCGTGCTGATGCTCGCCAGCACGCTGATCGACTACGTCTGCGGGCTGTTCCTCTCGCGGGCGCTGCGCCAGCCGTGGTCGCGGCCCGTCGCCCTCCTCCCGCAAGGCGCCCGCCGCTCGCGGGGCCAGAAGATCGCCCTGGCCGTCTCGGTCTGCTCGAACCTCTCGCTGCTGGGGTTCTTCAAGTACTTCAGCTTCGCGACGGGCAGCTACGACGCGGCGGTCGCCGCCCTGGGGCTGCCCGGGCTGCAGTTGGACCTCGCCTTCCGCATCACCCTGCCGCTGGGCATCAGCTTCTACACGTTCCAGTCGATGAGCTACTCGATCGACGTCTACCGCGGCAAGGCGAGGGCGATCCGCAACGTCATCGACTTCGCGTGCTACGTCTCGATGTTCCCCCAGCTCGTCGCCGGGCCGATCATCCGCTTCCAGGAGGTGGCCGACCAGCTCGTCCGGCGGACGTACACGGCCGAGAAGTTCGCCCGCGGCGCGGCGTTCATCTGCCTGGGACTGGCCAAGAAGGTCCTGCTGGCCAACGCGTGCGGCAAGGTGGCGGACGTGGCGTTCGGCGCCGCGGGGGTGGGCTTCGCCGACGCCTGGGCGGGCGCGGTGGCCTACGCGTTCCAGATCTACTACGACTTCAGCGGGTACAGCGACATGGCGATCGGCCTGGGGCTGATCCTCGGCTTCGTCTTCCCGAGGAACTTCGACTCGCCCTACCGGTCGCAGTCGATCACGGAGTTCTGGCGGCGGTGGCACATCTCGCTGAGCACGTGGCTGAAGGACTACCTGTACATCCCGCTGGGCGGCAACCGCAAGGGGCGGGCGCGGACGTACGTGAACCTGATGGCCGTCATGCTCCTGGGCGGGCTGTGGCACGGGGCGTCGTGGAACTTCGTGATCTGGGGCGGCCTGCACGGCGCGATGCTGGCGATCGAGCGGGCGCGGGGCAAGCGCAGCGTCTACGGGCGCCTGCCAGCGCCGGCGAAGACGGCCGTCACGTTCGTCATCGTCTGCGTCGGGTGGGTCTTCTTCCGCGCGCCGGACCTGCCCAGCGCGCTGCGCTACTGCGGCAGCCTGGCGGGGCTCTCCGGCGCGACCGCCGGGGCGGGCATGATCGACGGCGTCCTCTACCAGCCGTACTACCTGGTCATGCTGGCCGCGGCGGCCCTCATCACGTGGACCTGCCCGCAGACGTGGGACTTCACCCGGCGCATCACCACGGCGAGGGCGGCGCTGCTGGTGGCGGTCTTCTGGGTCGCCGTCGCCGCGCTGACCACGCAGGCGTTCAACCCGTTCATCTACTTCATCTTTTAGGCGTCGCATGGGCGAGCAGGCGAACAACCGGAAGCTGAGTCGCGAGGAGGTCGCGAAACGCGAGATCGGGCACACGGCGGTGCGCCCGGGCGTCGCGTGGGCGCTGATCGTCCTGTTCGTCGCGACGGTCTTCGCCGTGCCGGTCGCCCAGCACGTGCACGAGATTCGCTCGGCCTTCGCGGCCGAGGCGGACCTGACGTGGGACCGCCCGGCGGGCTACCTGCCGCGGTGCTACGACATCGTCTACAGCCTGCCGCGGGCGTGGCGCGTGCTCACCGGGCGCGCCCGCGCCGGCGGGGCCGGGCCGGACGCGCCGGTCTTCCGGCGTTTCCAGGCCGCCAACGACCGCGTCCTGCTGCGCGACATCCACCGGCACACGGACGCACTGAAGGACGAGTCGCTGCTGTGCGACGCGCTGCTGCCGCCGGCCCAGCGAGCCATGGCCGCCTGCCTCGGCGTCGGCAACGAGCAGGCCTACCTGGGGCGCGGCGGCTGGCTGTTCTACCGCCCCGGGGTGGACTACGTGACCGGGCCCGGCTTCCTGTCGGCGCGCCACGTCCGCCGGCGCCGCGACGACGTCAAGGAATGGCAGGACCCCGTCGCGGTCGACCCCGTCGGCGCGATCGTCGACTTCGCCCTTCAGCTCCGGCGGCGGGGCATTCGGCTGGTGCTGCTGCCGGCGCCCGCCAAGACGATGCTGCATCCCGAGAAGCTCTCCCGCCGCTTCGATGACTGCCGCGACGTCGTCCGGAACCCGTCGTTCGAGGCCTTCCGGCGGCGGCTGCGCGAGGCGTTCGCGGCGGCCTTGACGAAGGAGCCGGCCGCGCCCGGCCCGGCGGGAGACATCCGCGAGATCCACCTGTACGACCCGGCGCCCGAGCTGCTCCGGCTGAAGTTCAGCGAGGACCCGCCCCGGGAGCTGTACCTGCACACCGACACGCACTGGCGGCCGGAGGCGATGGACTTCGTCGCCGAGCGCCTGGCGGGGACTCTGCGCCGGCGGCTCGCCGAGGCGGGCGCGCCGGACGCGCCGGCGGCGAGGCACCTCGAGCAGGCCGTCGAGGTCACGGCCGTTGGCGACGTCGCCGCGATGGTCCAGCCGCTGGTCAAGAGCCCGCTCTTCGGCGGCGCGCATCGCGCGATCGGCGGGGCCTTCGAGGCCCTGCACCTGGCCGCCGCGGCCCGCATCTGGCGGACCGACCGGCGCGGCGTCCTGCCCGCCGAGACCGTGACGGTTTGCCGCGTGCTCGACGCCCTCGGCAGCCCGTGGACGCCCGACCGCGCCGCCGACGTGCTGCTGCTCGGCGACAGCTTCAGCAACGTCTACTCCAGCGGCGAGATGGGCTGGGGCGACTCGGGCGGGCTCGCCGAGCGGCTGAGCTTCCACCTGCGGCGCGACGTCGACGCGATCGTCCGGAACGACGCCGGCTCGTTCGCGACGCGCAGGCTCCTGGCCGACGAGCTGCGCGCCGGGCGCGACCGCCTGGCCGGCAAGCGGGTCGTCGTCTGGCAGTTCGCCATCCGGGAACTGGCCGTGGGCGACTGGCGACGGATCGAGCTGAAGCTCGGCCGGGCGCGAACGAGGCCGGCGACGACAGCATCCCGCCCGGCGGGCGTCACCGACGTGCTGGAGCTTGCCCCGGGGCGGTCCGCCGTCGTCTCCGGGCGCATCGCCGCGCTGAAGGTCTCGCCCCGGCCCGGCACCGTGCCCTACCGGGACCACATCATGCCCGTCCACCTGGTGGACGCGCGCTGCGCCGAGCTGGGCGTCCGCGGGGGCGAGGCCGTCGTGCTCCTCTGGGGCCTGCGGAACAACCAGGCCACCCACGCCACGCGCCTGCGCGTCGGCCAGGAGATCACCGTCCGCCTCCGCCCGTGGGCGGACGTGGAGAAAGGCTACGGTACGATCAACACGAGCGACCTCAGCAAGGTGGACTTCGACGTGAGCCGACTCTGGTGCGAGGAGTTGCGATGACCAAGACGTGTGCGGCGGCCGTGATCCTGGCGCTGTCGTGCGGGCCGGCGGCCGCGGCCGGCCCGGGAGACCCGGTGCTGGCGAGGGCCTTCCGCGCCGAGTGCGCCGCCCGGTCGAAGGCGGCCGACGAGGCCGGCACGATGACCGTCACGGGCGCCGACGGCTGGCTGTTCTTCGATGGCGAGCTGCGGCACGTCGCCGCCGGCGAGTTCTGGGGTGAGGCCGCCGAGAAGGCCAGCCGGGCCGCCGGCAACAAGGACCCCCTGCCGGCGATCCTGGACTACCACGCCCAGTGCGACAAGCTGGGCATCGAGCTGATCCTCCTGCCCGTGCCGCCGAAGGCCGTCGTGTACGCCGACAAGCTCTGCGCGAGGGTCCGCCCCGACGCGAAGGGCGTCCCCCCGCGGCTGGACGAGGCCCACCAGGCGTTCTACAAGCTGCTGCGCGAGAAGGGCGTGACCGTGCTGGACCTGACGGACGACTTCCTCGCCGCCCGCGCCCGCAAGGGCGCCCCGCCGATGTACTGCAAGCAGGACACGCACTGGTCCGGGCGGGCGTGCATCCACGCGGCCGGGCGCATCTACGAGTTGGTCAAGGGCCGCCCGTGGGTCCGGGCGATCCGGCGGCGCCCGTTCGCGTCGGAGGACACGCCCGTGCGCATCCGCGGCGACCTGTGGCGCGACCTGAAGGGCGCCAAGCCCCCGCGCGAGACGCTGCCGCTTCGCTTCGTCGGCACGAAGGGCGCGATGGGACTGGTGCCGCCGGAACCCGACGCGAACGCCCCGGTGCTCCTGCTGGCCGACAGCCACGGGCTGGTCTTCCACCTCGGCGGCGACATGCACGCCCGCGGCGCCGGGCTGCCGGACCAGCTCGCCCTGGCGTTCGGCTGCCCGATCGAGCGCGTCGCCGTCAAGGGCTCCGGCGCCACGCCCGCCCGCATCAGCCTCTACCGCAAGCAGAAGCGCCTCGGCCCGGCGTACCTGAAGAGCAAGAAGCTGATCCTCTGGTGCTTCGCCGCGCGGGAGTTGACCGAGTCCGCCGGCTGGCGCAAGGTACCCGTGACGCGCAGCGTGCCCAGGTGAAGGCATTGTGGGGCGCGGATCCCTCGTGCAGGGCGTTGAGGCACATGAGGCGGTACACGGTTCGACGCGTGGTGGGGGCGGCCCCGCTGACGGGGCGGGTCTCGGGAACGGCCTGGGAGCACGCCTGCGTGCTGCGGATCGACCGCTACCCGTGGTACGAGCGCGGGCGGCGGCAATCCACCACCGTGCGCCTGCTCTGCAGCGGCGCGACGCTGTTCGTGCAGTTCCGCTGCCGCGACCGGCACAGCTCCGCGCGGGAGACGAAGCTCAACGGCGACGTGTACCTGGACAGCTGCGTCGAGCTGTTCGCCATGCCGCGGCCCGCCGCCGGCGACGCCTACTTCAACCTGGAGATCAACTGCTGCGGGTGCATGCACCTGGGCTGGGGGGCGGGCCGGCCCGACCGGCGCCTCGCGACGCCCGAGATCGCCCGCCGCATCCCTATCGCGACGTCGGTGCCGGCGCCCACGAAAGACGAATCGCACGACGATCGCACGTGGTGGGTGGCCGTCGCCCTACCGTTCGCGGCCCTGAGCGACTTCGCCGGCATGCCCATCCGCCCGAGGCCCGGGGCCGCCTGGCGCGCCAACCTCTACCGCTGCGGCGGGCAAACCGACCCCCAGTACGCCTGCTGGAATCCCATCGACTGGCCCCGGCCCGACTACCATCGCCCGGAGTTCTTTGGCAGACTCCGCTTTGGTTGACGGGCAGCGAGACGGACCTGCCCCCCAGGCGAACGGCGGTGCCGGCATCGCGACGGGCTTGCCTACCCCGGCTCCAATACCTTCGACAGATCGAAGACCAGCAGGTCCCCGCTTCGATGGGTCGCAAAGAGGTGCTTGCCGCAGACAACCGGCTGTTCGAAGGTGGGATACCCGGCGTCGCGCAGGCCGCCCGGGAAGAAGCGCCACACCGGCCCCCGCTTGTCCGGGCGCGCGTAGACGAGCTCGCGGCCGACCAGCAGGAAGCCCTTGCCGAAAGGCACGAGCAGGGGGGGATTGTCGAGGTACGGCGCGTAGCGGGGCATGGCGTAGTGCAGCGGCAGCTTCTTCGTGCCATCGGCGGTCCAGGCCTCCAGCAGCCACGGCTTGGTGCTGTCGGCCTGCTCGGTCAGCGCGGCAACGGCGCGGCGATGGGCCGCGGCGGCGAAGACGCGCGTGCGGATGGGCAGGATCCGCCGCACCGGCCGGAGGTGCTCGTCCACCTCGAAGACCCCGTTGGCTCCGAAGGCAACCGGGGACGTTCCCGACACGTTGATCCGCCAGACCGCCTGTGCGAGCCGCTTGACGCCGAAGTCCCCTGCCTTCAGCAGGCCGTCGTGCACGCGGGCCTCGACGCCGTCGAAGCTCACGGTGGCGCCCCCCGGGCGAACGAAGTACAGCTTGCCCCCGTGAGCGGCGGCGCCGCTCGGGTAGCGCTGCACCTTCAGATTGCCCTCGAACTTCAGGTCCTCCAGGTGCAGGACGCTCAGGTGCGTGTACGGGGACGCCGGCCAGGAGCGGATCAGCTTCCCGGCCACCCTGTAGTACTCGGTATAGGACCGGGACGGGAGATCAAAGCGCGGGTCCAGATCGGTCGAGACGGCGATCGTCTGGCGGCTGGCCGTGCCGAACACCAGCAGCCCGCCGTGGGCGTCGACATAGGTCAAGTCACTGGTGACACCGGCCTTCAAGGCGGCCTGTCGGATCGGCCGCAGCGTTGCCGCGTCGAAGGACCGAATCCCGCCGTGCCGGCTTCCCACGTAGATGGTGCGGCCGACGGCCAGCGGGCGCGTGGGCTCGGCGCCCGCGTCCAGGCGTTTGACGAGACCCGTCAACTCGCGGAGGCGCTTGTCCCCGCCCGCGCCGGTGCGGTGCAGGAGTCTCACGCGGGCGGCGATCTCCGCGTCAACGTCCTTGAACGGGCTGTCGGGGCCGACCAGCTCGACCCGAAGCGCCAGCGTCGCCGGGCTGGCCGGCCAGGCGCTCTCCAGCGAGCGCAGCTCCTTCTTTGCCTCGTCCCACCTGCCGAGCTTTCGCAGCAGCCGGCCCCGCAGGGCCCTGGCCTTGAGTTCGGTCGGTTCGCGCCCGGCGAGGACGTCCCCGGCGGGGTAGGCGGCGATCCACCGTTCCGTGGCCGCGATCAGCTTGTCCCCCACCAGCCAGGGCGCGGCGAGGGGCTTGTAGCGGTACCCGTGTTCGTCGGGGACGCCCTCGGCCACGATGGGGAAGCTGGCCAGGGGCTTGCCGGATTCCGCGTTCAGGAAGTGGGCGACGTGGCGGCAATCCAGCACGACGAGCGTCCGGCCGTAGCGCCTCAGAACGGCGCGCTGCGGGGTGTAGGAAGACCCCTCATCCCGCGCGGGTGCCGCCGGCAGGCGGTAACGCCAGCAGACATCCCCCGACCGGGCGGCCAGGCACACCACGTCCCCCGTGCCGAACAGCACGTAGACCAGATGGCCAGCGTTCCAGATCAGGGGGCGATGGTGGATCGATCCGTCCACGGAATAGACCCATTTCTGCTGGCCGGTGTGTGGGTCGCGGCAGATGACGCGCCCGGCCGTCCCGCCGGGCGAGAGCCAATGATCCGTCTCGACCGCATACGCCGTGCCATCGCCGATGGCGGCGCCTCTGCCGTAGGCGTTCGTCCGGACCGACCAGATTCGCTGGCCGGAGTCGATCTCGACGGCGCTGGTGGCCTGCCCGCCGTAGCTGCCGCCACGAGTCTGGACCAGCACCACCGAGCCGCGCGAGGCCGGATGCACCATGACGTAGCCCGGCAGCGGGCACTGCCACACCTGCTCGCCCGACCACGTCATGCGCACCATGCTGCGGGCCCGATAGCCGGGCACGGCGATGAAACCGTCCGGGCACGGGATCGGGCTGATCCGGTGGTCGAACTTGCCGGCGACGGACTTCAGGCTTCGGCCGGTCTGGAGGTTCACCAGGGATACGCGCCCTCTCGTCAGGGCCAGGAGGTGCCTGCCGTCCGCCGTGGGGCAGACCCACGAGGCCGATACCGACGATCTCCCGGGCCTCGGCGTGCCGAACACGAACTTGCCGCTGTTGGCGTCGAGTTGCCCGACGAATTCGCCCCTCTGGTCGGTGAAGACAACCCGCCCCCCGACGAGCCACGCGCGCGCGAAGCGGCCGTGCTTCTGCGGGTGATCCGTCTTCCAGCGGAGCATGCGCTCGTCTGCCGGCATGGCGTGAAGGAGCTCCTGAAGCTTCGCCAGCGCCTCTTTGTCTCCCCCTGCGTTCGCCAGACGCTCTATCTCGCCAAGTTTCTTGCGGGCCCGGCTGGGCTCCTCGCCGGCCGCGGCAGACGGCGCCGGACGCATCGCCCCCGGCGAACATGCCAGCAGCACCAGCGCCAACAGAGTCCTCGTGACGGTCATGGACACGTCCTTTCCCGCGTTCAGGGCACACGCGCCGCGGCGGGCTCCCGCATGCCCGGCCCGTCCCTTCAGGACACGGTATTAGACCCTACGGCTGCCGGGTGGGTTCCCGCGTCGCACGGGGAATGAGCTTCTCTCCCCGGGGCCGATCCCGTCCGCGGGGTGTGCGGCGGCTCTGCTGCAGGCGGGGGCACCGCTCTTCGCGGGCAGCCACAATCCCCAAGCCCTGAGCCGCCGTACCGGCGCTCCCGGCTTCAGGTCGTTCGTCGGTGGCGGAGGTTGTCGAGGGCGACGGCGGCGATGATGATCCCGCCGGTGACGATCTCCTGCACCCAGTTGGGCAGGTCCATCTGGGAGCAGCCGGAGCGGATCACGCCCATGATCAGCGCCCCGACGATGGTGCCGAGGATGGTGCCCTCGCCGCCGGCGAAGCTGGCCCCCCCGATGACGACGGCGGCGATGACCTCGAGCTCCAGCCCGATGACGACCGTCGGATCGCCGACGCTGAGGCGGGAGAACTGCATCACCCCGGCCAGGCCGGCGAACATCCCGCTGAGCGTGAAGACGATCACCTTGACGCGGTTGACGGGCACGCCGCACAGGCGCGCGGTCTGCTCGTTCGAGCCCACCGCGAAGACGTGGCGCCCGAAGCGCGTGTAGCGCAGCACGCCCGCCATGAGGACCGCCAGGAAGATCAGGACCCACACGCCGGCCGGCAGGAGCATCCATCGCTGATCCGGCCCCAGCGTCTCCAGGATCCGGTTCAGCCACGTCTCCGGGGCCATGATCTTCTCTTCGTGGGCCAGGCCCTTGCCGGCGCCGCGGACGATCAGCATCATGCCCAGCGTGACGATGAAGGACACGACGCGCAGGCGGGTGATCAGCAGCCCGCTGAGAAGCCCGCACAGGGCGCCCACGCCGATGGTCGCCAGGGCGAACAGCAGCGGGTAGACGTAGACCCGCATCGCCGGCTCGGAGGCCCGCACCTGGTCGCCGAAGGTCCCCTCGAGCAGCCAGGCGATGACGACCGTGCTGGAGGCCACGATCGACCCGACCGACAGGTCGATGCCCGCCGAGATGATCACCAGCGTCATGCCCAGCGCCGCGATGGCCACGGTGGTCGTCTGGCGCGCGATGGTCTCGAGGTTCCGGGTGGTGCGGAAGCTCGGCGGGGCGATGAAGACGAACAGCAGGTAGACGAAGACCAGCCCCAGGAGGGGCCCGAGCTTGATGAGGACCTGCTTCCACGTGCCGCGTCCCGCCGCGGCCGGGGCGTCTGCCGACAACGGACTCATGCCGCCGTCTCCTGTCCGGTGGCCTCAAGCATGAGCTGGTGCGCGGTGACCTCGCCGACGGCGTGGGCCGGACCGAGCCGCCCGCGACACATCACGGCGATCCGGTCGCAGATGCCCATCAGCTCCGGCAGGTAGCTGCTGACCATGAGGATGGCCTTGGGCTCGGCGCCGTACGCGCCGCCGGCCAGCTCGTCGATGAGTTGGTAGATCAGGGCCTTGCTGCCGACGTCGATGCCTCGGGTGGGCTCGTCCAGCAGCAGGACGTCCACGTCGTGCTGGAGCATGCGGGCGACGGCGACCTTCTGCTGGTTGCCGCCGGACAGGTCGTCCACCGGCTGGGCGGCGCTGCGGCAGCGGATGTCCAGGCGCTCGATCCAGTGCCGGGTGGCGGCCTCCTGCCGGCTCGGCAGGACCAGCCCCAGCGGGCCGAAGCCCGTCAGCTTCGAGAGCGTCACGTTGTCGGCGACGGTCAGCGAGACGGCCAGGCCCTCGTCCTTGCGGTCCTCGCTGAGCAGCCCGAGGCCCTGGCTCCACCGCCGGTGCGGGCTGGCCCAGCCGCGGTAGACGCCGACGCGGACCTCCCCGCGGCGGATGGGCGCCAGGCCGAACAGCGCCCGGAGGAACTCCGTGCGCCCCGCCCCGACGAGCCCGGCGACGCCCAGCACCTCGCCGCGACGCAGCGAGAGGCTCACCGAATCGGGCTTGGTCTCGCCGGCGAGGTCCCGGACGTCCAGCACGACCTCGCCGGGGGACCGGCCGGATCGCGGGTAGAGCTCCTCGACGGTTCGCCCGACCATCATCGCGACGATGTCGTCGGCCGTGACGTCGGCGACCCGGCGCGTGCCGACGACCCGCCCGTCCCGCAGGACGGTGACGCGGTCGGCGACCTGCTGGACCTCCTCGATGACGTGGGAGATGTAGATGACGCTCTTGCCCTGCTGCTTGAGGACGCCGATGAGCTCGAAGAGCCGCTCGACGTCGCGCTGGCCGAGGCTGCTGGTGGGCTCGTCGAGCACGAGCACGCGGCACCCGACGGCGAGCGCCCGGGCGATCTCGACGAGCTGCTGGGCGCCGACCGAGAGGTGCTGGACGGGGACGTCCGGGCGGATCTCGGGGTGCTCGAAGTACCGCAGCGCCTCGGTGGCCTTCCGCCGGACCTGCCCCCAGCGCATCAGCCCCCACGACGTCGGCTCCATGCCCAGCGAGATGTTCTCCTCCACGGTCAGGTGGGGCGCGAGGCTCAGCTCCTGGTAGATCATGGCCACGCCGTGGCGCCGGGCGTCGAGGGGCCCCCGGGGGCGAAAGCCCCTGCCGTCCAGGATCATCGAGCCGCGGTCGGCGGCGTGGGCGCCGGAGAGGACCTTCATGAGCGTGCTCTTGCCCGCGCCGTTCTCGCCCACCAGCGCGTGAACCTCCCCCGGGGCCACCGTCAGAGACACGTCGTCCAGGGCGACGGTGGCGCCGAACCGCTTGCAGACGCCCCGCATCTCCAGCCGCGCCGCCGCCGAGGCCGAGCTTCCCGCTGCCGCGCTCAATCCTCCTCCAGCCATTTCTTGTAGTTCGGGTTCAGCAGGTTCTGGATCGTCGGCTCGTCCATGTTCTCGGGGGTCGCCACGCCGCAGCCCGTGTCCACGCGCCGCTCGACCTTCTGCTTCCTGAGATGCTTCACCATCGTCTTGACGCCCATGTACCCCATGTTGATCGGGTCCTGGAGCACCAGCCCGTGGACCAGCTTCTTGCGCAGCGCGTCCACCAGCTTCGGGTTGCTGTCGAAGCCGACGAACTTGATCTTGCCCGCCAGCCCCGCGTCCTCCAGCGCCCGCAGCATCCCGAAGGTCGACGTCTCGTTGGGGCAGAAGACGCCGTCGGCCTCGCGGAGCTTGGGCATGAGGTTCTCGGCCGTCTTCATCGATCGCTCGATGTCGCCGCCTCGCTGGTTCTCGCTGATGACCTCCAGGCCCGGGTGCTTGGCGATGGCCTCGAGGAAGCCCGCCTCGCGGTTCTCCGTGCTGGCCGAGCCCTCGAGGTAGCGCATCATCACCACCTTGCCCTTGCCGCCGAGCAGCTTGGCGAGGTGCTCGCCGCCCAGCCGCCCCCCGTTGCGGTTGTCCGTCGCGACGAAGCTGACCCACTCCGTGCCGCCCAGCCCCGAGTCGATGATCACCGTGGGGATGCTCCGCTTCTCCGCGTTCCTCACCTGGATCTGGAGCGCCGGACCGTGGTGCGTCGGGGCCAGCACGATGCCGGCCACGCCCCGAACGATGAAGTCCTCCATGACCTTGGTCTGGCCTTCCAGGTCGTCCTCCTTCATCGCGCCCTTCCAGATGACCTTCACGTCGGGCAGCTCCTTCTCGGCCTTGACCGCGCCGGCGTGGACCGACTTCCAGAAGCTGTGCGTCGTTCCCTTGGGAATGACGGCAATGGTGAGCTTCTTCCCGCCGTTCCCCGGCTGCTCGTCCTTCTGGCACGAGGAGATCATCGCCGCCGCAAGGCAGCACGTCGAAACGATCAGCCAGTTGCGCATGATGGCTCCTTTCGTCGTGGACCGCGGGTCGCGGCCCCGGATGCCGGTCGCCAGAGCATACCCCTGGCTTCCGACCGCTGGCAAGCGTTTGTTGGGCTGCGCCCCGGCGGCCGCCGCGCGGAGACCGGCGCCCGCAAAGTCATGGCACCGGCGGGGGCCTTGGCGGTACCATGCACGCCGCAGCACAGGCCGCCCGTCCGGCGGCCGCACCTGGCGGCCCCGAGCGTGGCAGGAGGCAGATCATGCGAAAACGGCACATCGGCAGATGGGCGTGTTGGGCGGCGGCAATCGGCATGCTCTGGGCGGGCGCGGCCCGGGGCGGGGCGCAGGAACCGGCCCCAGCCGCCGACCCCCTCAAGGAGACCCCCCGGCAGCGCGACGCGCGGATGGCCTGGTGGCGCGAGGGGCGCTTCGGCATGTTCATCCACTGGGGCCTGTACGCCGTTCCGGCCGGGGTGTGGAAGGGCAAGCAGATCGGCGGCATCGGCGAGTGGATCATGGCCCGCGCGAAGATCCCCGTCGAGGACTACGAGACGCTCGTGCCGCAGTTCAACCCCGTCCGGTTCGACGCCGACGCCTGGGCGAAGCTCGCCGCCGACGCGGGCATGAAGTACATGGTCATCACGTCGAAGCACCACGACGGCTTCTGCCTGTGGGACAGCAAGCTGACCGACTACGACATCATGGCCACGCCGTTCAAGCGGGACATCCTGAAGGAGCTCGCCGCCGCCTGCAAGAAGCACGGCGTGCGGTTCTGCTTCTACCACTCCATCATGGACTGGCACCACCCGGACCAGAAGGCCAACTTCCCGAAGTACCACCCGTACCTCAAGGGCCAGGTCCGCGAGCTGCTGACGAACTACGGGCCGATCGGCGTGATGTGGTTCGACGGGGAGTGGATCAAGCAGTGGGACCGCCAGAAGGGGCGCGAGCTGCAGGCCTTCTGCCGATCGCTCCAGCCGCGGCTCGTCGTCAACAACCGCGTGGGCAAGCGCCAGCGCGACGACGGGGACTACGGCACGCCCGAGCAGCGCATCCCCGCCCGGGGCCTCGGCTACGACTGGGAAACCTGCATGACCATGAACAACACGTGGGGCTTCAAGAAGCACGACCACAACTGGAAGACGACGACCGACCTGCTCCGCAAGCTCGTGGACATCGCCTCCAAGGGGGGCAACTTCCTGCTGAACGTCGGCCCGACCGCCGAAGGGCTCATTCCCCAACCCAGCGTCCAGCGCCTCGGCGAGATGGGCGCGTGGCTGAAGGTCAACGGCGAGAGCATCTACGGCACCGACGCGAGCGTCTTCAAGCGCCTGCCGTGGGGGCGGTGCACCTCGAAGCTCGCCGGCGCGCGGGGCAGCGGGCCCAGCCGCCTCTACCTGCACGTCTTCCACTGGCCCGCCGACGGCAAGCTGCTCGCCCCCGGCCTGGCCAGCGACGTGCACAAGGCCTACCTGCTGGCCGACGCGAAGCAAGCGCCCCTGAAGACGACGCGCACGGACGCCGGGGTCGTCGTCGCCGTGCCCGCCAAGGCGCCCGACCCCGTCGACACGGTCGTCGTGCTGGACGTGCCCGCCACGGTGGACGTCACCGCCGCCCTCCTCCGCGCCGCCGACGACGGCAGCTACACCTTCCGCGCCGCCGACGCCCAGACCCACGGCCAGCAGGTCCGCTTCGAGGCCGACAAGAACTGCCTCGGCTTCTGGATGAACCCGAAGGACTGGGTGAGCTGGGACTTCCACGCCGCCGCGGCGGGCGAGTTCGCCGTCTCGCTCACCTACGCCTGCGAGGCCGGCAGCGGCGGCAGCACCTGCGAGATCGCCGTCGGCGACGCCAAGCTCACCGGCACGATCCGGGAGACCGGCTCCTGGACGAAGTTCGCCACCGTCCGGCTCGGCAAGCTCAAGCTCGCCAAGCCCGGCCGCGCCACGCTGACCGTCAAGCCGAAGACCAGGCCCGGCCTCGCCGTGATGAACCTCCGCGCGATCAAGCTCGTGCCGGTCAAGGACTGAGCGTCCGCGTCCGGTCGCGAGGGGCCGCGGCCGGGAAGTTCGCACGCTACTCCTTGACAGAATCGCTCTTTGCGGCTATAGTCACCCTGAGTTCGGCGCTTGGTTCAATCGAGGGTAACACTTCCGCGCTCGGGACACTCCTGTGGCCCTTTCGGGGCTCCATGCATAAGGCACGCTTTTCCAGGTGCTTACGCCCCCCGCTAAGCCCTTTCCGCGGCCTGGTTCAACGGAAGGCAACACTGCCGGTGTCGCTTCCCAAGCGGCAGAGCCGCGTTGCCGGAAGCCCGAAGGGCTGGGAAGGATTTGGCCGGGGGCGTCAGCCCCCGGATGGGGTGCGCCCATCCACTCTCAGCCCCGAAGGGGCGTAAGGAACGTGAATGAAAGGCGTTATCTTCCGCCCCGTCCGGGCTCCGGCTCGGGGAGGCGGCTTTCCGGGGGCTGACGCCCCCGGCAAAATCCTCGCCGGCCCTTCGGGCCTGAGAAGCGGCTGCGCCGCTTCACGATCACGCCGCGCGGTGTTACCCAGAGAAGGCCCGGATTGAACCAGGCCCTTCCCGCCCCCTCGCGGGGAAGAGGGAGGTGTTCCCTGCGGCCGGGTCAGCCTCAACCAGGCCCTGAAAAGCGCGAGGCGTGGACGGTCTTGACACGATCCATCAAGACTCATGGCGGCTTCGGCGGGGTGATTTCCGATGCCGGCTTGTAGATTCCGGAGGGCGAGGCTGATTGTCCGAAGTTCCCAAAAGCCGCTTGCGGCATAGGATATGTAACTCCAAGTAGTAATTATGGTAACGATGGGAGGCGATTGTGTCAGTCGGATAAAAAGTTGACACAATGGTGACACGTCGTGGACGTCGACGCCATCGAATCTGGCATGGACGAATACGGATTGTCGCCCCGCGCGGCGGCCTCTCCGGCGCGCCACGCCGCGGGACCGTCCCGGCCGGGTCGGGGAGCGGCTCATTCCATCCTCGCCCGCGCCGGCCGCCCGACCCGTCCGCCGACCCTCCCCCGCACCCCCGCCGCATAGGCCCGCCAGGATTCCTGCTCGCACACGGGGCCGGGGCGTTTGCACGCTAGTCCTTGACAGAATCCTCCTTTGCGGTTATAGTTATGCCGAGGTTGCCCCGAGGTGGGCGCTTGTCCGCGCGCCGGGTGTGCGGGCGGGCAACCCCCAGGAGAGAGTTCACGGATCTACGGTCCTCTGGACCCAATGGAGGAGCGAGGCGATGTCAGTCTCACGACGAACCACCGTGCTGGCCGTGGCGGCGATTCTTGTGCTGTTGGGCGGCGCCGCCCGGGCGGCGATCATCGACGTCACGCAGCCGACCGACCCGGTCATCCTCGTCAACGGGGTCAACGACGGCGACTCCAGCAGCGGCCCCCCGCCGGCCGCCGAGTCGGTGGAGCACGTCATCGACAACCTGACCGACAAGCACCTCAACTTCCTGGACCTCGGCTCCGGATTCATCGTCACGCCCCAGGCTGGCCCCTCCGTGGTGGTCGGCCTGCGGCTGTACACGGCTAACGACGCCGATGTGCGCGACCCCGCCAGCTATGAGTTGGCGGGATCGAACGACGACCCGGGCGATCCTGGCGCGATGACCTGGACGCTGGTCTCGGAGGGGCAACTGGAGCTGCCGCTGGGCCGCAACACGGACAAAGGGGCTACGATGGATCCGGACGTCCACTACAACCAGTTGGTGGAGTTCGCCAACGGCACGGGCTATACGAGCTACAGGGTGATCTTCCCGACGCTCCGGGACGCCGGAGCGGCCAACAGCATGCAGATCGCGGAGGTGGACCTGCTGGTTCCCGAGCCGGCAACGCTGGGCCTGCTGGCGGCGGGGGCGCTGGCTGCGCTGGTGCGCCGGCGCCGCCGCTGAGCGCCGCCTCCGACAGCGACACCGACATCTCGGGTCCCACGGCCGCGAAGCCTGCGGCCGCGTCTGCTTCGCGCGCCCGTCACTTTGCCGGCGGGGCGTAGACTTCCACCTCCGTGTAGCGGTTCAGGTCGTCGGCCGTCGAGCCGTTGCTGTACAGCCGCACGTAGCGGGCCCGGATGCCCTTGAGCTTCACCACCAGGCCCCGGTTCGTCTCGAAGTACTCCCAGTCCTTGCCCACCCCGAGGCCGAGCGTGTTGTCGTGGTCGTTGTTGAAGACCGTGCGGACGTTCTTCGTGAAGTCCTTGTCGTCGGCGATCTGGATGGCCACGTCGTGGTAGACGCGGGCGTCGCGGTGCTCGTGCCAGACGGCGAGGGCCTGGATCGCGTGCGGCTTGCCCAGGTCGATCTGGATCCACTGGACCTTGGGCCCCAGCTCGACGTAGGTGTCCTGGCGGGCTTCCTTGTTGCCGTCGGTGATCGCCGCCACCGTGCCGACGACGGGCGTCGCGTCGCTGGCGGTGACGCGCTTGCCCAGCGCGACGTTCGTCACGCCCTTGGGAATGATGTACTCGCCGTGCGGGCGATGGGAGCCGGGGCGGATCCGCGTGCCGGGGGGCACCTGCTTGGGCGTGCCGACGAAGCGCGGCCGGGGCAGGGCCAGCGCCCCGGGCTTGGTCGGCGCCGGGACGGGGGTGAGCGCCGGCGTCGCGATGGACCCCATGGCCCCTCCGAAGGTCGATCGCCCCCGAGTACCTGCCGCCGAGGCCCCCGGCCTGCGCCCCGCCACGGAGAACAGGGCCAGCGCCCGGGCCTGGTTCGGCCGCCCGAGGCGATTGCCGAAGACGCCCTCGTAGCTCATGCCCTCGGGCATCTCGACGGGCACCTCGACGGTGACTGCCTTGCCGCCCTTCGTGACGCGCTTCCGCTCCACAGCGACGAAGCTCGTGTACTGCGTCACCAGCCGGTAGTTCACGCCGAGCGCGGTGATCGCCTCCTTGATGCCCGGGTTGGGCTTACCGCTCTGGGCGCCCTGGAGGTCCCGCGACATCAGGTCCGCCACCTTCGCCCGCGCCCAGCCGTCCGCGATCGCGCCGTGGGCGCCCTCCTTCGCCGGCAGCGTCACCGCCACGCGGCGCGAGAAGTCACCCGCCCCGGTGCGCCCGCGAATGGTGATCGTGCCGCTCGCGTCGGAGCTCCCGGGCTTGTAGCGCCCCTTCACCACGACCGGGCGCGCGCTGAAGAGGTCCGGCAGCGGGCGGGGGTAGGCCTCCGCCAGCTCGACCCGATCGGCCAGCTCGCCCCAGTCGATCTCGATGTCGGTCAGGACGGGCGCGTCGATGCGGCTGTAGAAGGTCCGCGCGACGCGGTCGGCCTCCTCCTTCTTGAGGGCGTAGTCGGCCTCGCCGCGCCCGAAGAGGGCCATGTTGTCCAGCAGGTAGCGGTTGGCGCTGTTGCCCGTGCCGTAGACGAAGACGCGGGTGGTCTTGGCGTTCTTGCGGACCTGGTCGAGGACGGACAGGTCGTGCCCGATGAGCCCGTCGCTGAAGAACGCCACGATGCGGAGCTTCTGCGGGTCGTGCTCGCCTTCGAGGGCGGCGGTGATGGCCTTGTCGATCCGCGTGCCGCCGCCGGCCTTGAGGGCCCCCACGAACGCCAGGCCCTTCTCGCGGTTCTCCGGCGTGTTCGCCACCGGCGCGTCCCAGCAGAGGCTCGTGCTGTTGGCGAAGGCGATCACGTTGAACGTGTCCCGCTCGCGCAGCTCCCGGATCACCTTTAGCGCGATGGCCTGGCTCGTCTCCAGCGGGAAGCCCTTCTGCGAGCCCGACGTGTCGATCACGAAGATCAGCTCCCGCGGGCGGACCTCCTTCGGCTGGACCTTCTTCGGCGGCTGGAGCATCAGCAGGAAGTACCCCGCCCGCTCGTCCGTGTGCGCCAGCACGGCGTCCTCGATGCGGTCCGACATCGCGGAGAACTCCAGCACGAAGTCCTTGTTGGGCAGCGTCTTCTTGCCCACCAGCTCGAACTTGGCCCGGCTGTGGTCCTTGCGAAGCCAGTCGAAGCGGACCTCGTGCAGGCGGGCCTCGATGGAGCGGATCGGCACGCCGGTGGTGATCCAGCCGTGGATGGCAATGTCGTGCCCCGCCCGCGTGCCCTTGGGGGTCACCGGTGGGGTGATCTTGCCGGCGTCGGGCACGGCCGGGGCGACCGGGGCCGGCGGCGCAACCGGCGGGGCGACCGCCGGGGCGGCGCCGCGGCGCCGGACCGCCGGCGCGACCGTCGGCGGCGGCGGGGCCGACGGAATGAACCGCGGGCCCACCACCATCGGGAAGACGAACCGGTACGTGCCGTCCTCGTACTTCAGCGTCTGGGTGTAGCCGATCGTCACCTCGACCGCCTCGCCCGGCTCGATGTTGGCGACGGCCTGCGTGAAGATGTTCGCCCGCTGCTGGTCCAGCAGCCCGGCGACGTGCCCGGCCGCCTTCGCCTGCTCGTAGACCTTCCGCGCCTCCTCGCGCGGCTTGACCTTCCCCAGGATCTGGCGATCGCCGATGACCATCATCATCTCGTTGACGGCCGCGTCTGCCCCCAGCGGGAACGTGTACACCGCCTCGATCTTCTCCTGGAACGGGTTGGCGAACTTCTGCGTGACCGACACGTAGACGACGGGCCCGGAGATCGAGACGGTCACGTCGGTGTGCTTCAGCGGGCAGGGGCCCAGTTGCTTGTTGCCCTCGCCGATGGCGTCGAGCCTCCCCTGCGTGACGGCGCGCCCCTCGGCGGCGCACGGGGCCAGCAGCAGGGCGATCGCGGCGAGCACGTACAGTCCGGTTCGATCGATGCGCATGACAGGTCTCCTTATCCTTGGGGCGGCCGGCGCACACACCGGCCTCCACCCTGACTTGGACGCGCGGGCGGCCGGACGGTTCCCGCGACGTCGCCGCCGCGCCCCGCCGTCAGTCCTGTGACGTTCGAGCGGGTCGTTTCTTAGGCGCCGCGCCGTAGGCGTCACCGTCCCCAGTATGGCTGTGTAGCGGGCGGGCTTGCCCGCCGCTGTCCCCGCTGCCTGTCCCCGCCGCCTGTCCGCGCCGCGGGTGTCACGGTCCCGTGTCCCACGGTCCCGTGTGCCACGGTCGCGGAGTGTGCGACCGTGTCTTCCCCAAAAACCGTCTCTTCCCCAACGCCCGTCTCTTCCCCCGCGCCCCATCTC
>CAZXOC010000062.1:0-29903 GCA_964642165.1 uncultured Planctomycetaceae bacterium | reverse complement strand
TCGAGAAAGCTATTTGTCAACGAAAAAACACAGAGAATCTGAAGTTCCAGCCCGGTTGGACTTCTCGTTCGCCCCGACGTGGGCCGGTTCGTTCCGTTGACCACCGACACAGGAGACCGTCCTCCTGCACGGCCGCGATCGAAGAGGCGAACCGGGAACTGCGCACCTGATCGTAGACCAGGAGTCCGCCGCCGGCGGGTCCGCGGCAAGGGGCGCGAGTCGCCTGCCCGCTCGGCGCAATGGACGCGGGCGGCCCCGAGGGATCGGGACCGCCCGCGCGGTATCCGGCAGGCAGGTGGCCGGCCCGGCCTACCGACGACGCCGCCGGCGGCGGACCACCGCCAGCAGCCCGAGGGCCACCAGCGACAGCGTCGCCGGCTCGGGGACGCCCCCGCCGCCGCCGGAGTAGGTCCGGCCCATGTTCCGCTTCAGCAGGATGTAGTCGACGTAGTTCGACTCGCCGTCGTAGTTGAAGTCGCCGCCGCCCCAGTCGGCCGGGCCGTCGAACGAGCTCCGCAGGGCCAGGAAGTCCTCGCGCCCGACCTCCTCGCTGAGGTCGGCGTCGCCGATCAGGGCCGCCTTCAGCGTGACCCCGTCGGCACCGGCGACCGCGGCGATGCCGATGTCGTCGGGCTGGGCCGCCGCCACGCTGCTGCGGATGCCGGGGCCGTCCCAGGCCCCGCCGCTGTAGGCCGAGCGGATGTCGCCCAGCAGGTCCGCCAGCGGCTGGCCGGCGATCACCAGCTCGTTGTCGCCGATCTCCACCACGCCGGCCGGGCCGATCTCGACCTTCGTGCAGCTTCCGCCGGCCTCGCCGAGCTCCAGCAGGCCATCCACGGCGATCGTCCCGAGGTCGCTGAAGCCCTTGACCTTCAGGGTCGCGCCGGCGTCGACCTGGACGTAGCCGCCGCGCCAGCCGGCCAGGGCCCGGATCTCCTCGGCCGTCAGGGCGGTGCTCCAGATGCCTACCTCGTCGATCAGGCCGTCCCAGAAGTGCGCGGTGTTGTAGTCGCCCCCGATCCGCACGTCGACGTTGGCCACGGTGTCGATGGCCTGGCCCTGGTTGGCGCTGATGCCCAGGAGCTCGCCGTCCAGGTAGAGCAGCATGTCGGTGACGTTCGTGCCGCCGTCGGGGAAGACGGCCGCCACGTGGTGCCACTCGTCGTCGCAGACATTCACGTCGCCGACCTGGTAGCCGCCGTTGACCTCCACGCGGATGGCCCCGGCCTGACCGTTGCTGGTCTGGGTGCGGAAGGTCCACTTCTGGCCGGCGGTGTTGGTGCCCCAGTTCATGATCCCGGCGTCGGTCTTGGTCGTCTTGACCCAGGCGGACAGGGACCGGGGCGTCGTGCCGAGGATGCCGGTCCAGCCCGTGACGGTGACGAGGTCATCCGTGCCGTCGAACTGGAGCGCCCCGCCGACGGCGCCGTCGGGGACGAAGATGGCCCCGGTGACCGCGCCGGTGCGGGCGTTGCCGCTGGCGTCGTCGGCGTTGCCCTCGAAGGCGTAGCGCACCTCGACGCTGCCGGGCTGGGGCACGACGCCGACCGCGCCGACGATGACCGTGCCGCTCAGGTCGTTCACGCCGCTCTCGGCGTGCAGCACGTTGTCGTTGTTGATCGTCTGGATGTCCGTCGCGCCGCCCCGCAGGACGAGCGTCTGCTTGCTGTCGATGTTCACCGTGTCGGCCTGGACGTCGCCGGTCTGCTCGATGGCGACGCTGACCGGGCCGGACATGTTCAGCGTGCCGAACCGCCCGGCCAGGGCGCCGTCGAACGCGAAACCGTCGACGGCGATGGTCGCGGCATCGGCCTCCAGCGGGGCGCCGCCAAGGTCGACAACCGGGGCCGCGCCCTCGATCCTCACGTCGCCGAAGGTCACCGTGCCCGCGCCGGAGCCGACCAGCGAGCCGGCCACCGTGGCGGACGCGGCGTCCAGGGACTTGTCGCCCAGGCTCAGCGAGCCCCCGGCCGGGACGGCCAGGTCGCCGAACTTCATCGAGCCCGCGCCCGTGCCGGCCAACGAGCCGGCCACCGCGCCGGAGCCCACGTCCAGCGACGCGCCGTCGGCCAGGCTCATCGTGCCGCCGTCGGGGATCGTGAGCCGGGTGGCGGTGTTCATGCCGCCGAGCACCTCCAGGCTCCCCTGCGGCGTGACGCTGTGGACCTGGCTGAAGCCGCCCAGCCGCATCGTCACGTTCGCGTCGACCTGGATGTCGCCCATCCAGTAGGTCTCGCCGAAGAGCCCGCCGATGATGTCGCTCTCCCGCAGGGCCCCGGTGTAGACGCGGACGTCGTCGACCAGCCCCACGAGGGCGCCCATGGCCCCGGAGGAGGTCAGGTTGTTGAAGGCCGACTGACCGGCCGTGCCGATGGAGGGCTGGTTGCTGTGGTCGGGGACCGGCCCGCCGTCGAGGGCGTCGGTGACCTCGTCCACCAGCTCGCCGTCGAGGTAGAGCTTGAAGTCCGGGCTGTCCCACAGCAGGACCACCTGGTGCCAGCCGGGCCCGACCGCCGGGCCCTCGAGGTTCGCGAACGGCGTGCCGCCCTTGACGCGGGCCTTCAGCACGCCGTCATCGAGCATGACGCCGAAGCCGTTGGTGCTGCCGCCCTCGTCGATGAGCATCTGGGGGCCGTTGCTGTCGGTCTGGTTGAACCAGGCGGAGAAGGTCCGCGTGGTGTTCGCCGGGTGCCAGAAGTCCTCGGCGGACGCGTCCCCGATCGCCGCGTCGAAGTTGACGAGGGCGTCGTTGCTGTCCATCCGCAGGGCCCCGCCGATCACGCCGCCGGCGTCGTACTCGGGGTCGCCGACGATCGTGCCGCTGTGGTCGGCGCCGGCGAAGTCCCCGGCGAGGTTGGCCGGGTCGTCAAACGTGTAGTGACCTTCCAGCCCCACGGTGGGCGGCACGGTCGGGGCCAGGCCGCCGTTGATGACGGTCCCGCTGAGGTCGACCAGGCCGGTCGCCGCGCGGACGAGCCCGCTGTCCGTCACGGCGGTCGTCTGGGCGTACGTGCCGTCGTTCAGCTCGACCGTCCCGCCGTCCTCGACGACGAGCGCGCCGATGGCCGGGTCGCCGCCGTTGAGCGACAGCGTGGACGCGACGCGGACGGTGTTGGCGTGCAGCGTGGAGGCGGGCTCGACGATCGTCGTGCCGCTCCGAACCGTCATCGTGTCGAAGTGGAACGTCGCCAGGTCCGCCGGGGTGAAGGCGAGGCTGGTGGCCAGGACGGCGTGGTCGGCGTTGACGCTGCCGCCGGCGAGGTCGATGGTCGGCGCGCCGTCGAGGGTCAGTGTCCCGAACGACGCGGTGGCGCCGCTGCCTCGCAGCGTGCCGAGGACCGTGCCCACGTTGGCGTCGAGCGTGTTCGCGCCGAGATCCAGCGTGCCGGACGCGGCGATCGTCAGCCCGTCGGTCGTGCTGTCGGCGAGGATCGACATGTCGCCCTGCACGAGGACGTCGCCCATGTCGGTGAAGCTGCCGAGCGTCAGGCTCGCGGCAGGATCGACCTGGATCCGCCCCAACGGGACCACGGTGCGGAACGCCGTGATGGGAATGACGCTCCTGGGGATGTTGGCGTCGACGCTGGCCCACCGGGCGATGAACCCGGCGGCGCCGCCGCCCTCGTAGAAGCCCATGAGCACGTCGTGCCAGCCCGCCTCCAGTTCGACGGTGCCTCCGCGCTCCAGCATGCCCTGGAACTCGTTGTTGTCGGCGACGATCTCGCCGTCGATGGCCATGAACGAGCCGTCGTCGCTTTCCGTGGAGAACGCGTACGTCCCGGTGTTCGGGGCGTGGATCTGGCCCTCCCAGAACGCCACGAGGTCGTCGTTGCCGCCGGGCACCGTCACGCCGGCGCCGCCCAACGGATTCCCGCTGGTGCTCGCGAAGTTCAGGTCCACCGTCAGGAGTTGCTGAACCTCGGGCGACTCGGCGATGAGGAACTCCTCCACGCTGTTGAGCGTCGCGGAGTCGCCGTCGGGGTCGGTCAGGCTCTCAAACGCCGGAAGGAAGTCCCGCACCGAGGGGTCGTGGAACTGCTGCACGTCGTAGTCGCCGTGGTACGACCCGGCCAGGCTGTTCGGCGTGATGGCCGAGCCGACCGTGCTGGTCATGTGGATCGCCGACATGTCGTTGTCGCCGCTGGCCGCGTGCACCAGCCCTTCGTTGTGCACCGTGCCGGGGTAGGTCAGGACGCCGCCGGAGTTCAGCTCCAGCGTGCCGCCCGGCTCGATGGTCGTCTCGGTCAGGACGGTGTGAGAGAGGGAGATCACCGCCGTGCCTCGCTCGATGGTGAGGGTCTCGAAGTTGTCGATCGGCTTGGCGCCCGGCAGGTCGCCGGTGAACTGCACGCGCCCGGGCCTGTCGATGACCGCGTGGTACGTCGAGCCGAACGGGTTGAGCGTATTGGCGTCCACGCCGCTGCGCAGGTCGATGTCGCCGCCCAGGCGCAGGGTCGGCGTGCCGGCGGTCGCCTGGATCGTCGGATAGGCCACGTACACGTCGGCGCCGTCCCGGAAGCCCAGCGTCAGCAGACGGGGCTCGAAGCTCGTCCGCGTCACGCCGTTCCTCACGCGCCCGTACAGGCCCGCGCCGTCCTCGAAGAGGAACTCGCCTGGGTTCCAGCCGTTGCCGTCCTCATGGGCGTTCTCCGGCGTTCGCCAGAGCGTATCCGGCAGGAAGCCGATGTCGCCGTACCAGCTCAGGCTCGCGCCGCTGCTGACCTCGATACCCTCGAGGTGCTTGGCCGCGATGCGGGGGTGCTTGAGGCTGGCGAGCCACTCGGCCGCCGTCGCGCCCAGGGCGTCGGGCACGGTGCCGTTGTGGATGAGCCCCACGTCGCCCTCGCGGATCAGCCAGTAGGGCTTGCCGCCGTCGGCATCGTTGGTGAACAGGGTGCGCCCGGTGTAGAAGTCGCCGGGGCCGGTCTTCTCGATGTAGGCCACGGGGTGGTAGAGCGTGTTGCCGTCGGCCACCGTCGGGGTGAGGATCTGCTGGAGGTCCTCCGGGTGGCTCGTGCTGTACCGCATGCCGAAGAAGCCCTGCCCCGCGTCGCCGACGTAGATCCGGTAGGGCTTGGTGGGAGACAGCACGGCGTCCGGATCGGCGAGCCAGGCGGCGCCGTCGACGCGCAGGTCCAGCACCTCCCCGGCGTTGCTGTGCACGCCGGACGTGCCGGAGTTGGCCGTGGCCACGATCCGGACGTTCGCGTCGGGGTACACCACGCCGATCTGCCTCTCGGGGCTGCCGTCCCAGCTCAGCTCGACCGTGGCGCCCTCGGGCAGCACGAAGGGCCGCACGGCCGAGGGGCCGCTCACGCGGGCCCGGAGGGTCCCGCCGTCGCGGATCTCGACCATGCCGTTGCCGTCGATGGTGCTGCCGCTCAGCCCGCCGAGGTCCAGCGTGCCGCCGCCCGTGAAGGCGACGACGGCGTTCGGGTCATCCGGCAGGATCAGCCCGACGCCCGCGGCGCTCAGGTCGAGCGTCACGCCGGTCGGGATGTCCAGCGTGCCGGCAAGCTGCACCATGCCGCCCCACGTGCCGTCGGCGGTCACGTTCACCGCCGCGCCGTCGTGGATGTCCAGCGTCCGGCTGCCGCCCAGCGACGAGGTGTCGCCGACGACCAGCACGCCGCCCTGGACGACCGTCTCGCCCGGCGCGCCCATGCCGTCCATGTCGCTGCCGTACGCGTTCTGGGACGCGCCCGCCACGCCCGGGGCGCCCAGGATGGCCGTGTCCGTCCCCATCTTGATCAGGTTGGCGTTGACGCGGACGAAGCCGCCGTCGGCGTAGGTCGTCGCGCCGCCGGCGTCGCTGCCGATGATGTAGTCGCCCGTCTGCCAGATGGCCTGGATGGCCGCCGCGGACAGCTCCCCGCCGGTGTTCGCGATCGATCCGCCCAGGCTGCGGATGTTGTCCTGGCGTGCCGCGGTGCTGTTGAGGTCCAGCAGGCCGCCCGGGTGGACGGTGATCCACCGGTCGGCGGCCGGATCCACGCCCTCGAACGGCGTGGTGCCCGTCGCGTAGGTCACGGGCATGTAGACGTTCACGTCGCCCGTGACGGTGTTGGTCGCCGCCACGACGGCCGTGCCCGCCGGAACCGGGTCGTTCGCCGTGTCCCAGCCGAAGTGGACACTCGTGTTGCCGTCGTGATCGGCCAGGACGGACTCGAGCCTCAGCTCGCCCCCGCCGCCGCCGAGGTAGTAGTGGCGCTCCGTGCCGTCCGTGCCCGGGATCAGCGTGCCGCGGAACGTCGCGCCGCCGAGCGCGCCGAGGCTCAGCCCCGTCGAGCCGCTGAGGTCGATGGTGGTGGTGCTCTCGACGACGACGCCGGTCGGCAGGGCCAGCACGCCCGTCGACAGGGCGCTGACCTCGCCGTAGGTGTGGTCCGCCATCGCCGCGGAGTAGACGCTGCCGGCCTCGACCAGGGCGCTCGTCGGCGCGGAGGCCACCGTGGCCACCACCACCGTGCCGCCCGAGCCCGCCTGCGTGCGCAGGGCGTCGATGCTGTTGCTGCCGCCCAGGACGAGCGTTCCGGCGCCGGCCTTCGTCAGCTCGGCGCCGATCGTGATACCGCCGCTGTAGTTGACCGTGCCGGCCACCACGTCCCACGTCCGGTCGCCGCCGAGCGTGACGGCCCCGTCGATCTCGAGCGTCTCGCCGTCGGCGACCACGAACCGCGGGCTGTCCGCCACGTCCGCGACGCTGTGGACGAGGCTGCTGACGTCGGCCTGGATGGTCCCGTTCAGGGCCACCGCGTAGTCGCCGTGGACCTCCGGCGTGTTGATCCGCAGCGTGCCGGTGATGGGCTCCGTCGGGGGCGTGGCGCCCTGCATCGACGCGCTGAGCATCAGCGTGCCGTCGCCGACGACCACGTCGGCGAGGTTCGCGCCGTTGGCGGCCAGCTCCAGCGTGCTGTTGGAGTCCATCGTCAGGCGGTAGCTCGGGGCGGCCACCGGCGAGAAGTTCGCGTCGGCGACCTCCACGCGGAGCGTGCCGCCCAGCAGCTCGATGGTGTTGTTCTCGTCGTCGCCGAAGGCGAACAGGTTGCGCATCACCAGCACGCCTTCCTGGACGAGCGTGTTGCCGTCGTAGGTGTTCGAGCCGCTGAAGATGACGGTCTCGGGCCCGACCTTCACGGCGTCGCCGGCGCCCATGATCTCGCCGGCCATCTCGAAGTTCGTGCCCAGGCCGCCCGCCTCGCCGAACTGGATGTCGCCGACCATCTCGAGGTTGGCGTTGTAGACCGCGCCGTCGTAGGCGGACCAGACGGCGGCCTCCCAGCCGTACAGATCGCCCACGTCCTCGACGAGGCGCATCGTCTGCGTCCCGCCGAGCCCGTCGCTCTGGACGAAGCTCGCGTCGATGGCGGGGGCATTGAGGACCAACTGGCCGGGCACTGCCCCGGCCCCCACGTCGTAGCTCGCCGGGGCGACCACGTTCGCCATGCTCTCGGAGAGCTTGACGTTCACGGCCATGTAGTCGCCCAGCGACAGGTCGTTCGCGGCGATGTCGATGCCGCCCTTCACCTTGATGCTGGGATAGCCCGTCAGGGCCTCGTCGAGGCGCAGCCAGCCGTGGTCGATGCGGACCTCGCCGCCCCAGGCGGTCGAGTCGCTCAGTTCGATCGTGCCGCTCGGGCGCCCGCTGCCCACGTAGCTGGTGCCGAACTGGAGCACGGTCCCCGCCCCGCCCGTCAGCGGGCCGACCTTCACGGTCGAGCCGTCGTTGGCATCGATCTCGAGGATGTCCGTGCCGCGGATCTCGGCCGGGCCGAGGTCCACGACCGTGCCGGCGCTGACGACGTCGACGATGCCGATGTTGCCGGTATCGACGACCGTGTCGGAGAACGCCACGCCGTAGCCGTTGGCGCTGGTGACGCTCAGGACGGGGTCCGGAGTGCTGAAGCCGAGGACGAGCTGCCCGAAGGAGATCGTCTTGCCGGTTCCGCCGGCGTCGCTCTGCCGATCGACGTGGAGCTGGGACTCCCCGTAGACGGCCAGGGGCGCCGCCGCGTCGGCGTCGCCGTCGATGAGGGCCGTCAGGCGCCCGCCGTCGAGCGCGTAGGAGCCCGCCAGGGCCGCGTCAAGACCCCGGACGACCAAGTCGCCGTTCGGGCCGTTCACCGTCCAGTCGGGGCTCCCGCCGAGGGCCGTCTCGACCGTCAGCGCGTCGTTCACCGCGCCGGCGCTCAGCGTGAGGTCCACGTCACGCAGCGTCATGGGCATGTTGAACTCGGCGTTGCCGGTAACCACCGCCACGCCGCTGTCGACCTGGAACGCGCCGCTGTTGAACGTCAGGCGCCCCACGTTCACCGTCGAGCCGGCCTGGAACTCCACGCCGGACAGGCCGTTCGAGTCCAGCGTGACCTCGTCGGAGGTCAGGCTCGACCCGGACAGGAACCGCAGGAACCTCGGCGAGCCGTCCTCGTTGGTCTGCATCTCGATGGTCAGGCCCTCCGTGGAGATCGCGCCCAGCACCTGCAGGTTGCCCTGCCCGCCCGCGAAGACGGCCGGGTCGCTGCCGAAGACGGTCAGCGTGTGCGATCCGCTGAAGTCGCCGAGGAAGGCCTTGTCGCTCTCGTCGGCGCCGATGGCCGCGTCGCCCGTCAGCGCGCCGCCGACGGTGATGGCGATGCCGTTATCCTCGGCCAGGAAGAGCGTCGAGCCGCCCGCCATGCTCAGGTTCGGCACGGCGACCTGCCCGGCGGAGTTGCCCGTGCCGCTGACGGTGCGGCTGGCGAGCCAGGCGTAGCTGTCGGGCATCACGCGGAGCTCGTTGTTGTACGTCGAGGTGAAAGGCGTGCTGCTCTCGTCCACGCGGATCTCCAGGACCGACGCCTGGGTGTCGTCGCCGCGATGGAGGGTGTTCGGCTCGCCGATCCCGATCCGCAGGTTGTCGCCCCAGGAGCCGCCGGAGGTGGCGAGGAGGATCTTCGGCCCGGCCCCGTCGCCGGTGTCGCCCTGGAAGAGCAGCGTGCCCTCGTACTCGCGGTCGATGGTGGGCCCGCCGCCCCGCAGCATGTGGAACGTCGCGCCGTTGAGGCGGAAGCCGTCGGCGTAGCCGAGGTCCAGCCCGCGGAGGTTCAGCCCGTCGTCCTGGTTCGTCCAGACGACGGTCGGCGCGGCGTCGTAGACCAGCGTCAGATCCGGGGGCAGCGTGCCGATCATGCGCCGGATCCGCGTGGAGTCCGTGCCGCCCTCGAACGTGAGGGTGGCCCCGCCGCCGCCGACGATCGTCACGTCGCCCAGGAACCAGTTGCTGGTGTTGTCGTTCTCGTCGATGTACGCCGCGCTCTCCAACTTCAGGTCGACGACGGCGAGCGCCTGGTCGACCTTGTCCAACTGGAGTCTCGCGCCGGCCTCGATGGTGACGTCGCGGAAGACGACGATGCCCTCGACGCGTTCGTCCGGGCCGGCGGTCGCCTGCTGGCGGTCGAAGGCCAGGACGCCGTCGATGCTGGTGGGCAGCCCGTCGTCGTAGACGGTGAAGGGGATGTCGGTGATCTCGAGGACGGTGGGCTGGACGATCCCGTCGTCGTCCTGGTAGGGCACCTTGAAGCCGAAGCCGCCGCCCCGCATCTCGACGACCGTGCCGGGAGCGTAGGTGGCGCTGTAGTCCATCACGATGCGCCCGGCGACGGCGTTGATCAGGAAGGCCCCGTTGGCGTCGCCGAGCTTTCCGAGCAGGTTGTGGTTCACCAGGCCCTGGGCGCTCTCGCCGACGGTCCAGACGCGGTCGCCGCCGCTGCTGACGGCGTCGAGGACGTGGAAGTCGTCGCCGTTCTCCTGGGCGGTGACGTGCAGCGTCGTGCCCGCGTTGCCGTCGAAGAGCAGGTTGACGAAGTTCGTGGTGTTCTGGGCCCGCATGCCCAGCACCGCGCCCTCCTGGAGGGTGATGTCCGGGAAGAAGTAGTGGTTGTTCCCGCTGCCCTCGTGGCGGATCGTCCGCAGGTTGTAGTTGTAGGCCCAGTTGGCGTCCGTCGCCTCGATGACGAACGGCTGGGTGATGATGCGGCAGTTGCCATCGCCGCTGAAGTCGCTGCCCCACGGCTTGGCGACCTCGTCGGTGGCGGTCATCCGCATGACGATGCGGGCCTTCGGGCCCACCACGATCTCCTCGGCGAACGTCCCGTCCACCAGGGCGCTGCCGAAGTACTCGTCCTCGTCGACGTACACCTCGTCGCCGCGCCAGACGATCTTGCCGAGGACGGACCGCGTCTCGCCGTCGCCGAAGACGTCGGCGTTGTTGAAGTTGTCCGCCCGCTCGAAGCGGATGTCGGCGTCGTCGTTGTAGCCGTAGATGGTGCCGGCGCGGAAGACGTCGCCGAAGCCGTCCTGCGTGGCCTCGGCGTCGTCGATGTCGATGAGGAATTCGCCGCTGCGGACGTGCACGTCGCCGACGATGGTCGTCCGTCGCGGGCGGACATACCCGGTCATGGGCAGCACGATGCGGTTCGCGTCGTAGTTGTCCACGATGGTCGTCATCGGCTCGTCGCTGCCGATGATCAGGTTCAGGGCGTGGGTGTTCCCGTCGAACTCGAACCGCAGGTCGAACGGGTCGTCGAAGTTGAAGTAGCGGCGCGAGCCGTCCGTGTCGGTCGGTGCGGCGACGCCGACCGTGTCGCCCGGCTGGGCGCCCGCGGCGGCGCGCGCGCCGATCCCCTCGTCGAATTTGGCGTTGGCCCCGGCGCGAGCGATCATGTACGCCCCGTCCGAGACGGTGAAGCCGGGCTCGGGCCAGGCGTCGCAGCCGGTGTTGTGGGCGAAGACGAAGTGCACGTTCGTCGGCCAGTTGTCGGCGTCCTTGTCGACGTTCTGGCAGCGGAAGGCCAGGATCGCCCCGGGCTCCCAGTTGTACGTCGCGTCCGCCGCGAACTTGCCGGTGTGCCTCACGTACACCATCGCCCCGGCGCCGACGTTGATCGTGCCGCGGCTGGGCTTGTTGCCCGAGGCGCTGTCGTCCTCGTCGTCGAAGATGAGGCTCGCCCCGTCCATCAGCGTCAGCGTGCCGTCGGCGTTGAGGGCCTCGTTGGAGTTGAGCTGCACGATGCCGTTGGAGGCCTTGATCGTCTTGCCGTCGTACACCGAGGCGGCGTCCAGCTCCAGGATGACGTCGTTGATCATGCTGCCGTCGTCCGGGCCGGTCCGCGTGATCACATCCCAGCCCGACGGCAACGGCGTGTTCGTGAAGCGGACCTTCCCCGCGCCGACGAAGTTCACGCCCGTGTCCGTGTTGGTGGTTTTGAACCTGGCCAGCAGCTCGATCTCGACGTCCGTCCGCCCGTTGAGGTCGATCTCGAGGCCCTGCCCCAGCGTGCCTTCCTCGATGGTGCCGACGAAGCGCCCGACGGTCCACGGGCCGAACGCGGCCGCGCGGTAGATGTCGTCGCTGTCCGCCGCGTCGTCGCCGAGCTTGATGTCCTCGCCGTCGTCGCCGCCGATGATGGCGCGCATGAGGCGGTCGCCGTTGGCGTCGTCCAGCGCCAGCGAGCCGAGGTCGAAGGTGTTCGGGGCGAGCGTCCCGCCGAAGACGGCCCCGTCGTGCAGGACGACGTTGACGTCCGGCATGGTGTTGGCGTCGTAGATGCTGGCGCCCGCGAAGACCGCGCCGGTCGTGTTGCCGTCGAGCAGCGCGCCGCTGACGACGGTGATGACCGGCAGGACGTTCATGCCGGTCCCGTCCAGGCTCAGCCAGGCCGGGGCGTCCGTGTTGGCCACCGTGAAGTTCGGCATGTCCGCCAGGGCGTTGGGGTCGCTGACGATCAGGCGCCCGCCGTCGTCCAGCGTGAAGTTGCTCGAGTCGTCGGGGCCGGTGTGGTCCACGCTGAGGCGCCCGCCGACGGTGAGCGTGCCGCCGACGACGCGGAGCTCGCCGGCATTCAGGTCGCCGCTGACGTTCGCCGCCCCGCCGGTCGCCGTCAGGAGCGGCACGGTCAGCCCGGTGTTCGGCAGGTTCAGCTCGCCGGCGCTGACGGCGATCGCCTCGATGACCATGTCGTCGATGCCGCCGGCGGCGGTCACCGTGCCGCCGGTGACGTTGAGGACGGGCGTGATCAGCAGCCCGTCGGCCGTCAGGGCCCCACCGTTGGCGTCGACGCTGGTGAATACTTCGACCATTCCCTGGCCATGCAGGGACCCGCCGGTGATCGTCAGGACGTCGTCCACGGACACGGGCCCGCCGACGGTCGAGTCGCCGCCGGAGACGTTCAGACTGGCCACGCAGTACAGCTCGCCGCCGATGGTCACGTCCCCGTTGAGGTTGGCGAGCGTGACGTCCACATAGTCGTCCACGTTCGCCGTGCCGTTGACGGTGAAGCTGTCGGCAAAGATCGAATCGGCGCCGACGAGGTCGCCGTCGATCGAGACGTGCCCGTCAACATTGATCGCTCCGTTGGCGTCGACCGTGCCACTCACGGCCAGGCCGCCGTCGCCGGAGATGTCGCCGTCCAGGCGGATGCTGTAGTCGTCGGCGGTGGTGAAGCTCAGCGTAGCGCCGTCGGGCACCTCGACGGGGCCGGCGATGACGGCGTTCACACCCGGCAGCCCGTCGCCCAGGACGCGCGCCTCGATACCGCCGCCGCCGCCGGCGACGCTGAGGAGGTTGCCGAGAGTGAAGTCGTTGCCGTCGACGCTGGTCAGGAGCAGCGAGCCGCCGTCGAGAAGAAACTCCGCGTTCGGCAGCGTGCTGGTCGTCTCCGTGCAGTAGATGGCGACCGAGCCGCCGCCCAGGCGGAACGTCGTGCCCGCGTCGGCGGTTGTCGCGGCCAGGTCGTCGAAGAAGAGCATCCCGCCGCCGGTCTTCTCGAAGGTGAGCGTGGCCCCGCCGTCGTCGTAGCGGCGGGGCAGCACCGTCACGCCGTCGGCGACGTCGATGCCGCCGCCGGGCCCGGCCGCCAGGCCGTCCGTGAGCAGGATCGTGCCCTCCTCGCCCGTAACGCTCAGCACGCCGCTGCCGATCGTCAGGGCGCCGACCTCGAAGAGCCCGCCGTCGAGCAGCTCCAGCTCCGAGGAGGCCGTCACCTCGATGGCGTTGCCGTACTGGGCCACGACCGGGGCGAAGGGGTTGAAGCCCGCCCCGCCGTTGTAGAGCTCCGTGACCTCGGCGCTCGTCAGGCCCCGCAGCCAGACGCCGGCCTCGTCAAGGTAGCCCTCGACCTCGCCCCACATCTGCTGGCTGCCATCCGTGCGAGCGATGCCCATCGTGAAGTGAGCCGTCGGGCTGTCGGCGATCTGATCGTTGAACTGGTCCCACGCCTGGGCGAGGGTGCCGTCGAGGTAGGCCTTGAGCTCGCCGGTGGCCGTCTCGTTGCGGTCGAACGTCACGACCAGGTGGTGCCACTCGCCGTTGCTGATCCCGCCGGTGGGCGCCACGCGGACGGTCGTGGTCTCCGAGCCGCCACCGCTGTCGAAGTAGACCTCGATCTCATCCCCCTCCGTGCCGACCTCGAAGTTGTCGTTCCCGCTGCTCGAGGACTGGGCGAACAGCACGTTGTTGACCTGGTGGTTCGTGTCAATGCTCGTGCCGGACTTGTCGACCAGGCGGTTGAACCAGATCGACACGGAGAACGCGTCGGGGCGGTCCATCGCGTCCACGTCGCCGAAGTCGACGTAGTCGTCGTCCCCGTCGAGCGCCACGCCGCCGGGGCCGAGCTTGGCCGCACCGCCGTTGATGTTGGCCTGTCCGCCGGCCGAGCCGTCGATCCCGCCCCCCGTCGCGTCGATCAGGTCCCTGTCCATCGACAGGTACGTCAGCGCGTCGTCGGTCAGCGTCGTCTCGACCACGGCGGCGCCCAGCGACAGCGCCCCGCCGGCCAGCTCGACCGGCCGGCCGCCAAGGGACGTGTTTGCGCCGGCAATGGACGCCAGGACCTTGCCGCCGTCGATGCGGAACGTGCTGTCGGCCAGGTTCGCCGCCGGCACGGGGTCCAGCACCAGCTCGCCGGGGCCGCCCTTGACGATCCGCGTCGCCACGCCGCCGTCGTCCACGCCGCCGAGGGCGCTTCGCGTGTCGGCCGTGACCGTGTTGAACGTCACGTCCCCCGCCACCAGGCCGGTGATCTGCGTGCCGGTAAAGCTGATGCTGCCGTCCAGGTCCAGGCTCCTGCCCCGCTCGATGGTCAGCGAGCCCAACGCCGCGGGGGCCTCCCGGCCCACCTGGATGGTCGAGCTGTTCAGGACGTTCACGTTGTAGCCGGTAGGCAGGGGATCGGCGAAGCCGATGTTGACGTTATCGAACACGGCCGTGGTCAGCGCGCCGGCGTCGTGGGACGTAACGGCCAGGCCCACGTAGGCGTCGGCGGCCATGGTGACGGTCTCGCTGTGGCGCTCGGTCCAGTTGATGCCGTCCGTGGACCAGTAGCCCGTGAACGTGTCGCCCTCGCGGACGAGGCGGACCCATCCCGGCGGCATGGGGCCCTCGACCGGGTCGTGGAGGCTGCTGCTGCCGCCGTCGGTGGCGGGGCGCCATTGCATGGTCGAGGGGTGCCCGCTGCCCGGCGTCAGGGCCATGAAGGCGTGGACGCTGCCGTCGTCGAGCGTCTCGCGGATCATGATGCCGGCCTTGCGCCAGCCCTGGCTGTCGTTGCCGGTCACCGAGGCGATGTGCGCCTGGATGTCCATGTCGCCCGACAGCGGCGTGTAGACGAAGCGGAAGTCGTCGGCGTTGTCCCAGATGTCGTGGCCGTTGCCGGTCACGGCGTACTCGCCGGTGGCGGGGTCGTAGCTGTAGCCCGTGCCGGCGGTGACGTCGTCGCCGATGTCCTGGCTGAAGACGGGGCGGCCCGCCTCGCCGAGGATCAGCGTCCCGCCCGTCAGGTCGATCCGCGCGCCGTCGGCGCCGTCGCCGAGGGCGGTCTCGTGGAGCAGGACGAGCGTCGCGCCGGAGGCCACGGTCGCCACGCTGCCCGTCGTGCCCGTGACGATGCCGCTGTTGTCGCCCGTCAGGCGCAGCACGCCGCCCGAGACGGTGATGCCGATGTCGGCGCCGGTGATCTGCGCGGAGATCGTGTTCGTGCCCACGCCGGACTGGAGGATCCCCGTGCCGACCTCCAGCACGCCGTTGGTGATGTCGTACCCGTCGGCGCGCAGGTCCACCGTGTGGATCGCGCCCGTCAGCCCCCCCAGGTTGGGCGACAGGAGCGGCGTCGCCACCGGGAAGATCACCAACGTGTTGCCGTCCGGCGCCAGGCCGCTGTCCCAGTTCGACGGGCGGAACCAGTCGGCGTCCACGCCGGCGCCGGTCCAGTTGGCGTCGACGGTCTGGGCCGGCGCCCCGGCCGCGGCGAGAAACAGGCAGGTCAGAACAACCGCGATGAAAGCAGATCCTCTGCCGAGCATGGGAGACTCCTTAACGCTGGACAGGTGTGCGGGTGTATCGGCAAGCGACATGCTTGGTGAACGCGTGGGGCAGCCCATCGCCGGGCCGTGGCGGCGCAGAGGAACACCAAGCTGTGGCCCGCTGTCGCCGCTGGGCAGCGCAGCGCGCTGTCGGCTGGCAGTCATGCCCATGACTTGCTCTGCTACTGCGCTAGGGACCGATTCGCCCCGCAAAGACATGCCCATGGGGGAGGACCGGCCCGTTCCTCTGCTTGGGGGCCGCGCGCCGGTGCGCATCGGCACCTCTGCAACACTACTCCATGGTGGTCTTGACGAAAGTCAGTATAAGCGGAATGGCTTGTACTGTCAACGAGTTGTTGGGTGCCTTTCAGCACAGGTGAGGCCTTCGGCGTACCCCCGGATGCACACCGACCCGGACGCGCAGGACACGCCGGGGAGGATGTGGCCGTAACGCTGTTTTCAAACAAGCCTTACGGCGCCTCGGCCCGCTGCGGACGCCGAATTCCAAGCACACCCGTGGCATTCCGCAGCGCGCCGGATCGGCGTCACGCGCCCGCCCCGGCCGTCAGCGGGCGAAGCTCGGGAAGGGCCAGCACGTCCAGGAGGCCTTCCCCGAGGGCAGGCGGGGCGCCCTCGTCGCCCGTCCTGTCGGGGCCCTGCAGCGACGGGGCCGGCTCGACGCGGGGGTTCGGGGTCGTCCCGGCGGGCGCGGCGCCCAGCACGTCGGCCGCCGCCGGGACCAAGCCTGGACCCGGCGATTCGGGCTCATCACCATCGGCCGATGCGCCGGCGGGCGATCCCGCCGCGGCGCCGCCCAGGCAATCGACCGGCGGCAGCGCCTCGCCGCCATCCGACGCGACGTCCTCGCCCGCGCGGCGGGCGTCGTCGGCCCCGGCGGCCGCCGGCGACGCCCCCGGCGAGTCCACCGACGCGCCGAAGCGAGCCCGCACCGCCAGGAAGTCGTCCCGGTCCACGTCCCGGTCGTCGTCGAAGTCGCCCTGCTCCCAGCCGGCGCCGCTGGCCGTGCCGATGTGGCGCTTGACCGCCATGTAGTCCAGGTAGTCGACCTCGCCGTCGCTGTCGCTGTCGCCGGGGAAGGTCACGACGAAGCTGTAGCGGAAGTCGCCGCCGGCCGTGCCGTCCTCGTCGCCGTCCAGCGGGTCGCCATCCTCGTCCACCACGTGATCCGCCGTCAGCGTGGCCGTGTACCTGCCCAGCGACAGCCCGAGGTCGCCCAGGCCCCACCGGGCGCTGTACATGTCGGCGCCGCAGGAGAACGGGAGATCGGGGGGCATCGCCACGGGCTGACCCGTCGAGTCGTTGTAGAGCGCCAGGGCGGGGTACTCGACGGTCACCGGGCGGCTGAACACGAAGTCGATCGCGGTGGCCTCGAAGCGCCGCCCCGCCCCGTCGTTCAGCTCGACGATGGTCACGGTCGTGCGGTCGAGGCGCAGGCGGCTGCCCGTGTAGGCCCTCAGCGCCAAGAAGTCCTCGTAGTCGACCGCGCCGTTGGCGTCGAAGTCCCCGTCCGCCCAGGTCATGCCGCTCGTGATGCCGAAGTGGCTCGAGAGGGTCAGGAAGTCAGCGCGGTCCACGTCGCCGTCGAGGTCCGTGTCGCCGGGGAACGTCAGCAGGCAGGTCGTGCGGTAGTCGCCGCCCGCCTCGCCGTCGTCGTCGCCGTCCAGGTGGTTGCCCGCGGCGTCCGCGGCATCGGCGGCGGCGAGCCGGACCAGGTAGTCGTCATGGGGCAGCGCAACGCCGGAGAGGTCCCATCGGGCGACGTGGTTCTCGTCGTCGTAGTCGAAAGACGCGGCCGTCAAGTCCACGTGCCCGCCGGTCGTCCGGCTTTGCATCGTCAAGGCAGCGGGCGCGACGGCGACGTCTTCGCTGAAGGTGACCGCCAGCGCGCCGATCTCGGACCAGACGTCCGTGCCGTCGTTGCGCTGGAAGGCGATGACCTGCGGGGGCGTGGTGTCGGCGACCCAGGCGGCGGCGAACGGCGCCGAGCCGGCGTTGCCCGCCAGGTCCGCGAGGGCGGTCAGGTCGATGGTCAGCTCGTACCGGCCGGACTCGCCGGTCAGCTCCCCCAGGCCGTCGATGCGCCACGCGGCCCCGGAGACGTGCGCGACGGTCACGCCGGCGTCGATCAGGTCCTCGCCGCCGTCGCGCGTCAGCGCCAGGTCGCTCGCGTCGAACGTGGCCGGGTCGATCGGCTCGGAGAAGACCACGTCGAGGCTCGACACCGGCGACGGCGACGGTGCGTCCGGCAGGCCGGCGAGCGAGCTGATCGTCGGCTCGGCCAGATCGACGAAGACCTCGAACGGGCCCTCCGCGGCGTTCCCGGCGGCGTCGGTGGCCGTCACGCCGATCCGGTGCGAGCCGGGCGAGGCGAACGCCACGTCCAGGCTGAAGGCCGTGCCGATCACCTCGGCCTCGCCCAGGTCCTCGCCGGTGGTCTCGTCGTGCAGCGTGACGCGCAGGCCGTCCTCGCCGAGCCGCCCGGCGATCGTCACGTCCGCCGTGTTCGTCAGGCCGTCGTTCGTCGCGGCGCCGGTGTCCGGGTGGACCGTCAGGTCCTCCGGCGCGGCCGGGGGCGTCGTGTCCATGAGCCAGCTCACGGCCGCCGAGCCGGTGCCCGCGTTGCCGGCCCGGTCGGCCAGGCCGCTGCCGTCGACCGTCAGCTCGTAGGCGCCCTCCTCGACGGTCAGCTCGCCGAGGCCCGCGATGCGGTAGGTGGTCCCCTCGACGTGCTCGACCGTCACGCCCTCGTCGATGAGGTTCCCGCCGCCGCCGCGCGTCAGCGTCACGTCGGCGTGGTCGAAGGACGCCGCGTCGATCGCCTCGGACAGCGTCACGTCCACCGCGTCCACCGGCGTGTTCGTGGGGTCGGGCAGCTCGCCCGCCGAGTCGATCGCCGGCGCCGTCGTGTCCATCGTCCACGCGACGGACGCCTGGCCGACGCCGGCGTTGCCCTCGGGATCCTCGACGCCCGCGGCGTCGACGGTCAGCACGTAGAGGCCCTCCTCGCCGGTGAGGGCGTCCAGGCCGTCGATGCGGTAGATTCGCTCGGCCGTCTGCGTGATCGTGACGCCGGCGCTGATCAGGTCGTCGCCGCCGTCGCGCGTCAGCGTCAGGTCCTCCAGGCCCAGCGTGGCGACCTGGATCGGCTCGGTGAACGTCACGTCCACGGCGCCCACCGGCTCGTTGCGGAACGCCGACGGCACGCCCGCGATCTGCGCCACGCCGGGGGCATCGAGCGCCTTCGTCCAGGAGCTGGACGCCGCGCCCGTGCCGGCGTTGTTGAACCGGTCCGTCACGCCCATTGCGTAGACGGTCAGGACGTACTCGCCGTCGTCTTCGGTGAGGCCGCTCAGGCCGTTGATCCGGTACGTCGCGCCCTCCACGTGCGCGATGGTCACGCCTGCGCCGATGAGGTCGGGCCCGCCGCTGCGGGTCAGCGTCACGTCCGCCCGGTCGAAGCTGGCCGGATCGACCTCTTCGCTGAACGTGACCTCGGCGGCGGCGACCGGCTCGGTGAGCGGCTCGTCGCCGAACTGCTCCAGCTCGGTGATCGTCGGGGCGACCTGGTCGCGGGCCTGGTAGACCAGCGTGTAGGTGGCCGTGCCGTCGAGGTCCAGCAGGTGCAGGTTGTCCTCGACGATCGGCCGCTTGCCCCCGCCGATGAAGGTCCGGTCGGTCTGCCAGAAGTTCTCGCCCGGCAGCTCCGTGCCGTCGGCGCGGCGCACGCTGACGAGGCGGTAGTCGCTGCCGCCGGGATCGGGCGTCCGCAGGTAGCTCCAGCCGTCGGCCATCTCGACGGTCAGCTCGACCTCCAGGTCGTGGGGCGTGACGGGCCCGTCCACGGCCGCCGCGCCGGCCAGGCCCACCAGCGCGACGCTGCCGTCGGACAGGTAGAGCGTGTCGGGCAGGTCGTCGGGGTCGGAGGCGTCGTTGACCAGGAAGTCCGGCAGGCCGTCGGCCAGCGCCCCGTAGGCGCGGACGCTGTGGATCAGCTCGTGGATCTCGACGTTCTTGATCAGCGACAGGCGCGGGTCGCCGAGGTCGTTGACGTGCTCGAACGTCGCGTCGTAGTCGATAAACAGGCCCTGGAGCGTCGAGGTGAGCCACCACTGGCCGATCTTGATCTCGCCGGGCTCGACGTCGCCGAAGTCGGCCGTCAGGGACGGCGTCATGTTCTGCCCGGCGACCTCCGTGGCGAGGATCTTGAAGTCGATGAGCAGGCCCTTCTCGTTGTCGACGATCTCCGGCTGGGCGGAGGTGATCTGGAGGTCCCGCGCGGCGCCGGCGCCGTGGTTCTGCACCAGGATCGCCAGGGCGAACGGCTGGGCGGGCTCGACCTCCTCGGTGAAGGGGTCGTCGCTGAAGACGTCGCGCTGGTGGAAGTAGCGCAGGTCCAGCGCGGCGTCCGGCTGGACGGTGATGGGCATGGACTCCAGCGGCACGGTGACGCGGAGGCCGTCGTCCACGTAGCTCAGCACGCCGCCGACCCAGTAGCGAGTCGCCTGCTCGGGCGCCGCCTCGTCGGTCGGGATGATCACCCACGAGGCCGAGCCGGTCCGGCCCTGCTCGACCACGCCCGTGCCGTCGACGGCGGTCAGGCCGTCCAGCGCCGGCGGCTCGATGCCGAACAGGTCGTTGACGGGATTGGCGTCCTCGTCGGTGACCTGGACGTCGATGCGGACGCCCTCGAGGGGATTGGGCGAGTTGTTGATCAGGTCGAGGCCGGCGCGGAAGGCCGTCCGCGTCATGACCGCTTCCTGGTCGAGGCTCAGGCGGACGGTCGCGCAGATGCCCTCCTCGGCCCCGCCGGACGGCTGGGTCGAGCACCCGGCGGGCTCCTCGGGCGGGGGCTCCTCCTCGTCCGGCACCTTGTCCAGCAGATCGTCCATGCCCTCGTCGAAGACGCCCTCGTCGGCAGCCTCTTCCTCGGTCCACGGGACCATGGCGTTGTCCGAGCCGACGTTGGAGCCCAGCTTCGCGTAGGGCTCGACGAGATAGCCCCACGTCTCGACCTCGGGCGTGTCGGGGTTGTCGGAGAAGCTGTAGACCTCCCCGCCGTACTCGAACGCCGCCGTGAACTCGAGCCCCGTGGAGAAGTAGTTCCAGCTGAACGACCCGGGCAGGTCCTCCATCGCGCGGAGGAATTCCGCCGGGTCGTCGGCGCACCGCTCCAGGATCTCCTCGATCTCGGCCGCGACCTGCTCGGTCGTCGGCCCGCCCGTCGTGGAGGTGTCCGTGAAGGAGTAGTTGAACATCGTCGTCTCCTGCCCTCGCAGGCCGGAGCCCGTCAGCAGGGGGACCTTCACGGGTCCCAGGCCGGCGTCCACGTCCACCTTGCCCGAGAGGCCCTTGAAGTAGTTCACGCGAACCCCGCCGCTGACGGTCGTCTTCTGCGGGCCGTCGCAGTTGCTCGAGACCTCCCCGTTGAGGAAGACCTCCGGCGTGACCATCTCGCCGGACTTGATCGTGGCGGTGGCGCTGAAGATCTTCCAGTCGGCGCCGACGCTGAAGTTCAGCCCGCGCCCGAGCTGCAGCCCGCCGGTGGCGCCGGCCTTGCCGAACCACTCGATCCCCGGCGTCCCGTCCGGCTTGCAGCACGTCCGCAGCCCGACCTTGCCCTCCAGCGCCAACTGCGGCGCGATGCCGTACTGCATGCCCATCGTCAGGTTCACCAGGTTCTGCGCGGCGCCCAGGGCGCTGCCCAGCGGCCCGAGCAGGTCGACCGTGGCGATCTCGCGCTTCTTGAACGTGTTCGGATCGCACTTGCAGGGGTTCTCGGAGTCGAAGGACTCGTTGGAGCCGCGGAAGGGCTCCCCGCCCGGGCCCGTTTCGGCGGCGAAGACGCCCCGAGGCACCCAGTCGCAGCTCCCGTCCACGTTGGCGACCTCGATGGGGACCTCCTTGCCGGCCTCCCACGGGCCGCAGATCACGGCGTACAGCAGTCCCGCGGCGACGTGGCAGGCCACCGGGTCGATGTCCGCCGGCCGCTCGCCCTCCCCCGCCGGGGCCTCCGGCGCCGTCGGCTCCTCGGGCACGCCGATGCGCGTGACGGTGATCGGCACGGTCAGGGAGCTCTTGGCCGGCAGCACGCCGATGTAGTCGATCAGCGGCTCGATGCTGTAGTAGGGGTGCGAGCCGAAGAAGAACCGCGTGTCCTGCGCGGCGATCAGCCCGTGGTTGGTGACCGTCATGTCCACCTGCATCGTCTGGCCGAGGACCTTCAGGTCGGCCAGGTCGATGATCGGGTTGTCGATGGTCACGACCGGCAGCGGCACGTTCGTCTCGAAGACCGACTCGACGGTGATCTTCGTGCGGTCCTCGATGACGATCTCCTCGACGCTCCAGACGTACTTCACGGCGTGGCGCGAGACGAAGACCAGCTCGCTGTTGAGCGTGTCGCCCGCCACGAAGACCGTCCCGCGGTAGCCCTCGTGGTCGTCGTCCCGGACCTCCAGCGTGTAGTAGCCCTCAAGGAGGTCCTCGGCGAGGAACAGACCGTCGGCGTCGGTCGCCCCGGCGGCGACCTGCTCGCCGCTGATGGCGTCGCGGAGGACGATGGTCGCCTCGGCGACGGGCGGGGCTTCCTGCGTGAAGTAGAACATCTCGTCCACCACCAGCACCGACAGGTCGCCCTCGGCGTCCGAGACGGCGCGGAAGGCGTACGGGATCGAGAAGAAGGCGTTGTCCCCCACCAGCCCGAGCGTGCCGGTGTACTGCGTCAGCTCCATGTCGGCGGGGGGGAAAAGCCGCAGCGTCACGACGGTGGACTCGCCCGGCGCGAGCGGCGCGACGTCCTCCGCCGTGGCGGCGCTCATCCAGGCCGTCGCGCTCGCCGGCAGGCCGACGCGGAGCGGGCCGGTCGACGAGCCGCCCTCGTTCGTGACGGTGAACTCGACGAACGTCTGCTCGCCGCGCCGCATCGCCGCGCGAAGCTCCTGAACGTTCCCGACCAGCCGCGGGCGGAGCGACTCGACGTGCACCGCCACGGGCACGTCCACGGACGCGCCCTCCGCGCTGGTCACGCGGATCGTGAAGGCCGTCTCCGTCACCGAAGCGTCCGTCGCGGCGATCTCGTAGCTCACCGCCAGCTCCCCGAGTGCCTCCAGCGTATCGGCCCCGCCGAGCGATACGGTCACTTCCAGGTTGCCCGGCGCGTCCAGGGACTGCACGGCCAGGCCCGTCAGCGGCACGTCGGCGAGGTTGCGCACGGTGATTTGCCCGGCCAGGGGGTCGGCGCCCTCGATGACCGTCACGGCGGCCTCGGGCGGCTCGGCGCGCATCCCCAACAGCGTGAAGGCGTCCTGCACGGGCGCGTCGCCCTCACCCGGATGGGCCGCGCCGACGGTGTACTGCCCGGCCTCGCCCGGAAGCGGGTAGAACGTCGTCGAGAACTCGCCCGCGTCGTCCGTGAAGGCGGCGATGACGCGCTTCGTCCCCCGGACGTTCAGGTGGATGCTCACCAGCGCGAACGGCGCCGGCTCGCCCGTGCCCGCCTTGACGGCCCGGCCGCTCAGCGGGACCGGCGTGCCGGCCAGGGCCACCTCCACACTCGTGCTCACCGTCGCCGAGTAGGCCGCCTCGATCTCGATCGGCTCGGCGCCGACGGCCGTGTTGTTCGTCTCCAGCCCCTCGCCGACCGTGTCGAGCACGTCGGTGCTGACGATCACCCAGTACGTGCCCGCCGCCAGCGGGGCCCGCACGGGAATCGTGCGCTGGAAGTACTGCCCTTCCGGCATCGTCCCCGTGAACTCGTACGTGCCCACCAGCAGGTCCTCTCCGACGTACGGGTCGTCGGACAGGAACACCTGCTGCGTCCACGAGCCGGGGAAGTCGCCCTCGGCGTCGGAGCCGACCGCCTCGGCCAGGCCCAGGTTTCCCACGCGGTACGTGACGTCGAAGTACGCCTCGGTGAGCACCGCCGGCGGGGCTTCCAGGCGCGTCACGAGGAGGTCCGGCAGGTCCACGTCGGTGACGACGATCGTGTCCGAGCCGGAGGTGAACCCGTCGGCCGACGCCGTGACCGACACCCTCCGGTTCCCGTCGGCCACGCCGTCCTCCACGGTGTCCGCGCCGAAGCTCACCGACGCCTCGCCCGCGGGGATCGTCACGGACTCCGGCACGGTCAGCTCGTCCGTGTTGCCCGACTCCAGCGTCACCTCCAGCGCGCCGGTCGTGTCGGTGTTGCGGGAGACGGTGACGGTCGCGGCGTCGGTCAGGCCCTCGGCCGCCAGGTCGCGATCGATGGCCACCGTCAGCGTCGGGCCGTCATCGTCGCTGACGAGCAGGTCCGCCTCGGCCTGGCCCTGCCCGCAGAGCTTGCCCAGGTAGCAGAGCGGCTCGGCGCGGACGGTGACGAGCTGCCCGCCGTCCACGGCCGCGTCGTCGACGGCGTCGATGGCGAAGCTGGCCGAGGCCTCGCCGGCGGGGATCGTCACCGTCGCGGGCACCAGGGCGGCCGTTTCGTCGCTGCTGAACAGCGCCACGACCAGGTCGAGCCCGCTGACCAGATCGCGCGTGACGGTGGCCGTCACCGCCATCGCGCCGGCGCCCTCGCTGACCACGTCCGCCGCCAGCTCCAGCGCCAGGTTGGGCACGTCGTTGTCCTCGACGTGGAGCGTCGCGCCGCCGTCCGTGTACCCGGACGCGCTGACCGTGATATCGTACGTCCGGGTCAGCTCGACCAGCTCGTCGTCCGGCACGATGATCTCAAACGTCGCCGCCGCGTCGTCGGAGCCGATCACCACGCTCAGGGGCATGTCGATCTGGAGGTCGTTGCCGCAGCTCGTGCAGCCCGAGAAGATCGCCCCACCCGCGTCGATCAGCACGTTGACCGGCTGGATGCTCACGAAGTCCCGCGTGACGGTCGCGGTCACCGCGCCGCCCTCGGCCACCGTCTCGGCGCTGAGCTCCAGCGTCAGCAAGGGCGTGTCCACGTCGAGAACGTAGACCTCCACGATGTCGTCGAAGAAGCCGTCGGCGTCGGCGGAGAGCCAGACGGCCTGCGGGCCGTCGGTGACGCCGTCGGCCACCACGGAGACGTCGAACTCGGCGGCGCGGTGTCCCGCCGGGATGGTGACGGAGCCCGGCACGGTCAGCTCGCCCGTATTGTCGCTTGCCAGCGTGACGAGAAGCGGATCGGTCACCGGGCCGCTGCGCGTCACGGTCCCGCGGATCGCCGGGTTGGCGGCGTCCTCGGCCACCTCGTCCGCCGAGACGCTCAGCGACAGGACGCCCCAGACCGTCGTCGGCGCCGCCGCGACGTCGGTGTTGTTGTCCGGGTCGAGCTCGAAGACCTCGCCCTCGCTGTTGGTCCGCACAACCAACCAGACGTCGCCGAACACCGTGTCGGGCACCGCAATCGTCGCGGAGCGCTCCACGGAACCGCCGACGGGAACGCTCCCGCCGTAACTGACCTCGGCGATGAGACGATCGTCGCCGGCAGCGGCGTCGCTCGACAGGTAGATGCTCTCCGTCCACGTGCCGTCGGCCTCGAAGAAGCCGTCGTTGGCCAGCGTCCAGGTGACCTCGACGCTCGCACCGGGCATGGCTTCGTCCGGCCCGGCGACGTCCTGCACCGTCAGGTCGGGAAGCTGCGGCAGCGTCATCGCGAACGAGCCGACGGACGCGGCGTTGTTCATCTCGTCCGACTCGGCGACGACATCGCTCGCGTCGGTCTCGACCAGGATGTGGTACGTCCCGTCCGGCAGCGACACGTCCAGGGGCAGCGTCACGTCGGCGCCGGTGCTGTACTGGCCCGTCCCGGCCGGCAGCGGAGTCAGCAGCGCCGCCACCTCGCCCAGCAGGAGGTCGCCGCCGTCCATCTGGTCGTCGGCGGACAGCCAGACGCGGTCCACCCAGTCGCCGACGGCCGCTGCGTCGCCGGTGTTCTGAACGGTCCATTGCACGTGGATCGTCTCGCCCTGGTCGGCCGCGTCGGGCACGTCGCCGGGCTGGCCCTCCGCGACGAGCAGGTCCGCCAGCGCCACCGTGAACGACCCGGTGAAGGCGTCGACGTCGGCCTCGCCGTTGACGTCGTCGCCGTCCTGGTTCATCGCGTTGCCGGCCTGGTCCTGGACGCCCGGCCCGACGGTCAGCGTGTAGACGCCGTTGGCCCGCTGGCCGGCGAACTCCACGCGGTATTCGCGGTCGTTGATCCGGCGGATGTGATGGACCGCGACCGGGCCCGTCGGTCCGTCGAGGGCGGCGTCGGCGACCTGGAACGTCCCCGAGCCGACGGCGCTGTCGAACAGCACCGTCACCGAGCCGACCGGGGCGTTGACCGTCCCCGAGGGCGCCATCTCCTCGACGCGCGGGCCGCTCGTGTCCATCACGAACGAGCCGCGGTACGCCAACAGCATGGGGTTGCCCACGAGGTCGGTCACGTCCGGGCCGATCGTCACGTCGTAGGTCCCCTCCTGCGCCTGCTCCGGGATGAGGACCTCGAACTCCTGCGGCCCGGTCCGCTTCACGGTGATCCCGGCCGGGTCGACCGCGCCCGCCGGGCCGCTGATCGCGACGTCGGCGGCCGCGAACGTGCCGTCCTTGATCTCCTCGCTGAGCTCGACCGTCAGCCGGCTGACGGCGGCGTTCAGGAAACCGACGGGGGAGAAGCCCACGACCGCCGGCTTGACGACGTCCGGCAGGAGCTGGAACGTGTCCTGGACGGGCAGTCCGGCCGGGTTGCCGGCCGGGTCGGCGATGCGGCTGCCCAGATCGATGCCGTACGGCCCGCCCTCGTTCAGCGGGCTGTCCGCGTCGAAGGAGACGGTGTACCCGGTGCCGTCGCCGTCCAGGGCGACCAGCACGCCCGCCAGGACGCCGCCCGGCCCGGTCAGCGTCAGGTCGCCCAGCGTCAGCGTGGCCGGGTCGATCGCCTCGGTGAACTCCAGCGTGCGTGTGAAGAACGGCGCCTGCACCGTGCCGGGGCCCGGCCGCAGCGAGGGAGCCGTCGTGTCCACCTCGATGGTCACGCTCTTCGACACCGAGCCGATCAGCGGCACGGCCAGCGCCGCCGACACCGTTCGCAAGCCGTCGGCCAGGGCCGCCGGCGACGTGTACTCGTACACGCCGGCCGTCACGGCCTCCTCGAACTCCGGCTGGGCGTCCTCGTCGAAGTCCACCGACAGCGTGCCGGCCTGAAGGACCGTCACCACGAACGTCGGCGTGTTGTCGTTGGTCAGCAGATCGCTGTCGGAAACGCCGCTGTCGCTGTCGGGGTGCAGCTCGAGGGCAATCGCTCCGGGGTCGAGCGTGCCCCAGTGGACCGTGCCGGGCTGGCCTTCGTTGTGTCCCGTGCCGGCTTCGGCCGTGGCGCGGGCCTCGTCGAAGGCGTCGGCGTCGGTGGCGTAGACGGCGATGCGGCCGCCCCCGCCCCCCCCGCCGTTGCCGACGCCGTCCGCCCCGTCGGCCTCGAGCCAGCCCGTGCCCGTCAGCACGCCCGTCGTGACCCAGACCGAGCCGCCCGAGCCGCCGCCGGCGTGGGCGTTGTCCCCCACGGCGCCGTCGGCGGAGATCCGACCGTCGACCGTCAGCGTGCCCGACACGACCAGCCGGACCGCCCCGCCGCCGAGGCCGCCGGCCCCCGCCAGCGCCGAGTCCCGCCCGCCGGGAGAGCCCGCCTCCGACGGCTCCAGCTCCGAACCGTACGTTCCGCCGCCGGCGCCGCCCAGCCCGTCGCCGCCCGCGCCGCCGTGGCCGCCCCCACCGCCACCGACGCCCTCGCCCGAGCCGCCTTCGCCGGCCGCGCTGAGGCCCCGGCTGTCCGCCGACACAACCGAACCGGCCTCGACGAGCATGTCCTCGGCCACCGTCAGGCTCAGTCCCGCTGCGGCGCTCGCCGAGTGCGTCACAACACCTGCGTTGATCACCCACACGCTGTAGAAGCTGTGCTCTCCGTCGATCGTGACGGTCGCGCCGTCCACCACGAGGTCGTCGCCATCCCGGGTCGTGTCGCCGGCGTCGATGGTCGTTTCGATGTCCAGCCAGGCCGGGTCGACCAGCACCAGGAACGCATCGATGCCTTCGTCCTGCCCCACCTCGCCGGGCGCGGCGTCGCCGTCCTGGTTCAGCGGATTGCCGGCCAGGTCGGAGACGGTCGCGGCGACCGTCAGCGTGAACCGGTCGCGCGTGGTGAGGGCGTCGAACGCGGCCGTGAACGTGTCCGTCGCCCCGGTCAGGCCCGTGACGGGCAGGGGCTCGGGGATGCCCGGCCCGGACAGCAGCACGTCGCCCGCGGCGAGGGTGCCGGGGTCGATGGCCTCGCCGAAGCGCAGCACTCGCTGCGCGACGGGCGCCGCCGCCACCGGCTCGCCGGCAAGCAGCGTCGGGGCCGTCGTGTCCACCGTCACCGCGATCTGATCGGTGAGGAGCTCGCCGCCGGCGGGCGTGAAGTCGGCGGCGATCGTGTACTCGCCGTCGGCCAGCGGCGCAGCGGCGACCGCGTACGTCCCCCCCGTGGGGGCCGAAAGGCTCGTCTCGCGCGTCCCGTTCCCATCGAGGTCCAGCCCCAGGAGGCCGGCCTCGTTGACCGTCACCTCGTAGGTCAGGGCGGCGATGTTGGTGATCCCGTCGGCGTCGCTCATGCCCGTGTCGTAGCCGTCGGCCAGGGCGATCCGGATCTGCGGCACCTGCGCGTCGACGCCGAAGGTCACCGCGTAGTCGTCGCCGGGCGTGCCGTCGCCGTTGCCGTCCAGGGCCGTGTCGTCCAGCCCCCGCAGCCCGGGATCGCCCGAGACCGCTCGCAGCTCGTAGACGCCGTCCTCCCAGCCCGTCCCGGCCGTCCGCGCGGCGTAGGTGGCGCCGGCCTGGCTGAGGTTGTAGAAACCCGCCTTGCCCGCCCCCAGCGGGTCGGCGTCGGTGCCCTCGTAGTGCCAGAGCTGGCTGCCGTCGTCGGCCCGGGCGACGGTGACGTCGATCTGCCCGTCGCTGCCGTACTCGACGGCGAACTCGTAGCCGGTGCCGGCCTCCCAGCCGACGGCCTCGTCGCCGGCCAGCACCTCCAGGCGCGGGTCGGTGCTCTCCAGGTCCCACAGGTCGGGTGTCTGCCCGGACTGCCCCGTCCCGGTGACCTTAAGCAGCTTGATGCCCTTCTCGGCCGGGCCCTGGGCGGCGGCCTTCCAGCTCAGCAGGTAGTAGCTCGCCGGGCGGTTGGTCTGCTCGTCGGCCTGGAAGCCGAACACGACGCCGATGAAGTCGTCGTCGCCGTCGGGGTCGTCCACGCGCAGCGTGCCGGTGAACGCCTCGTCGATCACGTCGGTGGCGCTGACGAGGAAGGTGGCGCCGCCGTCGAGCGCCTGCCGGGCGTTCGAGCCGCCGTTCTCGACGTGCCACTCGCCGAGCATGCCGAGGTCGAGGAAGTAGTCGGCCTCGTCCCACTGGCCCAGGTCGGCCGTCGGCGCGAGCCGGATCTGCGCGGCCCCGTCGCGATACTGCGGAAGCGCCGACGCACGGCGGTCGTCGCCGCCGCCGACCGCGCCGTCGCCGCCGAGGTGCGTCACCACGTACGTGCCGGCGTCTCGCGCGTCTCCGCCGACGACGGGCGCCGAGAGGTTCATCGCGAGGTCCTGGAAGGCGTCGTGGGTCGTGCCCTCCGGATCGAACGACGTGACGACCGGTCCCGACAGGAGGATCCGCGGCTCGAGCGGCTCGCAGTTCGGGCCCGGCGGGCGCCTGCCCGCGCGCGGGCCACCTGCCTCACGGCCAGACTGCTCCAGGAGCGTTGACTCGTTCATCAGACCATGTGCCTCCGTATGTCTCCTTGCCCGGCGCGGCGGCCCGAACCGGGCTACGACGCGCTGTCAGGTCCGGCGGCGCTGCCGGCAGGCTATGGGCGGCCGCGAGGGCCGGTTGACTCACCACGTCTCGAGAGTCGTATCCGGAGACGTATATGGGAATCAGCAGAGAACGAGGCGAGCGGCGCCTGGATCTATGGTGCGTGTCCTCCTCCGCGGCTCACGATGCGCCTCCAGCCTGCGTGATGCTGCGACTCGCAATCCGGGCAGACCTGCCCATGGGCCGACCCGCCTCGCTATCCGCCCGCGCCGGTCCGTTCGCCTCGGATCGCGCCAAGCTGCCTACGGGCAGAAAGCCACATCAGTATACCCCCATCGGCGCAAGCGGGCAATGCCTTTCGCGCGCCGCCAGTGACCCCCTCGCCCTGCCGCGGCCGATCTACTCGCCCACGGGCGTCGTGAGCTGCGGCCCGGCCAGCACGTCCAGCAGGTCGGTCTCCAGGCTGCCGGCGCCGGCCGAGGCGCTCGACCCCTCGTCTTCGCCCGACGGCGATGCCGCCAGCACGTCCACCGGCTCGGAGGCCGACGCCACGCTCACCAGGCCGTCCGTCGTCACAGCCACCGCTACCGGCGTCGGGCTGTCGGCCTCCTCGTCCGTCGCTGCGGAGGGCGTCGGCGCCGACAGCGGCGCCCCCAACGCCGCCAAGCTCGGGGCCGTCTCGGCCGTCGTGGCGACCTCGTCGCCGCCGCCCGACAACGGGCCCGCCGGAGACTCCGCCGGGACCGTGATCAGCTCCAACGCGTTGGCGAAGAACG
>CAZXOC010000061.1:0-30020 GCA_964642165.1 uncultured Planctomycetaceae bacterium | reverse complement strand
CCTCCGCGCCCGCGGCGGGTTCGAGGTGGACATCCAGTGGAAAGGCGGCAAGCTCACGGCCGCCGCCCTTCGCAGCAGCAGGCCCGGGACGTGCAAGGTGCGGTATGGGGCGCAGGTCACGGAGTTGACGCTCAAGCCCGGAGAGGCCGCCCGTCTTGACGGGAATCTCGGCCACTGAGGTCCCCGCCGGAAAGGGGACACCGGCGCCCGGGGCCCCCGGCCCTCGGGCAGGCGCCGCGGCCCGGCGGTAAGGGAAACCACGCATGAAACGCCACGCAATCATCACGGCCTTGCTGCTGGCTCCGCTGGGCCTGCTGCACGCGGCCGAGAGGACGAGGACACCGGACATGGACCAACGAACGCTGGACAAGTGGTCCGCTCCCTATCGCGGGTGGCACTACCAGGCCGAGCACGTCATCCCCGCCAAGCCGGACATTCCCGGCCACGAGCAGTTCCACAACACGGACGTCCCGTGCGTCTACCAATTGCCCGGCCGGCCGAAGAAGTGGTTCATGAGCTTCATCGCCTTCGACGGCAAGGGCTACAACTCCTTCGTGGCCGAGAGCGACGACCTGGTGCGCTGGGGCAAGGTGCGGCTGGCCATGGGCTACGGCCCCAAGGGCGAGTTCGACCACGGCGGGCGCGTGCTGGGGGCGTATCTGTACGAGTCCTACGACATCAAGGCCCCGCGGCTTCTGAAGAAGCGGGAGGGGCGGTTCTGGTCGCTCTACGGCTGCTACCCGCGCCAGGGCGGCTATGAGCTTCGGCCGGGCTACGAGGGCGCGGCGGTCAGCGACGACGGCCTGACGTGGCGGCGGGCCAAGAACGCGCCGATCCTGGCGGTCCAGGATTCCGACTGCGGGACCTGGGAGAAGGACTGCGTCTACCAGCCGTGGCTGGTCGAGCACCGTGGGCGGTTCTTCAACTTCTACAACGCCGCCCGGGGCGGCACGGAACAGACCGGCCTGGCCTTCTCCACCGACCTGCTGAACTGGATGCGGTACCCGGCCAACCCGGTCCTCCGCGTTCGCAAGGGCGGCTACGATGAGAAGTTCTGCTCCGACCCCAAGGTGTTCCGCGACGGCGACCACTGGACGATGTTCTACTTCGGCGTCGGCCGCGGCGGCGCCCACATCATGATCGCCTTCTCGCGCGACCTGGTGCACTGGTTTGCGCACGGCGAGCCGCTCTACAAGGCCGGCGGCAACCCCAGCGGACTCGACAAGAAGTACGCCCACAAGATCTCGCTGGCGTGGAACGGCGCGAACGAGACGTTCTACATGCACTACTGCGCTTGCGGCCCGGAGGGTCGCGGCATCGGCCTGATCACGAGCAAGCCGCTGGCGAAGCCGGCCCGCAAGCCCTGAGGGAGGCCGGCGGGCTCGGCTATTGGCAACTCGGGAATGGTACCAGGGGTCAGGCTGGTGGGCTTCCCCACGAACGGTGGGCGTGCCGAGAGGGCAAGATAGGACCCTCAGGAAGGAGCCTACCTATGGCGCGGCGCCGCGCGGTGGGGGGCTGGGTCGGTGGGCTGGCGCCGGGAGGTGGCGCCGGGGGATGAGGGGGGCGGATGCCGCCGCGGGGATTCCGCGGCCGCTTCGCCCGTTCGCGGGGCTCTGCGGCCGCGTGGGCCCGGCCTTGTGAGGGAGGCGTCAATCAGCCTCTCTGCCCCCTTGGAACCTCCGCCAGTCGCTGCGCGCCGCATCCATCGTCGGAGTCACTCTCCCGCCCCTCGGACCCGAAGGGTCGGGTCCAGGGCGTCGCGGAGGGCGTCGCCGAACAGGTTCGCCGGCAGGACCAGGCCGACCATCGCCGTGAACGCCGCCGCCAGCGTCCACCAGACCATCGGCTCGCGGCCGAACTCGCTCCGCGCGTGGTTGATCATCGTGCCCCAACTGGCCGTCTCGGGGCCCACGCCGACGCCGATGTAGCTGAGGACGGCCTCGGCCAGGACGAGCCCGCTGAAGCGCAGCACGACGCTGATCAGCACGAGGTGCATCAGGTTGGGCACGACGTGCCTGCGGAGGACGCGGAACTTCGATACGCCCAGGGCGAGGGCGGCCTGGACGTATTCCCGCTCGCGGAGCTTGAGCGTCTCGCCTCGCAGGAGGCGGCACAGGCCCACCCAGCCGGTGATGCCCATCACGATGCACAACTGCACGATGCCCTGCCCGTAGACCATCATGAAGCAGGTGACCAGCAGCACCCAGGGGATGGAGGCGAGCGTGGAGTAGACGTACTGGATGACGTCGTCGATCCACCCGCCGAAGAACCCCGCGATCACGCCCAGGCAGATCGCGAAGGGAACGGCGATCAGCGTGGTCAGCCCCCCGATCACCAGGCCCGTGCGGATGCTCTTGAGCGTCAGGTACAGCACGTCTCGCCCGGTCTTGTCCGTGCCGAGCAGGTGGGAGCCGGGGCGCCGCAGCCTCGGGTGGACACGCCGCTTGACGATCTTCCCGTCGACGTTCTCGGTGAGCGTCTCGCTGGTGAGCTGGCGCTCGGCCAGGGGCGCCGAGTACGTCTTCTCCTGGTCGTCGGCGATCGGGCCGCACAGGCGGTCGAGGATGGTTCGCGGCTCGCCGAAAACGACCGGGACGGGCCCGTCCCGGACGGCGGCCGGGGGCGACGGCTCCACGTCACGCCACGAGATGCTGTCCAGCATGCCGACCCCGAAGTACAGGGCCAGGACGATCAGGCTGACCATGGCCAGTCGATTCCCCCGGACCTGCCGCCAGGCCCGCCGCCACAGGTCGGTCCGACGGGCGTGCCAGAGGAAGCCCGCCAGGCCCCCCAGGACCAGGACCGCGCTCAGGTTGCCCGCCGGCGGGACGCGCCAGTCCAGCCGCCCCAGGCGGGACAGCGCCCACCCGCCGGCCGCCGCGAGGAGCCCCAGAACGGCAACGGCCAGCAGGGCCACCACCCCGTCGCGCCAGCCCATGCGCCCGTACAGCGACCGCCCGCCGCCGGCTCCCAGCGTGATCCGCGGGTCGACCAGCGTGTAGCTCACGTCGACCAGCAGCAGGCCCGTCACGTACAGCAGGCTCCCGACGAACGTCATCGAGCGGATGACGGCGTAGTCCTTGGCGTGGATGGCCGTGATCGTCATGCTGCCCAGGCCCGGGATGGAGAAGAAGGACTCCATCACGAGGCTGCCCAGGAACAGGAAGGGAATGGCCATGGCCGCGTTGGTGAGGATGGGGACCATGGCGTTCTTGAGCACGTGCCTGAACAGCACCACGCCCTCGCCGAGGCCCTTGGCGCGGGCGGTGCGGACGTAGTCCCTGCCGGTCTCCTCCAGCATCACGGTGCGGTAGAACCGCACGCCCCCCCCGATCCCGCCGATCACGCCGATCAGCACGGGCAGGAGAACGAACTTCGCGGTGTTGCCCTCCCAGCCGAAGCCGGAGATCGGCACCAGCCGGAGCCACTTGGCGAAGATGAACTGGCCGAGAATGATGTAGAACAGCACGGAGATGGACATCATCAGCACGCAGGTGACCGTGGCGGCGCGGTCGAGGTACGTGCCGCGGCAGACGGCGATGATGAGGCTCAGCGTGATGTTGACGCACAGGCCGACCAGGAAGGTCGGCACGGCGAACGCCAGGCTCGGGCCCATCCGGCGGCGGATCTCGCCGGCGATGTCGCTGTGCGTCTCGTCCGACCGTCCCAGGTCGAACGCCAGCACGCGGACGCACTTGCGGTACAGCAGCGTCTCCGTGACGCGGCGGGCGCCGCCGTGCGCGCCGTTCCAGAACAGCGGCACGTCGTAGCCCCGGGCGCGAACCCACCGCGCCACCTTCTCCTCGTTGGCCTTCATGCCCAGCGAGCGCCGGGCCATCTGCTCGGGCGTGTTGACGTAGAAGAACAACACGAACGTGAGGAACACCACGCCGATCACCACCGGTACCGAGTACAGCAGCCGGCGTGTCAGATAGGCCATCATGCGGAGCGCCTACCTTGTCTGCAGGAATGCTCGTACGGCGGGCAGGCGCGGGGTCGGCGCTGTTGAGCCCGGGAGATACGGCATTCGTCAGCCCGGACGAGGCAGCGTTGGTCCGCCCTGGAAGGGCGGGAGGATCCAGCCGTGGGCGTGAGCCCACGGGACACGGCGCCAACAAGGCCCCAGCCCCAGCGGGGTGGAAGGAACGTGCACTGCGAGAGGTCCTGTCGCCCCATCGGGGCTCGACCGCTGCCGCCCGGCGTCCGGCGGCTCGCGCCGCCGGCCAAGCCCTGCCGGCCTTCCAGGCCTCGTCCGCGGCGAGACCAGCGGTCGGCACGCCGGGCGGGAGAGACGCTGCACTGCTGAGCCATTCCTGCAGATAGCCTAGGCATTGCGGAAGTGCCTCACACCGACCCACGCGGCCGGGATGCTCAACAGCGTCAGCGCCGCCAGGAAGACCACGACCGGCCAGACCACGGGCCGGTTGTGCACCCGACGGTAGACGGCGCGCTCCGCGGCGTTGATCCGCCGGTACTTCGTCAGATTGAACGCGATCCCGTGGGGCTCCGCGTTGTGGTACCACGAGTGGCAGAGCGTGTAGCCGATGGCGTGGCAGCGGTAGATCCAGGGGGCGTCCTTCTGGAGAATGGCCACCATCCGGCGGATGATCTGCGTCCGCTCGGGGCCCGGCTCCATGGCTTCCATACGCCGGAACAGCGTGTCGTACTCCTCGCTGGCGTAGTTGGCGACATTCTCCCCCCCATATTCCTTCTTGCCGTTGGGCCCGTGGAGAAGGAACAGGAAGTTCTCGGGGTCGGGATAGTCCGGCACCCAGCCCCAGCGGAGGAACTGGTAGTTGCCCGCCCGGACCTTGTCGCGGAACTCGTTGTAGTCGGTCACCTCACAGACCAGGCGGATGTTGAGCTTCCGGAACTGCTTGGTGGCGTAGTGCAGCCACGCCTTGTCTCCCGCCCCCGTGCTGGTGGTGGCGAAGCGGATCTGGAGTCGCTTCCCGTCGGGCCCGCGTCCGCCGGGATACCCGGCCTCGGCGAGCAGCCGGCGGGCCTCGTCCAGGCTGCGGCGCCGGGGCTGGCGCGTCGCGGCGTCCCAGGTGTACACGTACGGATTGATCGCCTCGGGGCCCTCGCCCAGGGAGAGGATCCCCGGCGGCACGGGGTGGTGTGCCGACACGCCACGGCCGTTGCGGAAGACCGCGATCTCCTCCTCCGCGTCGTAGGCGATGCTGATGGCCCGGCGCAGCTTGCGCTTCTCCTCGCTCAACCCACCGACGACCTCGTCGGCCATGTTGAAGGCCGCGTAGTCGATAGTCACGGGCTGACCCGTCACCAGGCGGATGCCCAGGTCCTCCAGGTCCTCCGTCAGCTCCGACTCGCCCCGGCTGGTGAGCTGCACCGCCTGGTCGAACAGGTCGCTACTGATGCCCGAGGTGTCGTAGTAGCCCTGGAGGAACTTGCTCCAGCGGGGGATGTACTCCTTCTCCATGCGGAAGACCACCCGCCGGACCAGCGGCAGGGGGTCGTTGGCGTCGTCCAGCATGCCGGCGTCCCTCATGGCGTTGTAGTGGGCCACCGCCTTGGCGTCGTTCGGGTCCGGCTCGGGCAGGTCGGGGTACCGCTCCAGCCGGTAGTTCGGGTTCTGCTCCATCACCATCTGGTTGGTCCGGTCGAACTCCCGCAGCACGAACGGGCCCGTGCCGACCGGGTTCTTGTCGAAGCGGATGTTCCGCTCGATCAAGGGAGACTGGTCGAAGAACTCGATCGCCTCGCGCGGGACCGGCGCGAAGAACGCCATGGCCATCCAGTACCGGATCTGCGGGTACGGCTGCTTGAGGACGACCTGGAACGTGTGCCGGTCGATCCGGCGAACGAACGGGTAGCCCTTCCCGAGGCGATCATGGTCCAGCGGGACCGGGCGGAATCTCTCGTCGGCCTCCTCGTTGTAGAACATCCCCGCCGCTTCGCGCCGTGCGGCGCGCTGGCGGGCCAGGTCCTTCTCCAGCACCTCCTGGTACTCGGCCAGGCCGAGCATGCTCTTGGCCAGCGTGCTGAAGATCGGGCAGTCCAGGCGCGGGTCGGCCAGGCGGCGGATCCCGTGGACGTAGTCGTCCGCGACCAGCTCGCGCGTGGCGCAGGGCTTGACGTCCCACACGCTGCGGACGTTCTGGACGTCCTCGTCGGTCAGGCGGCGGTTGCGGGCGACGAAGCACGGATGGTCCTGGTACCGGATGCCCTTCTGCAGCCGGACGGTATAGACGGTCGCCTTGACCGTCTCCCCGCGGAAGGCGACGTCCATCTTCTCGGCGACGGGCACGTCCGTCGTGGTCAGCGGGATCAGCTCGAACGGGCGCCGCAGCAGGTGGTACTGCAGGGGCGGTTCGACGATCTGGCAGAGCAGCTCCGACTCGTTGGTGGAGTAGGAGCGGGCCGGCTCGAGGAATTTCGGCTCGGTGCTGAACGTGGTGTACAGGATGTTCTCGCCCTCGTCCTCGTCGGGATAGGGCGAGTTGCACCCGCCGGCGCCCAGCAGCACAAGGCACGCCGCAGCCCATCGCATGGCGTCCCGCATGGCGTTCCCGCACCACATCATGCCGCTCCCGCACCTCGTCTCAACCGTTCCTGGGACCGGCGTGTTCAGCTTCATCGTCTTCTTCAGTCTGCACAGCACTCGAGGGGCGGCTTCAGGGGCCGATCAGCATGGCCAGGCCCGCGAGGGCGTCGAGGACCCCGTCGAGGATCCCCGGCAGGTCGGCGGCCGTCGGCTGTCGGCCGGTCGGGTCGGCGGGGAGGGTGAGCGTGCCGGCTCGGAGCTGCTCGGCGAGCGCCTCGCACACGGCCGGGCGGTCGCGGCGTCCGTCCAGCAGGGCCAGGACGGCGCGGGACAGGGCGTCCAGCTCGTAGCACTGGTGCCGCAGGTTCACCACCACGTGACCTTCCGCGGCCTGCCATCGCGCAACGGGCGTCGCCTCGGGGCGCTGCCCAGGGCGGGCGGCGATCGGCGGGAGGTGTGCGTGCAGCTCCACCAGGGCGGACATCGCACAGGCCAGCAGGGACCGAGCCCACTTCTCCTCGTCCACGCGCCCGGCGGCCTCGCGAGTCTCGGCCAGCAGCTCGGCATACGGCACGCCGCCCGGCCGGGCGCGGTGCAGGGCGTGCAGCGCCGCGGTCAGCGCCGGGTCTCGCGTGGTGAGCGTGTGCCCCGCGGCGTTGCGGAACTTGCCGTCCGAGCCGCACTCGGCCTGCGCCACCAGCAGCATGTTCTTCAGGGCGGAGGGCTGGGGCCAGCGCCGGACTTCGAGGCCGTCGTGGCAGAGCACGTCCCGCCGGAAGGTCTGCCGCCACAGGAAATCCAGCGTCTGTTCGCAGCGGACGAGGTCGTCGGCCGCCCCCGTCAGCCACTGGCGCGCCTCGTCCGACAGCAGCGCCGACGGCTCCCGCAGCGACGCCTCGCCCACATACTTCAGTCCGGCGGCCGCCGCGCGGTCGGCGAACTCCGCGAAGCTCGTCGGGTGGTTGTGCTCCTCCAGGTACTCGTGGAAGACGTACGTCGGGTCCGCCGATGCGAGCGACTCGGCCGCGTCGCGGATCGTCCGGGCGTAGGGGCTTTCCGGCTCGAAGACGTTGCGTGCGACGAGCTGGAGGTACTCGACCGCCCGGGTCACTTGCTGCCTCGGGCCCTCGGCGCCGCGGGCCCCGTAGCGGAGGATGTCGCGCACGGCCCCCTTGAGCCGCCAGCCCGGGTGGACGTTGTAGCTGACGGCCGCCAGGCCCCCCGGCGCGAGCGTGCGCTTGCAGAGCGACAGGAGGCTGTCTTGCACCGCGGGCGGCACCCACGAGTAGACGCCGTGACAGAGGATGTAGTCGAAGGGCCCCTCGCTCGCGTCGAACTGCGTCAGGTCTTGCGCGCGAAGCTCGACGTTCCCCAGGCCGAGCTGCGCGACGACCGCCCGTCCCTGCTCGATCTGCCCGGCAGACAGGTCGATCCCAAGGAACCGGCTCTCCGGCAGGAGGGCCGCCATCGGCAGGAGGTTGCCGCCGAGCGCGCAGCCGATCTCGAGGACCCGACATCGCTGCACCGGCGCGGGCGCGAGCCCATACAGGCTGCCGACCACCGCCAGCCGATCCGGATGCACCCGCGGGAACGCGCAGAATCCATACGGCAGCCTGTCGTATGTGCTCAACGGGGCGGCCATGCCGGCATTCCAGCTCCATCCATTTGTCTATGGACGGGCGCTGACGGCCTTGGTCTGTTACTCCTTGGCCTTCGGCTTCGGAGCGGCCTTCTTCGGGGCCTTCTTCGCGGCCTTCAGCTTGTACACGCCCCGGCTGACCTTCTTGAACGGCCCTTCCCGCAGCGCCACGGCGACCTGGCCGTAGAACTCCTTGCTGAACGTCTTGTATCCGGCCTTCTTGACGGCCGCCTCCACATCCTTGACACGCAGGCCTGCCTTCGCCCCTGCCAGCACGTCCTTGACGTACTCGACCAGCGGCTTGACGTTCTTGGGCATCCTTCTCGCCCGAGGCTTGGCGGCGCCCTTGGACGGCTTCCTGCCCGGCCGCTTCTTCGCCGTGGGCGCCCTGCCGCCCAGCGCCTTGATCTGCCGGTCAGCGTCCGCCAGTTGCTTCGCCACTTTCCCACGTTGGGCCAGCAGCCTCTTGACCTGTCGCTCCCTGGCTGCGAGTTGCCTCTTGAGTTGAGCTATCGTCATCATCTTCGACATGTCGAACTCCTTCCCCCCCCGTCCCCGCACACCGTACCGAAACGGACAGCGCCGGGCAAGTGCCCAAATATCCCACGTCATGATCCCGTCCCCTCGACGAACCGCGCCTGGCCGCTCCCCGGGGTCGAATACGTCTCCGGCCTCTCGGGCAAGGCGGCGCCCCCGGCGCGCCGTTCTGTGAGCGTACAGGTCGGGCTCGACAACGGCTGCCTCGGCGCGGTATGACCCGGGCGGTCTTGCCAAAGCCTGGTGGTGAGGAAGGACCCCCGAGCCAGGCCGCGACCTCCGAGGGTCGTTGTTGATTCGTGGCCGAGGGAGCCGGTAGCGTATCGGGTGCAGCGTTCCGGAAAGCCCATCGCAGCAGCACGCGAGAACCGTACCATGAAACTGCGTCGAGTCCTGGTGTTGGCCCTACTGGAGGTGAGCGTGGCGATCGCACAGAATGCCCAGCCCGACCCGTCGGATCCGCCGCGCGCGATCGTCGCGATCGACACGGCCGCGGCGTCGAGAGCCTACAGCCCGATGCTCTTCGGGGGATTCATCGAGCACTTCCACCGCCAGATCTACGGCGGGCTGTTCGAGCCCGGCTCGCCCCTGTCGGACGAGCGCGGCTTCCGCAGGGACGTCATCGCCGCGATGAAGGAGCTGCGCCTCTCGGTGGTGCGCTGGCCCGGCGGATGCTTCGCCAGCGGGTACCACTGGAGAGACGGCGTGGGCAAGACGCGCAAGGGCGTCCCCGATCCCGTCTGGGGCGTGACCGATCCCGGCACGTTCGGGACCGACGAGTTCGTCGAATGGTGCCGGCTCGTCGGCTGCGAGCCGTACATCTGCACGAATGCGGGCAACGGCACGCCGGAGGAGATGAAGCAGTGGGTCGCGTACTGCAACGCGGCCGACGGCGAGCACGCCGCGATGCGCAAGGCCGGCGGACACGCAAAGCCGCTGAACGTCCGCTTCTGGAGCATCGGCAACGAGAACTGGGGCGGCCACGAGATCGGAAGGAAGACGCCGAAGCAGTGGGGGCCGTTGGTCAGCAGATCGGCCGAGCTGATGCGGTCCGCCGATCCGCGGATCAAGCTGGTGGCCGCGGCCACGCCGAACCGGAACTGGACGCTGCCGCTGCTGGCGGGCGCCGGCCGGCACCTGGACTACGTGGCCGTGCACCAGTACTGGCTGGGCTACTGGCGGCGGAACGCCATGCCCGACTACCTGACGTGCATCATGCACTCGACCGGGCCGGAGCGGACGATCGCCGCCGTGGTCAAGATCCTCGAGGAGGCCGGCTGCCGCGGGCGCGTCAAGATCGCCTTCGACGAGTGGAACCTGCGCGGGTGGCATCATCCGGGCTTCCCGCGGAAGAAGCCCGTCGACCCCGACGACCAGGCCGCCGCGGAGCTGATCCGGAAGCGCGACATCAACGCGATCGCCAAGCAGTACACGATGGCCGACGCGCTGTTCTCCGCGTCGTTCCTCAACGCCTGCCTGCGCCACTGCGAGGACGTGGGCATGGCCAACATCGCTCCGATCGTCAACACGCGCGGCCCGCTGTACGTTCACCCCAAGGGCCTCGTCAAGCGCACCACGTTCCACACGCTGGCGATGTACGCCAACCTGCTCGAAGGCCGCGTCGCCAAGCTCGACATCCAGGCGGGCCCGCTCGTCCGCGGCCGCCGCTCGATTCCGGTGGCCGACGCCGTCGCCACGGTGGACCGGTCGGGCAAGCGCTGGTCGATCGCGCTGATCAACCGCCATCCCACGCAGGCCCTGGCCTGCACGGTGCGTCTCGGCGACATGCTGCCGGACGGCGAGCTGGAGGCAACGGTCCTGGCCGGCGATTCGCCCGAAGCGTACAACGACGTGGAGCATCCCGAGCGCGTCGTGCCGGTCAAGGGCAAGATCACGGCCAGGCGAGGCGTTCTCACCTTGCCGCCCCACTCGTTGACGATCGCCCGAGTCGCCACGCGCTGAGCGAGGGGTGGCGCCTGCGCCTCATCTGCCCGCCTACGGTCGGTACGCAACGGTGACGACGCGGTCCGGCCGGGCCCTCACGGTCTGCGTGGCTCCCCCCGGCCAGAGGATCTCGACGGTGACCGTGCCTGAATGCCCCCCGAGCCCGAAGTGCAGGACGGCGGAGTTCTGGTTGCCCTCGCCCGTCCCTGCGTCGACGTGCCGCGTCAGCGTTCGCTTGCCGAGACTGATGCGCGCCTGGGCGCCGACGCCGTCTCGACAGACTGCCTTGCCGTCGCCGACGAGGTGAAGCTCGATCCAGTGCGCGGCGGTCAGCTCGTTGCGGAACAGCCGCCCGCCCATCACGAGGTCCACGTCCCCGTCGCGGTCGAAGTCCGCCCACGCGGCCTGGTAGGTGTTCCTGCCCGAGACGCCGGCGGGCTTCGTCACGTCGGTGAACTTCCACCCGCCGTCGTTGCGATACAGCACGCAGTGGTCGCGCGGATACACGGTCGTGAAGAGCAGGTCCAGGTCGCCGTCGTTGTCGACGTCGGCGAGGGCGGGCGAGGCGAACGACTCCTGCCACGCCAGGGCCGCCTTGGCGCTCATGTCCGCGAACGTCCAGCCGCGGTCGGGGCCGAGGTTGCGATAGAACTTCGGGCGGTCCTGGTAGGCGGGCCGGTGCGAGAAGTTGCCGACGAACAAGTCGACGTGGCCGTCGTCGTCGAGGTCGCCCCAGGCCGAGCCGATCGTGTGTCCCCACGCGCCCAGCCCGCCGTCGCCGGCGACGCCCGCCGCGGCGGCGACGTCCGTCAGGCCGCCCTTTCCGTCGTTGCGCCACAGCAGGTTCGGCGCCAGCCGGTAGTTGGAGACGTAGACGTCCAGGTCGCCGTCCTCGTCGTAGTCCGCCGCGGCGAGGCCCCGCGCGGGCATCCGCTTCGGCGTCTGCCAGATGAGCTGGAAGCCGTCCCGGCCGGCGCCGCGGTAGACGACGTCGAGCTGGTAGCCCGGGCGCTCGTAGCCGCCGACATAGAGGTCCAGCAGCCCGTCGCCGTTGAGGTCGCACCAGATGCCGCCGCGGGAGTCCTGGATGGGGCACTTGGGCAGGCGGGCGCTGACGTCCTCGAAGCCGGCGCCGCCGACGTTCCGGTAGAGCCTCGGGCCGCCCGACCAGCAGAACAGGTCGCGTCGGCCGTCGTTGTCGAAGTCGCCCCAGACGCCCGCGCCGCGCAGCTTGGCCGTCTCGATGCGCTCGAATCGCTTGCCGGCGGCGTTTCGCCAGAGCTGCCCGGCGGCATAGAGATCGGGCCAGCCATCGCCGTCGAAGTCGCCCCACGCCGCCTTCGAGCCGCTGAGGCCCCGCAGGCCCAGGGCTTCCGTCGCGTCGGCGAACCGCGCCCGCGGCGCGGTTGCGGGGCCCGTCGTTGGCTCGGCGGCGTCCGCACGGGGCGCCGGCTTCGCCGCAGCGACAACCAACAGAGACGCCATGCACAAGGCGGTCCACGACCCGACCATGCCACGCTCCCTTCCCGGCCGCCGAGTGCAGTGCGGCCCCGAGGCGGTTGTCGTCACGGGGCGGCCTTGGGGCGCGCCCGCTCCTGGCCCTGGCGGACGGGGTCGCCGGGGACGTCGACCTTTTGCCCGCGGAGGTGCTTGTCGAAGAACCGCTCGAGGCGGCGGTCCAGCTCGGCGGTGCGGAAGCCGCCGTGGCCGGCGCCGACGACCTGGACGAACGTCACGTCGCAGCCGGCCCTCCGCAGGGCGGCGTCGAGCAGCTCGGACTGGTGGCAGGGCACGAGCGGGTCCTTCGTGCCGTGGGCGATCAGGAACGGCGGGTCGTCCTTCGTGACGTAGGTGAGGGGGCTGGCCTCGGCGCAGCGGGCCTTGTTCCGCTGGATCGGCCCGCCGACGAGCAGGGACTCCGGCGAGGTGGGCGCGTCGTGGACGAGGCGCCCGCCGGCGAGGGCGTGGGCGTCCATCTGGAGGAAGTCGGTCGGCCCGAACCAGTCGGCGACGCAGGTCACGCGGCTGCTCGCGTCGGTGTGCGGGCCGAGGTCGCCCTCCAGCGCCTGGACGCCGCCGCTGGTGCCGAGCATGGCCACCAGGTGCCCGCCGGCGGACGTGCCCCACACGCCGATGCGCTCGCCGTGGAGGCCGTGCTCCTTTGCGTGGGCGCGGATCCAGCGGATGGCGGCCTTGCAGTCGTGGATCTGCGCGGGCCAGGTCCGCTCGCCGCTGAGGCGGTAGCCCACCGACACGCCGGCGTAGCGCCCCGTGGCGACGAACCGCCCGAGCTGCCTCGCCCCGCCGGCCTTGTTGCCCCCGCGCCAGCCGCCGCCGTGGATGAAGACGATCACGGGCAGCGCGCCCGGGGCGGCGGGCTTGGCCGGGAGGAACAGGTCCAGCGTCTGCCGCGGGTTCTTCGTGCCCGCGTAGGGGATGTCGCGCCGGATCCGGACGCCTTCGGGCAGCGGCATTCTTGCTCTCCCGCCTCGGCTCGCCTTCCGCCGGGCGCCGCGGAAGGCCGTGTCCTTCGCCAGCGACACGAAGCCGTCCTTGTTCGTGTCGATGCGCTCGAACAGCCGCCGCGACCGCTCGGGGAACTCCTCCCGCGAGAGCTTGCCGTCCTTGTTGCGGTCGTGCTGCTGGAAGAAGCGCTCGGCCTGCTGCCGGGCGAGGCAGGGCGCGGCCAGAAGCGCTCCCGCCAGCCCGGCCAGGGCCCATCGCGGTCCATTCGGTGTCATGGCGATCTCCCGGCGTGTGGGCGTCTCGTCGATGCTCCCGGTGAGCGGTTCCGGCCCGCAGTATACGGACGCCCGGGCGCGCCGGGCCAGCGGCAAGGGCGGCGCGTCCCCGGGGCGAGGGGCGCCCCCGCGCCCCGACAAGCACCGGGCCGAGGGCTTCCTGCCCCCGGCCCGGGCGTGTCGGTTGGACACTTCGCGTTCCGTGGTCTCGCGTCGGCGGGTGGGCCGACTACGGCGCCGTCTCCCCGGCGCCGCGTTTCTTGCGGCGTTCTCCGCCGCCGGCGCCGCCCCGCTTGCCGCCGGGCCTGTCGCGCCCGCCGGGGGCGCCGCGGCCCATCTTCTTCTTCTGCTCGTCCGTCAGGATCTCGTTGCGGAGCGTCTGCTGCACGGCGCGGGTCGCCGTCATCTTGCCCCGGGCGTCGGTGGCGGCCAGCAAATCCGTCGCGGCCCCCATGCAGGCGGCCTTGAGCTGCGCCTTCTGGTCGTCGCTCAGCTCGGCCCGCCGCGTGCGGGCGAGCATGAACTGGTTGAGGATCAGGCCGGTGAGCTTCTGCGCCTGGGCGCCGGCGAGGTTCATCTCGGCGGCGACGCCGGCGTAGTCGAAGGCCATCTCCCCGCCCCCGCCGCCCCGGCGGGCGGTGGCTGCGCCCGGTCGGCGCCGCTCGCCCTTCTCTCCGGCCCCCGCGCGCTTGCCCCGCGTGCGGCCTTCGCGGCCGGCGTCCTGGGCCACCGTGTAGGTCCAGCCCGCCAGCACCAGGGCGGCCACGCCGCCGATCCACCATTTGGCATGTCTCATCGATGTCTTCTCCACGGGCCCTGAACCGGCGCTGTCCGCCCGCGGCCCGTGCGTGCGGAGGCGGCGTGCGTCGCGGGGCGCCACGGCCCCGCTGCCCTGGGAACTCACGCAGTGGGAATAACAGCGCCGGGGGGGCGTTTATTGCGGCCCGGCCGCGTTTCAGGCGATCTCGGCCAGGCGCTCCCGGTAGTGCAGGTAGGCGCCCCAGGGGATGTCGGGCGGGATGGCGTGGTCGCAGCCGGGGACATAGCCGCCCGCCAGCATCAACTCGCGCTTCTCGTCGATCATCGCGTCGATGGCCCGGCGGTCGCCGGTGGCACCGATGCGCTTGTCCATACCGCCGCCGATGATCAGGTCGCGCCCGTGCTGCCGGCGCCGCGCGACGCGGCGGCGTAGTGCTCGGCGGCGTCCCGGGCCGTCAGGGCCCGCGGGTAGATCGCCACCTCGTCCAGCTTGCCCTCCAGGCCGAACCTGCCGTCGCTGCGCCCGCCCAGGAACACCTGCTCCATTCCCTCGGCGCAGCCGGGCTGCGCCCGCCCGGCGATCTCGGGCTTCGCCTTGCCGTTCAGATACACCCTGACCTCCGCCCCGTCGCGGACGAGGACAACGTGCATCCACGTCCTCAGGCGCAGCGTCGTGCGCCCGACGAGGGTCTCACCCAGCTCATCGCCGTTGTAGAACAGCAGCCTGCCCCGGGCGCCCTTGCGGTGGGTGCCGCCGATGCCGAGGTGGTCGCCTGGCGCGCCCGGGGCGCCCTCGCGGCCGCGGGAGAACAGGTAGCCCGTCACGGCCCGCGCGTCGTGCGGCAGGGCGTTCCAGAACCACATCTCGACGCTGTAGGTTCGGCCGAGCCTCGCCAGGTGGGCCTTCATCCGCCCGCCGGCGAAGTGAACCGCGCGGCTGCCCGGATCGCCGCCGGCGAGGCCCGGCAGGTCCGGCCCGCGCAGGTACAGCGCCACGCCGTCCTCGTACGCGCCGTGGCGGTTGCCGCCGCCGGCGTCGCGCGCCTCGCGGCCGTCCAGCTCGCCCAGCCGCCAGTACGCCGCGGGCTTCGAGGCCAGCACCACCTTCGCGTAGGGCCCGGGCGGGTCCGCGGCCTCGCGGCGCGGACGGCCGGAGACCTGCTCGAGCAGGCGGAGCACCGTCTCGACGGTCTTCGGCTCGGCCTGGACCTCCAGGCCCGCCGTGCGGGCCGGCCAGGTCGTGTACCCGCCGAGCGCGTGCTGCTCCGGCGGGGGGATGTAGCCCTCGGCTCCGTTGGCCAGCTCCAGGTTGACGGTGGGCGCGAGGGGGCTGCGGGCCTTGATCTTCAGCCCCGTGATGCCGAAGACCTCGCAGGGGATCGCCGCGACGCCCAGCTCGCCGATCCGCAGGGCCTGGAGCTTCAGCTCCACCTCGGGCTCCTCGTGGAGGCAGATCTGCTCGCGGGCGTAGACCTCCGTCCGGTTGCGGGGCGCCCGCCCGGCCATCTCCGCGGCGATCCGGCGGGCCCAGGCGAGGCGCCGGGCGTCGGGCACGCGGCGCTTCAGCGTCAGCGTCGTTTCGGCCATCGCCAGGGACCCCCGGTCCCGGTACCGGATCGTCCGGTACGCCGCGGCGGCCACGCGCGCCACGCCCTCGGCGATCGTGAAGCGGTTCAGGCCCGGCTTGCGGGGCCGGGCGTAGTCCATCCAGTGCAGGTCGCCGCTCGTGCCCTGCGACAGGGCCCCCACGAAGGGCGGCACGCGGTCTGCGGCGCCGACCATCGCCGGAATCTTCTCCGCGAAGATACCGAAGTAGTCCGCCGAGACCGGCGTCGCGCCGCAGTAGTGCTGGGAGTAGTTCGCCAGCAGGGCGATGGGCCGGCCGTCCGGCGATTGCAGGGCGAGCACCGTGACGGCGTCGTCCACGGGACCGGCCGGGCCGACGTGGTTGGGGCTCTGGTGGCCGGGATGCATCATCGCCCGCACGGTGCGTCCGCCGAAGGGATCCCTGCCGATGCGGTCCGGCCGCAGGATCCACCGCCGGCAGTGCGTGTGCTCGGGGTCCCGGGCCACGGCCCAGCCGACCCGCGCGGGGGCCAGGTTGCGGGCGGCCGTCTCGATGGCCTCGGCGAGACGCGCGGGCAGGTGCCTGGCGTACTCGACGTCCACGTCCGTGCCGAGGGCGCCCATGGCGGCGGGGGCGGAGTGGGTGTGCGTGGCGGCGATGAGCATGCGGCCGGTGGGGATGCCGGTGGCCTTGTGGGCGGCCTGCTTGGCGGCGTCGAGGAGGGCGCGGGGCAGCATGAGGCTGTCGGCGATGACGACGGCCACGCGGGTCGTGCCGTCGTCGAGCACCAGGCAGCGGGCGTACAGCCGGTCCTGGAGCGTCGCGGACCGCCGGGCCAGGAAGCCCCCGCTGACGAGGACGGGGAGCTTCTTCGGGGAGATGTCGACGACCGACGCGCCGGCGCGGAAGTTCCCCTCCTTGGCCGTCGCCGGGGGCGAAGCGGCCTGCGTGGCCGGGCAGCAGGCCCCCGCCGCGGCGAGCAGTGCCGCGCAGGGGGAGATGGCGGTTCTGGCCATGTTCGACGGGACCGGCTCAGGACGTTCGGCTCGTCCGGGTCGTCGCGCCGGAGGCGAAGCGGCGGACGAGGGCGGCGTCCTCGGCGGGCTGGTCGCTGTAGCGGTCGTAGATGCCCACGATCGCGCCGTCGGTGGGCTTGATCGAGGCGAACGTGTCGCGAAACGCTCGGACGACCCACTCCCTGCGTTCGGAGAGGCGTCCGGCGGCGAGGATCTTGAACGCCAGGCAGGGGCGTTTGGTGGCCCGGATGGCCCGGAACATGCGGGGAGGGTCGCTCTCGAGGTAGACCTCGCGCTGCGGGATGGGCACGTGCCCGAGGAGCTTCTTCAGCGCCGCGGCGCTGCGGTGGCGCTCGTAGACGCAGGTCATGTAGTAGTCGACGTCCCAGCCCTTGGACTCGACGGCGTCGACCACGTCGGGCATGTGCGTCGAGACGCCCACCTGCAGCCCCGCGTCGCGCACGCGCTTGAGGTAGTCGTGGATCTCGTCGAGCCGGCCGTTCTTGAAGAGGTTGTCCGTCGTCTCGCCGTGGTGGGCGATCGCGATGCACCCGCCGCGGGCGAGCGTCCGGACCGTCGCGGCCTCGCCCGAGGCGATGGCGATGAAGTGCATTCGCCCGCCCTCGTCGAGGAAGCGGCGGTACAGCTCGACGTTGCCCGTCCCGCCCTGCCAGCAGTTGATGCCCACCTCCTGGCAGCGCCGCAGCGTCTTGAGGACCTGCTCCGGCGTGTGGTACTCCTTCATCTGGCGGTTGACGAACACCGACAGGTGCGAGCCGCCGTTGAAGGGGTTCGCCCCGCAGATCAGCCGCGAGATCGAGTGCTTGCCGAGACGAAGCTGCGGCAGCTTGGGCCGGGCGGCCGGCTTGTTGCCGGCGCCGCCGACGTGCTTCGCCACGGCCAGGGCCGCCGGCAGCGCCACGGCCTTCTTCAGAAACTCGCGCCGGCCGCCGGTCCCGGCGCCGCCCGCCGCCGTGCCGTCGCCGCGCTGTCGATCAGTCATCACGTCTCCTCCTCGAGGACGGTCAAAACGCCGCCGCATCGTACCGGAACACCGCCCTCGTGTCTTGCGCGATTCGCCACTTCTCGCCCGTGAGGCGCGCACGGGGTAAGATGGTCCGTGCGGCCGGATCGGTGCGGTCCGGCCGTCGTGCCTCGGGAGACCGGCCGATGGGATCGCCTGCGCCAACCGGGAGAAGTCGCCCGCGCGGACGGCGCGGCGTGCTGTTCCGGCTGGCGGCGGTGCTGCTGGGCGTTGCCCCGTTCCTCCTCGCCGAGGGGCTGTTCGTCCTCTTCGACGTGGGGCGCCCCGACCTGCACGACGACCCCTTCGTGGGCTTCCGCGCCGTGCGCCCGTTGTTCGTGCCCAGCGAGGACGGCTCGCGCTGGGAGATCCCGCCGGCGCGGCAGGCGTTTTTCCGCCCGGAGTCCTTCGCCGCCGCCAAGGGCGCCAACGAGTACCGCATCTTCTGCCTGGGCGGCTCGACCGTGCAGGGCCGCCCGTTCGCCATCGAGACGTCCTTCACCACGTGGCTGGAGCTGAACCTTCGCCTGGCCGAGCCGCGGCGCACGTGGGAGGTGGTCAACTGCGGCGGCATCTCCTACGCGAGCTACCGCCTGGTGCCCATCCTGGCCGAGGTGCTCGCCCACGAGCCCGACCTGATCGTCCTTTACACGGGGCACAACGAGTTCCTGGAGGACCGCGAGTACGGCTCCATCCGCGACATGCCGGGCGTCCTGGCCCGGCCGCTCGAACGGATCGCCCGGACGCGGACGTTCAACCTGCTGCGGGAGGCCTACCTGCGCGTGCGGGGCTCGCCCCGGGCCGCGGCGCCGCCGGGGCGCCCCGTCCTGGCCGCCGAGGCCGACGCGATGCTCGACTACCAGGGCGGGCTGGCGAAGTACCACCGCGACGAGTCGTGGCGGCGCGGCGTTCTCCGGCACTTCGGCTTCAACGTGGGGCGGATGGTGCAGCTTAGCCGCGACGCCGGCGTGCCGCTGCTGCTGGTCAACCCGGTGAGCAACCTGCGGGACTGCCCGCCCTTCAAGGCCCAGCATCGCGACGGCCTGACGCCCTCCGAGCGCCGGCGCTGGGAGGCGCTGTGCGGCGAGGCGACCCGGGCTCTCGGCACGGACCCGCGCCGCGCGGCGAAGCGGCTCGAGCAGGCCGTCGCCATCGACGACCGCCACGCCGGCGCGTACTACCTGCTCGGCAAGTGCTGCGACGCCGCCCGCCGCCCGGACCGGGCCCGCGAGGCCTACCTTCGCGCCAAGGAGCTGGACGTCTGCCCGCTCCGCATGCTGGAGCCCATGCACGAGGCGCTGCGGCGGATCGCGCGCCGGACGGACACGCCGCTCGTCGACGTGCGGACGCTCTTCGAGCGCCGCAGCCGCGACGGCATCCCCGGCGGGTACCTGCTCATCGACCACGTCCACCCGAGCATCGCCGGGCACCGCGTCATCGCCGACGCCCTGACCGACGAGCTGATCCGCCGGGGCGTCGTTCGCCCGCGGGGCGGCTGGAGGCAGCGGCAGGAGCCCCGGGCCAGGGAGCACTTGTCGTCGCTCGACGCGTTCTACTTCGCGAAGGGCCAGGAGCGGCTCAAGGCCGTCCGCAAGTGGGCGGCCGGGCGGGCCACGCTCGTGCGCCCCGGCGCCGACGGCGGCGACCGGCCGGACGAGCCGACGACACAAGGAGCACCGCGATGAAGATCCTCGTTCTCGCGCAGGCAGCGGGGCTGCTGGCCCTGGCGGGTGTGGCCGCGGCGGCGGCCGAACGGAAGGTTTGGAACGTCGTCGACGCCGGCGCGAAGGCCGACGGCAAGACGCTGTGCACGGCGGCGATCCAGAAGGCCATCGACGCCTGCGCGGCCGGCGGGGGAGGGACGGTGCGTTTCCCGGCCGGGACGTTCCGCTCGGGGGCGCTGCGGCTCGGCAGCGGCGTGAGGCTCCAGCTCGACGAGGGCGCGACGCTGCTGGGCAGCCGCGACCGGAAGGACTACACGGGTGCGCCCCTCGGCGCCGACGGCCGGGCGGCGGCGGGGACGCGCGTCTCCCGCCACCTGATCCACGGCGAGGGCCTGCGAGATATCGCGATCTGCGGCAAGGGGACCATCGACGGGAGCGGCTCGGCCTTCCGCGACAAGACGAGGCATCGCCCGAAGTGCATCTACCTGGAGCGGTGCCGCAACGTGCTCGTCGAGGGCGTCCGGATGCAGGCGGCCGGCTCGTGGATGCAGCACTACCGCCTGTGCGAGAAGCTCACCATCCGCAACGTGACCGTCTTCAACCACGTCGCCTTCAACAACGACGGGCTGAACGTCGATAGCTGCCGCGACGTGACGATCACCGGCTGCCGCGTGGATTCCGACGACGACGGCATCGTCCTGAAGAGCCTCTCCGAGACGCCGTGCCGCCGCGTTCGCATCCGCGACTGCGTCGTCAGCAGCCACTGCAACGCCCTCAAGATGGGCACGGAGTCCGGCGGCGGCTTCGTCGACATCGCCATCGACAAGTGCACCGTGTTCTCGCCGAAGCGTTCGAAGAAGATCTACGGCCGGCAGCGCGGGCTGGCGGGGATCGCCCTGGAGATCGTCGACGGCGGGCGGATGGAGAACGTCCGCGTGCGCGACGTGGACATCGCCGGCGTGTCCGTGCCGATCTTCGTGCGCCTGGGCAACCGCGCGCGGCCGTACGTCAAGGGGGCCAAGCCCGGCGTCGGCACGCTCCGCAACGTCCGGCTGGAGAACATCACGGCGAAGGGCACGGGCGGGATCGGCTGCTCGATCACCGGCCTGCCCGGCCACCCCGTCGAGGGCGTCACGCTGAAGGACGTGCGCCTGGGCTTCGACGGGGGAGGCACGCGGGAGCACGCCGCGCGCAGCGTCCCCGAGCGCGAGAAGAACTACCCCGAGAGCACGATGTTCGGCACGCTGCCGGCGTACGGCTTCTACTGCCGGCACGTTCGCGGGCTGGCGTTCACCAACCTCCAGCTTCGCACGGCCGACAGTGACCTGCGCCACGCCATGGTCTTCGACGACGTGCAGGACCTGGCGATCGACGGCCTGGACGCGGCGTTTTCGAAGGGCGCGGCCGCGATGCTCCGCATGGTCGACGTGCGCGGCGCGGCCGTCCGGCGCTGCTCGCCGACGTCCCCGGTCGGCACGCTGCTGCGCCTCGACGGGCGCAGGTCGCGGGGGATCGTGCTGGACGAGTGCGACCTGGCGAAGGTCCGCCAGACCGCCGCCGTCTCGCCCGAGGTGTCCGCGGGGGCGCTGTCGGTGCGGGGCGCTCGGGAGTGAGGAGGGGATCGCGTTAAGCGCGGGGGAGGGGGAAGCGGCGGGCAAGCCCGCCCGCTAAACGGGGGAAGACCACGCGCCAGACGGGGGACGAGTACGCGCTGGACGGGTGCGCGGAACGGACGCGCCAGACGACCTATTCGGCGACGAGCTCGATCCAGGGAGTTCGGGCGGCGTCGGTCGGGAGCTCGACGGTCCTGCCCTTGACGGTTGCGGGGAGCTTGTTGCGGCGCTTGCCGGTCTCGTCGAGGGCGTACGCCGTCGCCGCGCCGGGCATGGGGACGGCGACGGTGCAGCGGACGGGCTCGGCGAGGACGGGGGGGCGGCCCTTCTCGGGGATGGCGGTGCGGTTGCGGTGGAACGCCTGGCCGGTGTTCTCGGCCCGCGCGACGGCGGTGACGAGCACGCGCCGGGACGCGCCGATCCGCTCGGCCCGAAGCGACGTGACCATCACCGCCGCGAAGGGCGTTCTGCACTCGACGGTCACGCCGCCGAGCTTGAGCTTGCGCGCCTTGGCGAGGAAGCCCACCGCCGCCTTCGTTCGCGGCGTGTTGATGAGGAACAGCCCGCGGTCGGTGTAGAGGTGCAGTTGCCCCGTGTCGCTGACGCGGCGGTTCGGCGAGGCGTTGGGGTCGGGCCCCGTCGTCTTGAGACCCCACTTCTCGCGGGGGCGCAGGAAGAGGTTGCGGACCTGGTGGACGTAGGCCAGGTGGCGGAACGGGCTGGTCTTTGCGCGGCCGTGGCCCGCCCCGCCGGCGAAGATGTCCTCCTCGGGCCAGGTCACCTGGACGGTGTGCCGGGCGACGTCCACGTCGCGCCGGTGGTAGAGCAGGGCGGCGGCGGGGAACTGGCCCCAGCGGACGGGATCGGACTGGCTGCCGAAGTGCTCGAGGGCCTTGCCGCCGGGGCGGTAGCTGAAGAAGAGCATGCCGTCCCAGTTCTGGAGGCACGCGTAGGCGGCCATCAGGGGCAGGCACTCGGCGCGGTACTCGTTCGGCCAGGGGAAGTTGTACTCCGGCACGATCATCGGCTTGCCCGCGACGGTGCTGGAGGCGACCTCGACAATCGGGTTGCTGGTCTTCGCCAGGTCGGAGGCGACGACGGCGGAGTTGCGGAACGTGACGAACGGCTTGGCGCGGACGTTGGGGTGCTGCCAGTAGTTGTTGCGGCTCATGAAGTCGTTGACGCTGTCGGCGTACGTGCTCGCGGGGCAGAACGTCTGGTTCGTGCCGGTGATGGGGACCCTCACGCCGATCTTCCGCAGGTGCGAGCGCATCTCGCCGTAGTACCGCCGCTCCAGGTCGACGAAGAAGCGGATCATGTCGCTGACGCGCGCCGGGCTGCGCTTGGGGTCGGTCCCGGCCGCCGCGGGGTCCTGGTAGAGGTGCTTCATCGGCAGGTGGACCGTGCCCCGGAGGGGGTCCTCCTCGGCCAGCAGCCCGGGCGTGTCCCCGCGAGCCCACCGCGAGCTGATCTTGGCGCGGCTGCCGCAGTTGTCCACCAGCCAGCGGTTCCAGCGGCGCGTGAGCTCCTCGACGTACGTCGGCAGCGTGAGCCGCGTGTTGCGGAAGTAGAAGACGCTGTTCTCGTTGGTGATCTCGACGACGGCGACGGCGGGGTCGTCGCAGTACCGCAGCTTCGTGTAGGGGTTGCGGTGCGTGTAGAACGCCGTGGCGAAGGTCTTCTGGAGCTCGATGAGGCGGTCGTTGAAGATCGTCGCGCCCTTGATGGAGTTCTGCCAGCCGTGCCGGAACTTCGCCGCGTCGCGCACGCCGTCGCCGGGCAGGAAGCGGCGGTAGTCGAGGCAGTCGAAGTAGACGTAGATGCCGCGCTTCTTCAGCTCGGCGAAGAAGAAGTCCAGCCGGTCGAGCATGTCCGCGCGGAGGTGCTGGCTGTCGCCCCTGGCGTAGTCGATGAGGCGGCCCCACTGCCCGTCGATGGCGTGGATGCGCAGCAGGTTCACGCCGTACTTGGCGAGGCGCGCGGCGAGGGTCGCGGCGTCGGCCTTCTCGGGAAACGCGCCGGGCCCGCCGACGTTCGTGCCCCAGAACCGCGCCCGCGTGCCGTCGGCGAAGGCGAAGTGCCCGTCGCCGCGCACGGCGAGAAAGCCGTGCCTGCCCGCCGGCGGGTCCAGGAACCGCGTCAGGTCCAGCGCGTCCAGGTTCGTGTCGTCCAGCGGGAAGGTGAACTCGTACCAGCCGGTCGTGTCCGTGAACTCGTGGCGGATGGGCCGGGCGGGCAGGACGGCCGGGCCGTCGGAGGTCGTGATCGCCACGAGCATCAGGACCGCCTCGCCGCCGCCGGCCACCGCGCGGACCTCCCGGATCGCCTGGTCCGGCTTCGGGTTCGCGGCGGGGTACACGTGCAGGCCCACGCCGTCGCGCGCGGGGTTGGCGCCCTCCCAGGCGACGGCCGCCCGGGGCGTGTCCGAAACGTTCCACCAGTCGGCGAGCTGCCTGCCCGACGTCAGGGCCAGCCGCGCCGTCGAGCCGTCCTCGTACGCCAGCTCGTAGCGGCCGACGGGCTGGCCCGCCGGCGCCCAACCGGCCGCGTGAAGGAAGTGGATCGTCCGCGCTTTGCGGGCGAGGGGAATCGCCACCCGCTCGGGGGCGTGGGCCGTGCCGCGGCCCCTCAGGACGACGCACGACTTGCCGCCGCTCTTCGCCGGTTCGAGGATGTCGAACGGCACGCCGCGCAGGACGACGCGGCCGGTGGGCAGGTTCCGCATGTCGTTGTCGCCCTGGTCGGTCCAGCCGCCTTTGCCGTCGCCTTCTTTCTCGTCGCGGAAGCCGACGTTGCAGGCCTTGGCGAGGTCCACCGGCTGGAAGCGCGCGGGCAGCTCGTCGCCCTGGACGAAGACGACGTCGTCGAACCAGGCCGTCCCGCGGCTGCCGGACAGGGACAGGTAGACCTGGGCGCCGTCGGCCCCGGCGGGGGGGGTCGCGCGGACCGAGACGTGCCGCCAGCCGCCCGTGCCGGTCAGGCGCTGCGTGTAGCTTTCGGCCAGCCAGCCGCCGGACTTCCACCACGCGATGCAGGCGCTGGCCGAGCCCGTGACGCCGTCGGTCCGGACCCACACGCCGAGGGCGTACGGCCGGCCCGGCGCGACCTTGCGCCGCGCGGCGGAGATCCATCGCCCGGTGCGCTGGTTCCACTCGCGGGCGTCGGGGTTGGCCGAGTCGCGGATTCTCACGCTGCGGCGCCCGTGGTGGGCGACGGCGTCGTCCCAGGCGAGCTTCGCCGGCGAGCGGAACGCCGAGGCGGTCCACCCGTCGGGCCCGCCGTCGCGGTTGTCGTCCCGCTCGAACGACGGGTCGTCCACGAGGTTGGTCTTCCACTGGGCGGGCGCCGGGCCCGCGAGCAGCCCCAGGCACGCCACGAGAGCGCATCGGTTCATGTCGTTCCTTTCCCGCCGCCTTTCCCTCACCGCGCGACGGCCCCATAATACCCCAAGTCCGAGCCGCAGGAGAGACGCCATGCCCAAGGTGGAACGCGCGCCGGCCCTTGCCGTCGTCGCCGCGGCGATGCTGTCGACCGGCTGCGCGCCGCCGCACGGCCGGCAGGTCCTCCAGTGCGGCCGCGGGGACCCGACGGCCGACAAGCCCCAGAGCAAGCTGTGGTACGCTCACGGGCGCTGGTGGGCGTGGCTTCCGAGCGCCCGGGCCGGCGGACGCGTCTGGCGGCGAAGCGCCCTGGGGCCCTGGCGGCCGGAGGTGCACCTCGACGGGCTGGCCGCGACGCTGCCCGGGCGCGCCGACGTCTGGACCGACGGCGACCGCGTCGTGGCGGCGCTGGTGGAGGGCCGGCGTCTGGCCGTGGCGGCCCTGCGGTGGGACCGCGCCGACGAGCGGTACGAGCCCGCCGGGGAGCCCCTCGTCTGGCGGGAGCGCTCGCCGATCGAGACGGTCACGATCGACCGCGCCGCCGACGGGTCGTTCTGGGTGGCCTACCCGGCTCGGGCCCGTGCGGGGCGGGCGATGACCGTCCGCCGCGTGCCGCCGGGGCTCGCCTCGCCGCCCGGCGAGCCGGTCGCGATCGGGCGCGTCGCCGGGCGCGACGACATCTGCGCCGTCGCCGCCCTCGACGGCGGGGTCGGCGTCCTCTGGTCCGACCAGAAGGCCCAGCGCATCCTCTTCCGCCGCCACGCCGCCGGCGCGGCGCAGGGCGACTGGTCGGCGCGGGAGGTCGTGGCCTCGGGGCACAGGACGGCCGACGACCACGTCAACTTCTGCCGTCCGCCGGGCGGCGGGGGCCTGAAGCTCCTCGCGGCCACCAAGACCAGCCTGGACACCACGGGCCTTCCGATCTTCTCGCTGCGGGTGCTCGCGGCCGGCGAGCGGTGGCGCAGCCTGGCGTTCGGCAACCTGACCGACGAGCTGGACTTCACGCGCCCGATCGTGCTGTGGGTGGGCGGCAGGCCGGTCGCGCTGTTCACGTGCCGCTCACCGGGCGGCGGCGGGCGGCGGTTCGGCGAGCGCTTCTCCGTCATCGAGATGCAGTCGTTCGCGCCGGATGCGCGGAGTCCCGTCGGCCCGCGGCGCGAGGTGATGCGCGCGCCGGCGCGGCTGAACAACGTGACGGGCCCGAAGGTGGCCCCGCCCGGGCGGGCGTGTCTCGTGCTGGCGTCCGACGCCCGCGGCGCGGTGTACGAGGCCTTCGTCCGGCCGGGGGACTGAGCCCGCCCCCGGGGGCGGACCGTCCGCCGGCCGCGAGCAAGGGAGAGACGGACATGGCTCGGCGATGCACGATCTTCCCGGCGCGTCGGTGGGGCGTCCTGCTGTGCGCTCTGGCGAGCGCGGCGGCCCCCGCCGACGTGCGGAGCCCCTGGGTGACGACCGATCGCACGGTGGACTGCTCGAGCTACGAGACGATCGCCCGCGGCGTGATCCGCCCCGGGATGACCGACGAGCAGAAGGCCCTCGCCATGTACGACTTCTACCGGCAGCGCGTCTACCACTACCAGAACATGCCGGAGAGCCGCCACCCGCTGAAGTGCGTCAACGTGCTGGGCAACACGCTGTGCGGCTCGCAGGCGACGTGCATGAAGGGCCTGCTGGCGGCCGTCGGCATCCGGGCCCGCGTCGTCAGCCACCCCGGCCACACGTTCTACGAGGCCTACTACGACGGCGCGTGGCACGGCTACGACACGATGTGCCACTTCTACGTCTTCACGCGCGGGCCGAACCGCCACGTCGCGTCGTTCGCCGAGCTGCACGCCGACCCGTCGCTGATCCGCGACGCCGTCAAGGAAGGCCGCGCCTGCGCGGGCATCTGCCCCTGCGGCGATGAGCCCATGAACTTCGCCCGGAAGGTCCGCGTGCTGAACTACCAGCCGCAGAAGAGCGACTGGTCGGTGAGGGACTTCGCCCTGCGCTCCGGCGAGGAGATCGTGCGGTCGTGGTGGCCGCTGGGGCGCCCGCTGCCCGGCACGTACCGCAGCCGCGACCCCGGGCCCATGCACACCTGCGGCTCGAAGGACCGCCGCAACCCGCCGGGGCTGTTTGGCTTCTGGGAGCCGTACGGCATCGTGAAGTTCGGCGGCGTCTCGATCAGCTACCGCCACTACTTCAACGGCTGGATGAGCTACTCGCCGGACCTGTCGCGGCCGGCGCAGCAGGCCGCCCTGGCCGCCGGCGAGCTGGTCGTCCCCGTGACGTGCCCCTTCTACATCTCGGCGGCGAAGGTGGACTTCGAGGCGACCTGCCCCGGCGCCGGCGACCGGATCGACGTCGCCGCGCGCGTCGACGGCAAGTGGACGAGCGTCCTGACGGCGGAGGAGCCCGGCCGGCACGCGTACCGCGCCGCGCTGGACAGGGTCGTCGTGCGCCCGCGCCGCGGGCGCCACGCCTACGACCTGCGCTTCGCCCCGCGCGGCAAGGCGGTCCTGCGGCACTTCCACCTGAAGACCGTCTTCACGCACAACGCGATGGCCGCGCCGCACCTGATGCCCGGCCGCAACCGCGTCACGCTGACCGTCGCCAATCCCGAGGCGCTGGCGGGCGAGCCCGTGACGCTCGTCTACCGCTACAAGGCCGCGCCCCAGTGGACCGACTTGAGGACCGTCGAGAAGCGCGCCGGCGGAAGCCCGCTGACGTTCGCCGTCGATTTGCCCGAGACGAAGAAGCTGCCGCAGATGCAGGACCTGACGCTGCGCTGCGGCGAGCTGAGCTGGACGCCGAAGAAGCGCGTCCTCCCGAACCGGGTCCTGTGCGACTTCTCGAAGGCCGACTCGATCCGGCCCTGGCACGCCGATCCGGACGTCCGGCTGACGCACGACGGGACGGGCATGGTGCTGGCCGTGGCGTCCAAGGCGACCTATCCGCAGGCGAGCCTCACCGGCCCCAAGGCCGACTGGACCGCCTTCGCGACCGTCGTCATCGAGCTGGAGAACCTCGGCGACAAGCCCCAGGAGATGGTCTTTCGCGTCCGCTCCAACGAGACCAACGACGAGCGGACCGACGTGCAGCAGCGGGTCGCGCCCGGCAAGGCCGTGATGCGCATTCCCCTCGCCGGCCTGCGGAAGACGCGGCTCGACGCGGTCACGAAGATCTACCTGATGACCTACCAGGTGCCGGCAGGCGGCTGCCGCCTCCGCGTGCGGCGGATCCACCTCGAACCGAAGCGGGACTTCTGAATCGGCGCGGGCCCGCGGCGGCCGGGCCCGTGCGAGGGCGTGCGACGATGGGCGAGACACGGGCACTGCCGGAACGGATCATCGACATCCACAACCACCTTCGACCCGGACGGGACGTTGCCGACGTCCTCGCGCTGATGGATGAGCACCACGTCGAGCGGATGCTGCTCCTGGGCACGCCGGGCGCGCCCGAGTCGCGCAACGACGCCGTCCTCCGGGCGGTCCGCGCGCACCCGGGCCGCTTTGCCGGCGGGGTGTACGCCGACCCGCGCGAGGGGAGCGCCGCCGTGGACGAAGTCCACCGGTATCACGCCGAGGGCTTCCGCGTCGTGAAGCTGTTCCCCAACTTCGGCTACTACCCCGACGACGACGCGCTGCGCCCGTTCTTCGACGCCGTCGCCGAGCTGGGCATGGCCGTGTTGAGCCACTGCGGGTGGCTCTCGCCGAAGCCGGGCGTGGCCTACGCGTCGTACTACTCGCACCCGGGGCGGTTCGAGAAGCTCATCCGCATCTACCCCGAGACGGTCTTCATCCTCGCCCACATGGGCGGCATCGCGGGCTTCCTGGAGACGGTGATGCTCACGACCCGCACGCCGAATGCCTACGCCGACACGGCGCCGGGGCAGGGGTTGTGGGTCCTGGAGGCGGCCGGGCCGCTGGTGGGCGCCGTCCCGCCCGGCAAGCTCCTGTTCGGTCTCGACACGTACGACTACGCCGGGCTGCTCCCGCGCTACCTCGGCGCCCTGACGAAGGCGGGCTTCGGCGAGCACCTCGACGCGATCTTCTACACGAACGGCCGCGAACTGCTCCAGCGGATCGGCGCCATGGCGCCCGCGTAGCGCGGGGCCGGGCCGCCGGGAAGGAGGAAGACCATGCACATGGCGATCGCGATGATGGTCCTGGCCGCGGCGCTGCCCGCCGCCGCGGGCGCCGGGGGCGAGGGCGCGGGCCCCGTCAATCGGTGGGCGCGCCTGGCGGGGGACGAGCCCGGCCCGGGCAGCGGCGCCGTGCTCGTGCCGATCGGTGGCGGCGCGAAGATGCTCTGTTTCGGCGGCGAGCCGGCCGGCGGCGCGGCCTGCGTGCGGGCGTTCGACGGCGAGGCGCGGCGCTGGGGTGATTTCGCGACGGCCAAGCCGAACGCACGCCGCGGCATCCACCCGTCCTACCAGACGGCGTACGACGCGCAGGCCAGGAAGCTCTACTGCCTGACGTACCCCGGGCTGCTGTACACATTCGACCTGGCGGCGAAGAAGTGGGCCGGGCCCGTCGACGTGCCGGAGCTGGCGGGGCTGAGCTGGCACGCGATGGCGATCGACCCGAAGGGCCGCCGGCTCGTGGTCGTCGGGGCCGACAAGCGCGCCGACAACCTTGGCTGGACGCGCACGGTGATCCGCGACCTGGCGACGGGGAAGTGGAAGACGCTTCCGCCGCCGGCCGGGCCGATCGCCGAACGCCATCGACAACGCATCGCCGCGGGCGAGGCGATGATCGAGCTGATCGGGCGCATCCGCCTGGCGTGGTACCGCGACCCGAAGGGCGCCGGGACGGACGCGGAGCGCGAAGCGCTTACCGAGCGCTGCGCGGCCGCCGGGAAGCTGCCCGGGATGGCGGACTTGGCGGGCGAGATCGAGGCCGTCGCCGCGGAGATCGCCCGGCGCGAGCTGCTGGCGGCGCTGCGCGGCGCCCGTGCGCTTCAGCGGAAGCTCGACGAGCAGGCCCATCGCGAGTACCCCGTGCCGGCGTCGCGGCGCAACAGCCCGCTGGCCTTCGACGAGGGCAGCGGCGTCTTCGTCCTCTTCGGCGGCGACCACGAGGACTACCTGCTCAACGACACGTGGGTGCTCGACTTGGCCCGGCAGGCATGGCGGCGAGCCCAACCCAAACTCGCCCCCAGCCCTCGCGCCGGCCACGCGCTGGTCTACCTGCCCGCCGGCGGGCGGCTGGCCCTGTACGGCGGCTACCTCCAGCAGACGGACGACGGCTACGGCGCGCGGGCGTGGCGGACGATCGAGCCCAGGCAGCTCTGGGTCTATGACGTCCGCGCCGAGCGGTGGGGCCTGCTGGCGGCCTGGCTGACGAAGCGGGGCGAAGCGCCCGCCGCGCCGCCGGGAGGGGACTTCTACGGCTACCACGCGCAGCACTTCGCCGCACCGGCCCTGGCCGCGACGGCCGCCGACCGGCTCGTCCTGGTCGTGCCGAAGACGCGCCGGCAGGGGAGCGCCACCTGGATGCTGCGGCTCGACGTAACCCGGACCGACGCCGCGGGGCGGGACAAGCTCGGCCGGCCGCCGGACAGCCGCCTCTACCGCGCGGGGCGCTTCGGCGCCGCCTACTGCGAGGTGCCCGACGCACCCAAGCCCACCGGCATCGACAA
>CAZXOC010000060.1:0-30161 GCA_964642165.1 uncultured Planctomycetaceae bacterium | reverse complement strand
AGTTGCTCAAGAAGCGGCCGATCCGAGCTCCGGTGCTTGCCCCAGCAGAACATGACGTGATCCTCCCAATGTGGGGGCGCCGCCTTCGGCCCGACGGGAGACGGACACATCCTGACCGCGCGAAGGCGAGGGGCTCCGTCGCCCGTCGTCCGTGCCCGCCTGTGTGCGTCACCTGACCTCGTTATCCTACAGCGAATACGGGAATTGGCAAGCCTTGGGCCCAGAAAACTCCGCCCGATCGCGTAGCCCGTGCGTGTGCCGCCATCCACCGGGGGCGAGCGGGCAAGCAGCAGAGCAGCGGGAGAACTCATCGATCGAGCGGCACGCCCGTTCTGCGAAGAGATAGCCGCAGGCGCTATAGGAGCGCCGGGTAGCGGCCGGTCTCTCTCACAGGCGGAGCCCGTGAACAACGGGATGGGACGCCGGGCTGAGTGCCCCCAAGACTGGGCAGAGGAAGTACTTGGTAATCAAAGGCTTGCGGATATCAGGGGCCTCGGGTAGCCTGATATAGTGGACAGTTCTGACACAATCAATCAAGACTTATGGCCGTTTCGGCCGGGGGATTCCGCAGGCGGAGTGGGAATTCCGGATGGCGGGGCTGATTGTCCGAAGCTCCGGAAATCCCCAAGTAAGCGGGCAATTTAACATATGTCCCATCCGTCCTATCCGTCGAATATCTGTTTGTGTCACTGGGCTAAAAAGTTGACACAATCACGGCACGTTGCCGGCCTCGACGCCATCGAATTGCCCGACGAGACATGCGAATTGCCGCCTCGCGCCGCCCGGGCCGCTGGCGCCTGGCCCGGCGGAACGCCTCCGGCGTCGGGACGTGCCGCCCGGGCGGGCTGGGGCGACGCGCGCGCAGGCGGGGCGGCGGCGAAGGCGGGCGAGCAAGGCCGTGACCTTCGAGGCGGAATCGTCTAGTATCCTGCCGTGGCGCGGGCCCAGCGGCAGGGGGGCCCGGGCCGGAGGCAGGGCGGCATGACCGAGGAACAGGCACAGTACGCGGCCCTCCGCGAGCGGGTGAAGGAGCTCACCTGCCTCTACCGCCTGGCGCAGCTCGCCGAGCGGCCGGGCATCACGCTGCAAGAGGTCCTCCAGGGCACGGCCGAGCTGCTGCCCGCGGCGTGGCAGTACCCGGAGATCGCCGCTGGGCGGATCGCCTTCGACGGCCGGGCGCACGTCACCGCCAACTTCAAGGAGGGCGGCCAGGTGCAGTCCGCACCGATCGTGGTGAACGGTCGGCGTCGCGGGCGCATCGACGTCGTGTACACCCAGCACAGGCCCGACGTGGATGAGGGCCCGTTCCTGAAGGAGGAGCGGAGCCTGATCGACGCGGTCGCCCGCCACGTCGCGTTGATCATCGAGCGGCGTCAGGCCGACGAGGAGAAGTTCCGCCTGCTGGAGCAGCTGCGTCACGCCGACCGGCTGGCGACGATCGGTCAGCTCGCGGCGGGCGTGGCGCACGAGCTGAACGAGCCGCTGGGCAACGTCCTGGGCTTCGCCCAGCTCGCGCGGAAGCAGGCGGGGCTGCCGCGGCAGGTGGTTCGGGACCTGGACAAGATCGTGGCCACGTCGCTGCACGCCCGGCAGATCATCAACAACCTGATGCTGTTCTCTCGTCAGATGCCGCCGCAGAAGACGGCGGTGGACCTGAACCGGGTGGTGGAGGAGGGGCTGTCGCTGCTGGGGGCGCGGTGCGGGCGGAACGGCATCGCGGTGGAACGGCGGCTGTCGGCGGAGCTGCCCGAGATCACGGCGGACGCCTCGCAGCTCCGCCAGGTCTTCGTGAACCTGGTGGTCAACGCGATCCACGCCATGCCGGCAGGCGGGCGGCTGACCGTCACGACGTGCCGCCGGGGCGATCGCGTCGGGCTGCTCGTCGAGGACAACGGCATCGGCATGAGCCAGGACGTGCTGAAGGAGATCTTCCTGCCGTTCTTCACGACGAAGGACGTGGACGAAGGGACGGGCCTGGGCCTGCCGGTGGTGCACGGCATCGTGACGCTGCACGGCGGGACGATTCGCGCCGACAGCGCGCCGGGCCAGGGCGCCCGGTTCGAGATCGAGCTTCCGGTGGCCGCCGAAGAGAGCAGGGGAGACCGGACGGATGACCTCAGTACGTGAAGCGGCGTCGATCCTCGTGGTGGACGACGTGCCGAACACGGTGGAAGTCCTTCAGCGGAACCTCACCGCCGAGGGCTACACGGTCTACACCGCGTCGGGGGTGCGCGAGGCGATCCGGGTCACGGAGAGCACGGCGATCGACCTGGTCATCACGGACTGGAAGATGCCGAAGGTCAGCGGCATCGACCTGGTGCGGCACGTGCGGGAGAACCTCAAGGACACGGAAGTGATCATGATCACGGGCTACCCGTCGATCGAGGGCGCCGTCGAGGCGGTCAAGATGGGGGCGGAGGAGTACCTGCCGAAGCCGTTCACCGACGAGGAGCTGCTCGCGGCGGTGCGGCGCGCCATCGAGAAGATGCGCGTGCGCCGCCTCGGGCGGACCGCCACCTCGTCGCCGCCCGTCCGCCCCTACGGGCTCGTGGGCGACTCCGCGCCGATGCTGGAGGTCTTCAAGGCCGTCAGCAAGGCGGCGTCGGCGTCGGCGACGGTGCTCATCACGGGCGAGAGCGGCACGGGCAAGGAGCTCGTCGCGCGCGCCATCCATTACAGCAGCCGGCGGTCGTCCGCGGCGTTCGTGCCGGTCAACTGCGGCGGCATCCCGGAGGGGCTGCTGGAGAGCGAGCTGTTCGGCTACGTCAAGGGCGCGTTCACCGGCGCCGACGAGTCCCGCGCGGGGTTCTTCCAGACCGCCGACGGCGGGACCATCTTCCTCGACGAGATCAGCGAGACGAGCCTGGGCATGCAGGTCAAGCTCCTGCGCGTGCTGCAGGACAAGGAGGTCTACATGGTCGGCGCGAACCGCGGGCGGCAGGTCGACGCCCGCGTGCTGGCCTCGACGAACAAGTCGCTGCCGGACCTGGTCCGCAAGGGCCTGTTCCGGGAGGACCTGTACTTCCGCCTGAACGTGATCACCATCGAGCTGCCGGCCCTGCGGGAGCGCGGCGACGACCTCGTGCTGCTGGCCCACCACTTCGCGGGAAAGTACGCCAAGGAGAGCGGCCGGGCGGCGCCGCGCTTCTCGGAAGAGGCCCTGCACGTGCTGACGAACAGCTACCACTGGCCGGGCAACGTGCGGGAGCTGGAGAACGTCATCCACCGGCTCGTGGTCATGACGGACAGCGACGTTATCGAGGTGCCGGACCTGCCGGCACCGCTTCGCTTCTCGGCGGCCGGCGAGCCGGACCTCACCCGCCCGCTGGCCCAGGTCGAGGCCGAGTACATCCGCAACGTCCTGGCCAGCGTGGGGGGCAACAAGACCCGGGCCGCCGAGATCCTCCACATCGACCGCAAGACCCTCCGCGAGAAGGTCCGGAAGGCGGCGGGCCCGCCCGAGCCCTGACGGCGCCCCGGCCGGGGAACTTCTCCCCGGCGATGCGGAACTCCCCGCCTGGGCGCGCCGCTGCACGCCAGTCGCCTTGTCCTCTCACGGGGCAGCGCCCCGGGTTCCCTGCTCGTTGTTAACTGCGGGCTGGGAAGCTCTTGCGCCGAGCGGCCACCTGCCCGTCCGGCCCGCCTGCGGCCGGTGGCATGCGGCTTGCTGTCCCCGCGCTGCGGACGATGACCTCCCCGCCCGGCCACCCATGCGGAGGCCCGGGGCCTCAGACAAGGAGGCGAGACGATGGCGAGCAAGCACCCCGCTCCCGACGCGACGGACGTCTGGCGGAATTCCACCGCAAGCCCGTTGGCGACCAGACCCTACCGCGACCTGTGCTCGACGTGCAGCCACACGGAGGCCTGCGGCCACCGCAGCACGCCCGAGCAGCCCATCTTCTTCTGCGAGATGTTCGAGGCCGCCGGCGCCGCCGCCGCCGCGGCCCCGACGTCCCGTCGCCCGGCGGACCCCGCGGATGCCGGCGACTACAAGGGGCTCTGCATGAACTGCGAGTACCGGGACCAGTGCTCTCTACCCAAGCCGGAAGGCGGCGTCTGGCACTGCGAGGAGTACCGCTGAGATGACCCGCGCCGCACCAACGCCGCCGCCGGGCACGCCCGAACCCGACGAGCCCGGTCTCGACGGGATCCGCGAGATCGCCGCGACCCACCGCGGCGAGAGGGGCGAGGTCATCGCCGTGCTCCAGGACATCCAGGCACGGCACGGGCACCTGCCGGAGCGGGCGCTGCGGACGGTGGCCGAAGAGACCGGGCGCTCCCTGGTGGACATCTACGCCCTGGCGACCTTCTATCGCTCCTTCAGTCTGAAGCCGCGGGGCAAGCACGTCATCTCGGCGTGCCTGGGCACGGCGTGCCACGTCCGCGGCGCGCCGAGGGTCGTGGAGGAGCTCGAGCGCCAGCTTGGCGTCCGTCCCGGCGAGACGACCGAGGACCGCCAGTTCACACTGGAGACCGTCAACTGCCTCGGCGCATGCGCTCTGGGCCCGATCGTCGTGGTGGATGGGCACTACTTTCGCAACGTGAGGAAGTCCGGCGTGGCCGACATCCTGGATCGGGCTCGGCGCGGGCTGGACGAAGTGGGACTCGACCGCGGCGACGGGGCGCTTCGGCTGGAGGTCAACTGCCCACGGTGCAATCACAGCCTGATGGACTCCGCCACGCTGGTGGACGGCCGCCCGTCCATTCGGGTAACGGTTGGCTTCGGCACCCGCTTCGCCCCGGTGAATCTCTCTTCGCTCTATGGCAGCCCCGACAGCGTCTGCGGGGCAGAGGTCCCCCCCGGTGCCGCGTGCCGGTTCTTCTGCCCGCGCTGCCACGGCGAGTTGGTGGGTCTGTCACGCTGTGCCGAGTGCGGCGGGCCGATGGCTCCGATGATCGTCCGCCGCGGCGGGATGGTCCATGTATGCACACGGCGCGGGTGCCCCGGGCACCGGCTGGACCTGGACGGCGTGAACGCGTAGAGTCCACGACCTGCGCGGCCGGGCGAACCACCTGAGCAAACGGGAAGCTTCCATGCAGAGGTTGAAGTCGATCGATGAACTGAGGGCGCTTCGGACTCGCCTCCAGGCCGGCGCCGACGCGGGCCTCCCGATCGTTGTCATCCCCGCCGGTACGTGCGGGCAGGCCAGCGGCGCCGGAGACCTCATTCGCGCGGCGAAGCGGGAGATCCTCGCCCGGGGGCTGGGCGATCGCGTCCGGCTTCGGATCACCGGCTGCCACGGCTTCTGCCAGATGGAGCCGTCGGTGCTCGTCGAGCCCGGGCGGACGTTCTATCCCTCCGTCGACCCGGAGGGAATGGTGCGCATCGTCGAGGCCGTCGCCGACGGTCAGGTGCTGACCGATCTGCTCCTGCGCGATCCGGAGACGGGCGAGGCGGTGGGGAAGCAGGAGGAGATCCCCTTCTTCCGGAAGCAGCTTCGCAGCACGCTGGCGTGGAACGAGAAGGTCGATCCCATCCGCATCTATCATTACATCGAGGCGGGGGGGTACGAGGCGTTGGCGAAGGTGCTCGAGCGGGGCAGCAGCGAGTGGGTGGTTAGGCAGGTGAAGGAATCCGGGCTGCGTGGCCGGGGGGGAGGGGGGTTCCCGACGGGGCGGAAATGGCAGATGCTCGCCGAGCAGCCGGGCGGCCGCGGAAAGTTCCTCGTCTGCAACGCCGACGAGGGCGATCCCGGGGCGTACATGGACCGAAGCCTCCTGGAGGGCAACCCGCAGAGCATCATCGAGGGGATGCTCATCGGCGCGTACGGCACGGGGGCGACGGAGGGCATCGTCTACGTTCGCGACGAGTATCCGCTGGCCATCAAGCACCTGCGGATCGCCCTGGCGCAGGCGCGTCAATTCGGGCTGCTGGGCGAGGACATCCTGGCGGCGGGCTTTTCCTTTGACATTCACATCGTGCAGGGCGCCGGGGCGTTCGTCTGCGGGGAGGAGACGGCGCTGATCCGGTCCATCGAGGGCAAGCCGGGCGAGCCGCGCCAGCGCCCCCCCTACCCGATCGAGAAGGGCATCGACGGCAAGCCGACGGCCATCAACAACGTCGAGACGTGGGCCAACATCCCCGTCATCTTCCGCCAGGGCGCCGAGGCGTTCGCCCGGATCGGCACGAAGGGCAACAGCGGCACGAAGATCTTCAGCCTGGTGGGGAAGATCAAGAACACCGGTCTCGTCGAGGTGCCCATGGGCATGACGATCCGCGAGATCGTCTACGACATCGGCGGCGGGCCGGTCGGCAAGGCGCGGATCAAGGCCGTCCAGACCGGCGGGCCCTCCGGCGGGTGCATCCCCGCGGGCATGTTCGACCTGCCGATCGACTACGACAGCCTCGCCGAGGCGGGCTCCATCATGGGCTCCGGCGGCATGATCGTCATGGACGAGAACACCTGCATGGTCGACGTCGCCAAGTACTTCATGAACTTCCTGAAGGACGAGTCGTGCGGCAAGTGCTTCACGTGCCGCAAGGGCACGCAGCGGATGCACGAGATCCTCGACGACGTCTCGAAGGGCCTCGCCGCGCCCGAGCAGTTGGACCTGCTGGAGGAGCTGGCGCTCGTGGTGAAGGACACGACGATGTGCGGCCTGGGTCAGACGGCCTCGAACCCCGTGCTCAGCACGCTTCGCTACTTCCGCGACGAGTACGAGCGGCACGTCGTGGACCGGCGGTGCGACGCGTTCGTCTGCACCGACCTGGTCGGCGCGTCCTGCCAGGCCGCCTGCCCGCTGGACACCGAGGCGTGGCGCTACGTCGCGCTGATCGAGGCGGGGCGCTACGAGGACGCCTACCAGGTGATCCGCGAGGCCAACCCGCTGCCGTCGATCTGCGCGCGGGTCTGCGACCGCAAGTGCGAGCGGCGCTGCCAGCTCGGCACCAGCGGGGACGAGCCCGTGGCGATCCGCGCCCTGAAGCGGTTCGTCACGGACCGCGTCAGCCCGTCGGCCTACAAGCCGCCGAAGGCCGCCGCGGCCGGCCCGCGCGCCGGCAAGGTGGCCGTCGTGGGCGCCGGGCCCGCGGGCCTGGGCGCCGCGCACTACCTGTCGCTGCTGGGGCACGAGGTGACGATTCTCGAGGCCGAGACCGAGCCCGGCGGCATGCTCCTGAGCTGCATTCCCGCCTATCGCCTGCCGCGCAGCATCGTGCGCCAGGAGGTGGACTCCCTGCTCGATCACGACCGCATCGCGCTGCGGTGCGGGACGATGCTCGGGCGCGATATCGCCCTTGACGATCTCTTCGCCGACGGCTTCCGCGCCGTGTTCCTGGCGATGGGGGCCAGCAAGAGCTGGATGCTCGACCTGCCGGGCGAGGACCTCGCCGGGGCGTACTCCTCCATGCAGTTCCTGAAGGCCTTCAACCTTCGGGGGGAGGAGCTGGCCGGCGGGCACGTGGCGGTGATCGGCGGGGGCAACTCGGCCGTCGACGCCGCGCGCGTCGCCATCCGCCAGGAGAACGTCCAGTCGGTCAGCCTGCTGTACCGGCGGACGGACCGGGAGATGCCCGCGTACGCCGAGGAGGTCGAGGCGGCCATCGAGGAAGGCATCCAGCTCGAGACGCTCGTCTCGCCGGTGAAGATCCGCTACATGGCCGACGCGCTGCGGGAGGGCATCCGCGTCGAGACGATGGTCGAGCCGGTGCGGATCTACTCGCAGGCGGGGCGCCTGGTGGGCATCGAGTGCATCCGGAACCGGCTGGGCGAGGTGGACGCGAGCGGCCGGCGCCGGCCCGTGCCGATCGCCGGCTCGGAGTTCAGCATCTCGCTGAACACGCTGATCGTGGCCATCGGCGAGCGCCCGGACAGCGACGCCCTGGCGCCGATGGGGCTCGACGTCGACCGGGGCGGGCGCGTCGTGGCCGACCCGCGGACACTCGCGACCAGCCGGGACGGCGTCTTCGCCGGCGGCGACCTGGTCACGGGCCCGAACACCGTCGCCGAAGCGATCGCCGCGGGCAAGCGGGCGGCGAGCGCCATCGACCGCTACCTGCGCGGCGAGCCGCCCCTCGCGGCGCCGAAGGTCCGCCTGCCCGAGGCGTTCCTCGAGCCGGCCGAGGTCGACGATGACGAGCGCGAGCACGCCGTCCGCGCCGAGCCCGCCACCCTCCCCGTCGAGTCCCGCCGGAAGAACTTCGCCGAGGTCGAGATGGCCCTGACGGCTGAACAGGCCCACGCCGAGGCCCGAAGGTGCCTCCGCTGCGACCTGGCGTTCACGCAGCCGCCGGAGGCACGCGAGGGGGCCTGTGCGGGCGCCGAGGAGAGATCCGGATGATCACGCTGACCATCAACGGGCTGGCCGTCTCCGTCGAGAAAGGGACCACGCTGCTGGAGGCGGCGAGGTTCCTGGGCTTTCCCGTCCCGACCCTTTGCTACATGGACGGTCTGTCGCCGTACGGCGCGTGCCGGCTGTGCGTGGTGGAGATCGGCGAGGGCCCCCGGGCCCGACTGGTCTCCTCCTGCACGTACCTCGCCGAGGAGGGGCTGAAGGTCCGGACGGGCTCCGCGCGCATCCTGCGGGCACGGCGGATGATCCTGGAGTTGCTGCTGGCTTCCTGCCCGCAGTCCAAGACGATCCAGGACCTCGCCTCGGCCCACGGCATCCGCCAGCAGCGGTTCCGGCAGGAGCACGAGGACTGCATTCTGTGCGGCCTCTGCGTCCGCATGTGCGAGGAGCAGATGATGGCCAAGGCCATCGGCTTTCGCGGGCGCGGGACCGCGCGAAGCATCGGCACGCCCTTCGACCTCAAGTCGGACGTCTGCCGGCAGTGCGGCGCGTGCATGTACGTCTGCCCGGCCTGCCAGCTCCGCTGCACGTACAACGAGCCGGACAGGCCCATCTGCGGCGCCTGCGCCAACCTCACCCCGCCCTGCGTCGAGAAGGACTCGTTCGACGACCTGATGTGCTACATGGACCCGTGCGTGGCCTGTGAGATCCCCAGAGACGAGTAACCTGCGAAGGAGTCGGCTTTCATGATCGCGACGCTCTCCAAGACGAACGCTTCGGCCGCCACCCTCACCAAGAACCGCACCGAGGGTTCGGTCGTGCCGTCCTCGGGCATGTGCGTGACCTGCGTGGACGGCTGCATCGGCATGTGCGAGATCGGCAAGAGCGCCTACCGCGGGCACGAGGTCATCTACCCCCAGCCGTTCGGCGTGATCACCACCGCCGCCGAGAAGGCCTACCCGGTGGACTACTCGCACTTCAACATCATGGGCACGGCGGTGGGGGCCCACGGCATCGAGCCGGACAGCGACAAGGCCATCTTCCCCGCCGTGAGCCTGGAGGTGGTCTTCGGGCACGACGAGGGCCTGCGGTTCCGCCGCCCGTGGATCATCCCCGGCATCGGCTCGACCAACATCGCCAAGAACAACTGGGAGGGGCTGGCGATCGGCTCGGCGCTGGCGGGCACGGGGCTGACGATCGGCGAGAACGTCGTCGGCATGGACCCCGAGGCCGTGCTCGAGGACGGCCGCGTCGTCGACACCGCCGACCTGAAGCGCCGCGTCCGCCTCTACAAGGACCACCAGCGCGACGGCTACGGCGCGATCGTCGTGCAGGCGAACATCGAGGACACCCGCCTGGGCGTGCAGGAGTACGCCATCGAGAGCCTCGGCGTCGAGTGCGTGGAGCTCAAGTGGGGCCAGGGCGCGAAGGACATCGGCGGCGAGGTGAAGATCCGCGACCTCGAGAAGGCCCAGATGCTCGCCGGGCGCGGGTACCTGGTCCTGCCCGACCCCGACGACGAGCACGTCATCGAGGACTTCCGGCGGGGCGCGTTCAAGGAGTTCGAGCGCCACTCCCGCGTCGGCATGGTGACGGAGGAGTCGTTCGCCGAGCGGGTCGACCAGCTCCGCCGGGCGGGCGCGAAGTACATCTTCCTCAAGACCGGCGCGTACCGTCCCGCCGACCTCGCCCGCGCCGTCCTGTTCAGCTCCAAGTACCAGCTCGACCTGCTCACCGTCGACGGCGCCGGCGGCGGGACCGGCATGAGCCCCTGGCGCATGATGAACGAGTGGGGCATGCCGCCGGTCTACCTGCACTCGCTGCTCTACCGCTACGCCAAGCAGCTCGCCGACAAGGGCGCCTACCTGCCCGCCCTCGCCGTCGCCGGCGGCTTCGCCTTCGAAGACCAGATCTTCAAGGGCCTCGCCATGGGCGCCCCGTTCGTCCGGCTGGTCGGCATGGCCCGGGCGCCCATCGCCGCCGCCATGGTGGGCAAGACCATCGGCCGCACCATCGACGAGAACCAGGTCCCCGTCTACATCGAGCGGTTCGGCGCGTCCAAGGACGAGATCTTCGTCACCGCCGGAACGCTGCGCCAGGAGCTCGGCAGCGACGAGTTCGACAAGCTCCCCACCGGCGCGCTGGGGCTCTATACCTACTACGAGCGCCTCGACCAGGGCCTGCGCCAGCTCCTCGCCGGCAGCCGGAAGTTCGCCCTGGAACACCTCTCCCGCGACGACCTCGCCGCCCTGACGCACGAGGCCGCCGACGTCAGCGGCATCCGGTACATCATGGACGTCGATCAAGGAAAGGTGGAGGCCATCCTGGGCGCCTGACCCGCTGCCGCACGGTCCCGGAACGGGCCCAATCTGCACCACTCGGCGGGGCGCGTCATTCCTCCAGCAGGCGGCGGGCCTCTTCGAGGGCGTACAGGAAAATCCGCCGGCTGACCGGCGGGGGGGTGTGGTAGCCCTTGGTCTTGGTCGTCTCGTTGCGGATGACGAGGATGTCCACGTCGCCGTCGCGCTGGGGCTCGGCGACGATGCCCCCCGGCGGCCGGGGCTGCAGGCGCTGGAGCATGTTGAGCTCCGGCCGCGCCACCAGCACGCAATACGCGTACGGGTAATCCTTGCCCTGCACGCGATTGAGGACCACCTGCACCTGGAGGCCGAGGAAGCTCTCCCCCAGCGGCTCGATGCGCAGCACGAGCTTGGCGTCGCGGGGCAGCTCGCCCTTGGGGCCCTGGATGACGTTCATCTGGGGCGCCATCACCTCGCCGTCGCGCCGGTCGGCCTCCCAGCAGTCCACGATGGACAGGAGCTGCCGGACCTTCACGGTGAGGGGGGCGTTCGTGAGGATCCGCCGCACGCCGGTGAGCCAGTGCGGCACGAGCAGCGCGGCGACGTCCACCACCAGCGCCTTGGCCAGCCACTCCTGGCCCCTCGTCCACAGGGCGAAGGCGGCGACGGCGGCAACGACCGCGACCAGCACGAACGTGGCGGCCCCCGTCACGCAGGTGACGTCCAGGACGCTCTGGTCCCACCGGCGGCTCTTGCGGTTGAGGTTCAGGATGTTCTCGAGCTGCGCGCGGTCGGCGCCGCGCCATTCGCGGGGCCCGACCACGCGGTCGGGCACGTTGCTGAAGCCGCGCACCACCGCCAGCATCGACGCCGCCAGCAGCAGCGCGACCCCCACCCAGAGGCTCACCAGCACCTGGAGGACAAAGCCGCCCGCCAGGAGCGCGGCGAGCAGGGCCATCCGCTGCCCGTAGGACAGGGACTTGGCGAAGACGAAGTCGATCTCTCCGCGGCGCTGCGCGTCAGGCAGGAGCATGGGCGGTCCTCCCGGCGGCGTGGAGCTCGTCGATGCCCATGGCGGCCCAGTACAGCGGGCACGCCCCGGCGCAGGCGAGGAAGTCCTCGCACCCGTCGCACGGCGGCGGGGCGTACTGCTTGCGGCGGAAGAACAGCGCCCGCGCCGACTGCCAGACCTGCTCGAAGGGTTCGGCCAGCAGGTTGCCCACGGGCTCGCGGTAGCTGGAGCAGGGCAGGACGTCGCCCGTCGGCGAGACGCTCAGCAGCCCGTCGCAGGCGGCGCAGCTCTTGTTGCCCAGCCCCTCGGCGATGGGGTTGAACAGGCACATCGGCGTGGGGGAGTACCACAGCAGCTCGACGCCGCGGCGGCGGGCCTCGGCCCGCGCGCGCCGGACGATCCGCCCGACGTCGCGGTACGGCACCTGGAGCGACAGGTCCGCCGCGCTGCCGGTGGGGATGACCAGGTTCATGGACACGCGGGCGAGCCCCAGCTCGGCGGCCAGGCGCACCAGGTCCTCCAGGTGCTCGGCGTTGGCGGCGTTGACGGTGGTGTTGGTGTGGACGTGCAGGCCGGCACGCCGCAGGCAGTCCAGCCCCGCCAGCGTGCGGTCGAACGAGCCGGCGACGCGCGTCAGCTCGTCGTGCACGTCGGCGGTCGGGCCCTCCAGCGAGACCTGCGCCGAGCTGAGCCCGGCCGCGCGGAGGCGCCCGGCGCGGTCCGTACCGGCCAGCAGGCTCGCGTTGGTGATCAGGTTGACGCGCAGGCCGATGCGGACGGCGGCGGCGGTCAGGGCCTCCAGGTCGTCGCGCAGCAGCGGCTCGCCGCCCGTGAAGCTCACCGACGGCACCTTGGCGTCGCGGCGGATGATCTCCAGGACGCGGACGACCTCGCCCGTGGTCATCTCCCGGCCGGGCCCGTCCTGAGATGAGCGGCAGCCGCACGCCGCGTAGCAGAACCGGCACCGCAGGTTGCACCGGTACGTCACGGCCACTTCCGACAGCACGGGCAGGCGGTTGAACTGCTCGGGGTGCGGGATGACGCGGACGGCCCGGCGGCTGCGCCCCTCGCCGAGGCAGCCGTTGATCAGGCTGCGGAAGTCGCACAGGAAGTAGAACAGGTCGCGCCGGCGCCGGCGATCCGTCCCCAGGCGCGCCAGCAGGGCGTCGATCGACCCGCCCTGCTTGAGGAAGCTCAGGATCGCCTGCCCGGAGCGGTTCAGCTTCACCGCCCGGTTCGGCAGGACGATGAGCAGGTCGTCGTCGCGGCGGACGTCGAACAGCGGGCGAACGTGGGCGAGGTAGTCGTCCACCCAGCAGAAGGCGTCCGGTCGGTCGGCTGCGAGCTCCATCAGTGTGCCCCCCCACTGACGCAGGCGGAGTGACACGCCGAATGGCAGGCCGAATGACACGCCGAGTGGCAGGCCGAATGGCACGCCGAATGGCACGCGTCGTGGCAGGCCGAGTGGACGAAGCATCCCTCGTAGCACGCCGGGCTGGCCATGAAGCTCTGGTAGTCGCCGACCTCGCCGGCCGCGGCGTCGAGGCTCCGCTCGACCGCCGCCGGGACGTAGCGGCGCGTGGCCCGGGGATGGTGGTAGAGGTGGTAGAAGTAGTAGGGGTAGTAGTCGTCGGCTCGCTCGGCGGGGCGGGGCGGCTCGGGCGGCGGCTCCGCCTGGTCCTTCGCGCCCGGGGCCAGCGCGTCGAAGACGGCGCCGAACTTCTCGAGGTAGTGCTGCCGGGTGGCGTCGACGTCGGCGTCCCAGCCGGCGGCCTGGGTGGCGTCCACGATCCGCTGGATGAGGCGGCGGACGGCCTCCTCGCTCAGCCGCCCGTCCGCGCCGACCGCGTCCAGCAGCGCCGCCTCGTAGGAGTTCAGCCGGGCGTGGCGGTCGAGCACCTCCACCGTGCCGTCGTCGCCCAGCCGCACCGCGCCCTTCTTCACCATCACGCCCAGCATGATGCCCAGGATGCGGTTGACGCTGATGCCGAGGAACACCGCCGCCTCGATGACGCTCAGTTGGGCGACCTTCCCCTCCTTGCGGTGGCTGGACAGGACGATCTTGGGCGGGGTCCAGTCGGCGGCGAGCCAGTCGATTTCCTTCAGCCCGTCGGCCGCCGAGAGCATGCTGCGGTGCTTGCCGAAGACCACGAGCAGGAACACCGCTCCCAGCACGGCGGCGATCGCCAGCAGCCACGGCTTGGGGCTGTCCCAGAAGCTGCCGGCGTCCTTCGCAGGCCCGGCGCCGGCGTCCCTCCCGGGGCGGGCGGCCGCGGGCGGCACGGCGCCCGACAGATCGAACGACGAGGCCGGCACGTACTCCTGGACGCGGAAGTGCCCCCTGGCCGGCACGTCGTCCCAGTGGATTCGCTGGGTCAGCCAGTGCTTGCCGCCGTGGGGCGTGCCGCGGTAGTCCATCTTGTACTTCGCGTTCATCCACTTCTCGGTCCGCAGCCCCAGCGCGGCGGCGTCCTGGAACGTCAGCGTCTCGCCGGGCACGGTGATCGGCCAGTAGATCGTCAGCGTGGAATGCCCGAGAGGCTCATCCCACTGGACCGGCGCCCAGTTGAGCACGGCCAGCTCGCCGGCCTCCGCCGAGGTCGTCCGGGCCAGGTGCCCCGAGGCCCGCAGGTCCGTGCCGTACGTGAGGACGTAGATGACGCGCCCGGACCGCACCGATCGCCTCCCCGCCAGGACGACGTCGTACTTCCGGCGCCCGACCTTGCGGAGGCTCAACTGGTGCCGCCGTCCGGCCGACTCCATCGCGTAGCACCGCGAGGCGTCGAAGTGCGCCTCGCCCGTGTAGCCCTCGAAGTAGAACCCGTGCAGGTCGAAGCCCTGGGGGCGCAGGGCCACCTTGTAGACGACGGTGGCCTTGCCGTCGGGACGGAGCGAAAGCTCCGTCTCGACGAACTCCCACTGCACGGCGGCCCCCACCGGCACCGCGCAGGACAGAAGCGCGAGGATGGGCAGGACGTGCTTCATGGCCCGAGCTTACCCGCGGCGCACCGGACTGCAAGGGCGCAGACGACCGCGCCGCTCCGGGCGCGCCGCCGCCGGGAGCCGATTCCTACTTACCCGAGATGGCGACGAGGGTCTATAATAGCGTGCAGTAGGGGTTTCGCTTCGGCCGCAAGGCACGCGAGGCCCCAGGAAGTAGCCGTGTGTCGTGCCTCCAGGAGGGGACGTTGCGGGCCCGTGCCGCAGCACACGACGTACTCCCGCCCGCTCTTCCCGGCGCTGATGCGCCGCAGAGGAAGGGGTCGGCGCGCCGGCTCGCGCGGCCGGGACGGACCGGAAGTGAAAGGCTGGTTGGTTGTTGAAGCCTGATTCGTTGTTTCGCTGGTCCCGGCGGAAGCTCCGCTGGGGACGGCTGGTCGCCGGTGTGTCGATCGCCGGGCTGTCGTTCCTGGGCGGGGCGCGCTGGGGGGAGGACCTGCTCGGTTGGGGAGAGCCCTCGTCCGCCGCGCATCCGCCCGCCAAGGTGACGGCGCCTCCCGCCGAGCCGCCGCACCGAGAGACCATCCAGCCGGCGGAGTTCGAGCACCAGTCGGCCCTCATCCTCGGCGGCAGGCAGTTGGTCCGCTATCACCCGCGGACGTTCGTTCGGATGGTGGCCGCCCTGCACCGCAGCGTGCCGCTGATCGCCCTGGTGTCCGGCGAGCCCGAGCGGCGCGCCGCCGGGAAGCTGCTGAGGCAGGTGGGGCTTCCCGCCGAGGCGGTTCGCTTCGTGGATCTGCCGCTGGACACCATGTGGGCGCGAGACTACGGTCCGCTGTTCGAGCGGCAATCGGGCGGCCGGGCGCGCGTGCTGGACTTCACCTACCGTCCGGCCGCGCCGCTGCCCCAGCGACCCCTCGACGACGACGTGCCCAGCGCCCTGGCCAGACGGCTCCACCTGCCGGTGGCGGCGGTGCCGCTGGATCTGGAGGGAGGCAACCTCCTGACCAACGGCGAGGGGCTCTGCGTGACGTCGCTGTCGGTGATCGAGGCGAACAAGCAGCGCGGTCTCGACGTGGCCGGGATCGCGCGGCTGCTCAAGGAGCACCTCGGCGTCCACAAGTGGCTGTGCTTCCGCCCGCTGGCCGACGAGCCCACGAAGCACGCGGACCTGTTCGTGACGTTCGCGGCCCCGGACGCCGCGGTGGTGGGGCGCTGCGACGCGGCGAGCGACCCGGAGAACGCCGCGATCCTGGACGAGGCGGCGGACATGCTCGCCAGGCAGCGGACCTCGCGCGGGCCGATGCGCGTCTACCGCATCCCCATGCCGCCCCGGGTCAACGGCTTCTGGCGGACGTACACGAACGTGGTCTTCGCCAACGGCACGCTGGTGGTGCCGACGTTCCTCGGCGTCGACCCCGCCGTCCAGCGGGAGGCGCTGGCGCTGTACGCGCGCCTGCTGCCCGGCTGGAAGATCGTGCCGATCCGCGCCGACACCCTGGCGGCGCAGCGGGGATCGCTGCGCTGCGTGACGCGGAACGTCCCGGCGTTCGTGTCCGTGGCGCCGCTGGAGCGCGAGGCCGTCGCGCGGGCCACGGCGGCCGACGAGATCATCGTGCCCCGCTTCCGCTGACGCCGCCCGCGGCACGCCCGAGGGCGTGCGGAGCTACGTCTTAGGCGCCGCCTTCGGCGCGGGGGGGGGCACCTTCTCCGGCGCCGGCGAGACGAGGACCAGCACCCGGATCAGCGACACACCGTCCCCATCGTCACGAGCATACCTGCCCCGGGCCCACCGCAAGCGCCACCCCTGCTTCTGGCGTTGTCACGGCAAACCGAGGTTCGTAAAGTAACCGAGTTGATTCGACTGGGCACGTCGATCACAAACTCGGTGTGCGGGTCCGTCGGCAGAGAAGGGACCGAAGGTGAACTTCGCACAGAGGGATCTGTTCCCCGAGAGCAACACCGCCCGCTACGGCGACGGTCCACCCGCACGAAGGCTCTTCCTGAGAACATATCTGGCGGCAACTGCTCGCGATAAGAGGCTGGAGGGGAAAGCTCAGGACCACGCACACGAGATCATCCTGAGATGGGCAGACCTCGAGTCGAGCGGGAGGCTTGGGAGAAGGAAGGAAACGGCCTTGCGCGGGGAGTTCCTGGGCGATGTGTTCGGGGAGGCCCTGGGGTACACGTTCTTCTCCGCGGACCTGGACCGGTGGAACATCGCCCCGGAGTACTCCGTCAACGGGGGGCAGGCTGACGCCGCCATTGGCGCTTTCCACTCTGGGCGAAGGGCGCAACCTCGGGCCATCATCGAGCTGAAGGGCCCGAAGGTGAATCTCGATCGAGACCGCTTCAGTGGGCGAACGCCCGTGCAGCAATGCTGGGACTATCTGAACGCTGTTCCGGAATGCCCGTGGGGGATCGTATGTAACTTCGTCAGTTTCCGTCTCTATCACCGTAACAAGACGCCTCGCGCATACGAGCTCTTCACCCTCCAGGAACTCCGCCAGAGGGACCGCTTCCGCGACTTCTACTGCATCTTCGAGCGAGGAGGGCTGCTCCCGAGGGCTCTGGGACAGACCCCCCGCGCGGATAGGCTTCTGGCCGACAGCGACAGACGCCAGCGCGAAGTCGGGGGCGAGCTTTACGAGAGCTATCACGACAACCGGACGCGCCTGATTGAGCACCTTTGTCGCCCGCCGCACGACAAGCCCCTCGACGGGGCGATTCACATCGCGCAGAAGCTCCTGGACCGCATCGTCTTCGTCGCGTTCTGCGAGGATCGCGGCCTTCTGCCTGAGGACACAATCGCCAAAGCGTGGCGCTACGTTCCTCCCTTTTCCCGAGTGACGAACCCTCGATGGACGAATTTCCGTGACCTGTTCCGGAGCATCGACGAGGGCAATGAATCCTCTGGGATCGGTCCGAACGACGGGGGGCTCTTCCGGAGAGATCCGGAGGTGGATGACCTCGAGCTCGAAGACGAGTGGACGGGCTTCTTCAAGAACGTGGGGGCCTACGACTTCCGCGATGAGGTCAACCTCGACGTACTGGGACACCTCTTCGAGCAGTCCATCAACGACCTGGAACGTCTTCGCGCCGGCGGCCTCTTCAATGAGAAAGCCGCACGGCTGGCCCAACAGCCCAAGATGCGCAAGAGCGCGCAGCGGAAGCGGGGGGGCATTTACTACACACCTCCGCAGTTCACGGAGTTCATCGCGCGCAACACCGTGCGAGCAGTGGTCCGCCAGAGGTTCGAGCACGTTGCCGAGCGACACGGCATCGACATCGAGCAAGCCGAAACAGGAGACTCCCACCCACAGATCCGTGCCTATTGGCGCGAGTGTTTCGAAGCGCTGCGGGGCGTCAAGGTCGTCGACCCAGCCTGTGGCAGCGGCGCGTTCCTCATCCAGGCATACGAAGTGCTGGAGGACGAGTACAACACCGTCATCCACAACCTGAGGGTCCATGAAGACCCCGAGGCACCCGAGCTCAAGGAGGCCGTTCCCGACATTATCCTCCGGGACAACCTCTTCGGCGTCGATCTCTCCGCGGAGGCCGCCCAGATCACCCGGTTGGCGCTGTGGATACGCTCGGCCCGGCCCGGCAGGACTTTGGCGGACTTGTCGCACAACGTCGTGTGCGGGAACAGCCTCGTTGACGACGGCAACGTCGATCCCAGGGCGATGGACTGGCGAGCAGCCTTCCCGGACGTCTTCGCTCGGGAGCAGCCGGGGTTTGACTGCGTGATCGGCAACCCCCCGTGGGAGCGCATCAAGCTCCAGGAGCGGGAGTTCTTCGACCTTGCCGCCCCGGAGATCGCCGGGGCGGTCAATGCGGCGACCCGTCGCAGGTTGATTCGCAAGCTGGAGGGCGCCGACCCCGAACTGCATCAACGGTACCTTCAGGCCAAAGAGGGTGCGGAGCGAATGCTGGATTACGTCCGCAACTGCGGAAGGTATCCCCTCACCGGGAAGGGCGATGTCAACACGTACGCCGTCTTCGCGGAACTCGCTCGGGCCATCGTCTCCCCCGACGGGCGCATCGGCATGCTCGTTCCTTCCGGCATCGCTACGGATCACACAACCAGGGGATTCTCCGGTGAGCTGCTGCGTGCCCGATCCCTCATCGGGCTCTACGACTTCGAGAACAAGGCCCCGACGTTCCCCGATGTGCACCGGTCCTACAAGTTCTGCATTCTCTTCCTTGGGGGCTCCCGCACAGAGCGCCGGGAGGCGGACTTCGTCTTCTTCGCGCACAGGATCGAGGACCTGAAGGAGCGTTCGCGTCACATTGCCCTTTCGCAACGGGACCTGCGCTTGCTGAACCCGAATACGCACACCTGTCCCGTCTTCCGCTCGCGCAGCGACGCGGAGCTCGCCAAGGCGATCTACCGGAGAGTGCCCGTCCTGGTGGACGAAACGCGGAAGGAGGGCGGGAATCCGTGGGGCGTGAGATTCGTCAGGATGCTCGACCAAACCAACGATGCGGAGGTGTTCGCGACGGCGCAACAGCTCGCGCAGATGGGCTTCGAGCGTAAGGAGACTGTGTGGCGCAAGGGGCATAGGGTCTACCTTCCGCTGTACGAAGCGAAGATGGTCCAGGCCTATGACCACAGGGCGGCCAGCGTGATAGTCGATCCGTCCAACTGGATGCGCCAGGGGCAGACACGAGCCACTACCCAGGTGGAACACCAGAGCCCGGAATTCGCCGTGGAGCCCCGCTGGTGGGTCGGCCAAGAAGCTGTTGCGGATGCCCTGGGCGGCCCGCTCCGGGCCGCGTACCTCTGCTTCAAGGACGTCACCAGTTCGACGAACATGCGCACCATGATTGCGGCGTTCATCCCTCAGGTGGGGGTGCTCAACTCCGCGCCGCTTGTGCTGACCGACGAAGCGGTGTCCGAGCGATCAGTTTGCTGCCTCCTTGCGAATCTTGACAGCTTCATCTTGGATTTCGTCGCTCGCCAGAAGGTAGGTGGTGTGCATTTGAATTACTTCATCGTCCGACAACTCCCCATTTTTCCCCCCGATCGATACGAAACCAGATGCCCGTGGGCTCCCCGGCGGAAGCTGCGAACCTGGGTATCGGATCGTGTCCTGCGCCTGAGTTGCACCAGCAACGACATGCGTCCCCTCGCGGAAGCCGCGCGCTTCCGCCCGAAGGTGCACGAGTGGGATGCCCAGGAGCGTGCTGAGTTGCGGGCCGAACTGGATGCCGCGTACTTCATCCTCTACGAGATCGAGAGACACGACGTCGAGTACATCCTCTCGACCTTCAGCGGCGTATCCGATGAAGGCGGCCTGTTGGGGCCGCTGTCCGTCGCTGACCGGATCGTGGCACACTACGACCGACTGCGGGACCTGTCCCGCCGGTAGCATCCCTCCCACCCACGCGCGACTGCGGCGGAAGAGCCCTCTTGGGTGCATCTCCCTTGTCGCGGGCTGGTCACCTGTTTGCGGGGCCGGGGGGTGTGTTCTTCGGCGCCGGCTGGGTGGCGGCGGCCTGCTGCTTCCAGTTCCGGTACCTCCGAACGCCCTCGCCGGCGCCGGCGAGCAGCCCCAGCACCACCGCGACCGCCAGTAGCCCGCGCCACGGGACGCGAGAGACGCCGCGGGAGCCCTTGGGATACAACGGCCGCTGCGTGAAGTAGCGGCTCTGCCGCCGCGTCAGGCGCATGCGGGCATTGATGCCCCACCCGGAGCCCTCCAGGATCGCGCTGAGGTCTCGCCGTCGCAGCTTCAGCCACGCCACGATCGACGTCGGCAGGATGACCAGCACGACGGCCGCCAGAACGCCGATGCCGATGGCGAGGGGCTTCTCCGACAGCGTCTTGGAGACGTACGCCAGTGCGGAGCCCAGGGCCGCCCCGGCTACGCCCACGCCCATGAGCATGCCGCCGGACGCCGCCGGGGCAGCCGCGCCCTTGCCCGGCGGCGCCGTGGTCGCCTGGTCCATGGTGGCGGCGGCCTGCTGGTCCAGCTTCTTCTCCGCCCGGGCGGTGAGGGACTCGATCTTCCCGGTCAGCAGCTTGCCCAGGCGCTTGAACGGCGAGACGAGCGCCTCGCGGAGGCTGATGGGGTTCTCGATGATGTCCACGACGACGGCGTCGCACTCCTTGCCGTCCTTGTCCTCGAAGATGCCCCGCTTCTGCACGCAGAGGTTGCCGATGCCGCCCGAGGTGACGGGCACGGCCACCTCGCAAGTCTTCCCGCCGTCGCGCGGGGTGACCTGGACGTACAGCAGGCACATGTTCGACGTCCTGGCGATGTTGGCGTGCCGCTTGCGGTCCTCCACGACCACGGCCATGTTGAACCGCCGCCCGTCCATGACGAGCGTGCCCATCTCGAACATGGCGTGGCTGTCGGGGTCGTAGAGGTGCGGGAAGCTCACGAAGTTGTTCGCGAAGTCGATCATGTACGCCTGGTAGAGGATGAGCTTCTCGGCGAGGCGCAGGTTGTCGAGGTCGAAGGCGGTGCGCCGGCTCTCGGCGATCAGCTCCCCGACGCCCTCGGCGAATCGCTCCTCCAGGTAGCGGCGGAGCTTGTCGATCCCCAGCGCCTCGACCGCGGGGTCGGGGCGGGCGGCGAGCCAGCCCTGGTGGGCGGCGAAGAAGGCCTTGATCTCCTGCCACTGGGCGGCCGTGAGGGCCTCGCCGGGCGCCCCGAGGACCGGCTCGGCGACCTCTCGCCGGAAACGGGCCAGCAACTCGGCGTAGCAGGGGTTGACGGCCTCGTCGTAGCGGAGCTGACGGTCGGCCCGCCCGGGGGCCAGCGGGGCGGCCTCCAGGACCTTCTCGATCACGGTGGGGTCGTCGAAGTCCAGGTCCTTGAGTTCCTCGTCGGTCCAGCCCATGCGCTGCGCGAAGCGCTCGTCGAGCGCCAGGGCCTCGCACTGGGCAAGGTACTGGTCGAGCTTCGCCCGCAGGTCCCGGACGACGGCATACGCCGCCTCCGTGGCATCGCCGAGCGGCATGACGTCGGTCCGGTCGGCGCCGGGGGGGATTTGCCCCTTCTCGTGCCACGCCACGGCGGCCGCGGCGGCGGCGAGGAACTTGCCCAACTGGTCCGCGTCGACGCCCTGAGCGCCGCCGGGGTGCGGCACGCCCCCGACCGCGGCGACGATGTCGGCGAGGAACTGGCGGATCTCGCCGTCGCCGGCCGCCTCCGGCAGGACCACGCCCGCCTCGCTGACCGGCGTGCCCTCGACCTTGGCCTTCACCTGGCGGACCTGCTCGAGCGTGATCCGGTCGGAGTCCGGGAGCTCCAGGCGCTCGAGGATCCTCGAGGCGGACAGGTGGATCCGCTGGCCCTGGCCGTCGCCGGTGTCGATCGCCTCCAGCGCGAGCGTGCGGCTGCGCCGGTCGATCCCCTCGCGGCGGCGGAGGGTATCGAGCAGCCAGCGGATGCCTTCCTCGACCTCGGCGCACATGATGCGCCCGTTGTGGTCGGTGTCCAGGAGCGTGAGGAACGTGAGGTCGCAGTTGAACGAGCGGATGGGCGCCCCGGTGGCGACCCAGTGGGCCTCGTCGAGCGCCAGGGCCCGTTCCAGGTCGCCGGCCGTCTCGATGCGGAGATGGTGCGACCGCCCGAACCGCTGAAACGTCATGACCGGGGCATCAGGCATGCCAGGTGCCTCTTCCCTGCCGGTGGGGGACCACCGTAACCGTGCCGTGGAACTGCGCGAGAGATCGCCGCCCGCATGCTAGCGGGCCGCCCCGAACGCGTCAACGCTGCGTGGGCGGGCGCGCCGGCCCGCGCGCGGGGGCGGCGCGTCAATCCAGCACGACCTCATCCTGGTATTCCGGCACGGTGACCGGCCAGCCGCTCTTCTCGCGAAGGAACCCGCCGAAGGCCCGGGCGGCGTCGGCGTCGCCGTGCACGACGAAGACGCCGCGCGGGGGCGTCTTGAGGGTGCCGAGCCACTGCCACAGCTCGTTGCGGTCGGCGTGGGCGCTGAAGCCGTGGATGCGGATCACCTTCGCCCGCACGGGGCGCGTCTCGCCGTGGATCCTCACCTCCCGCGCCCCGTCGACGATCCGGCGCCCGAGCGTGCCCACCGCCTGGTAGCCGACGAACAGGATCGTGCTCTCCGGGCGCGAGAGGTTGTTCACCAGGTGGTGCTTGACCCGCCCGCCGGTGCACATGCCCGACCCGGCCAGGACGATCACCGTGCCGCGGATCCGGTTGATGCTCTTGGACTCGTCGACGGTCCGCGTCATCTTCAGGCCGGCCAGGTCGAACGGGGACAGCTCCTGCCGGATGCGCTCGTCCATCTCGTCGTCGAACAGCTCGGGGTGCTTCTCGAAGACCTCCGTGATGCGAATGGCCATGGGGCTGTCGAGGAAGACCAGCAGGGGCGGGATGCGCCGCGCCAGCCGCAGCTCGTTCAGGTGGTACAGGATGTTCTGCGACCGCTCCAGGGCGAAGGCGGGAATCACGACGTTGCCGCCCGCCTCGACGGTGAGCTGGATTGCCTCGGCCAGCGCCTCGGCGACGTCGTCGGCCGCCTGGTGGTCGCGGTCGCCGTAGGTGCTTTCGATCAACACGTAGTCGGCGCGGTCGAAGGTCGTCGGGTCCTCCAGGATGGGCTGGTGCTTGCGCCCCACGTCGCCGGAGAAGAGGATCGTCCGGCGCTCGCCGTCGGCCTCGACGGTCAGCGTGATCATCGACGACCCGAAGACGTGCCCGGCGTCGTGGAACGTCGCCGTCATGCCGCGGGCGACCTGCACCGGGCGCCCGTACCCCACCCGCGCGAAGTGCGACGAGACGCGATCCGCGTCCTCCGTCGTGTAGAGCGGCTCGTAGGGGTGCGGGCCCTTGCGCTTCTCCCGGCGGTGGCGCTTCCGCTTGTAGGCCGCGTCCTCCTCCTGGATGTGCGCCGAGTCCAGCAGGATGATCCGCGCGATCTCCGCCGTCGCGGGCGTGCAGTGAACCTTCCCGCCGAAGCCCTCCCGCACCAGCTTGGGCAGCAGCCCGCAGTGGTCCAGGTGCGCGTGGGTCAGCAGCACGGCGTCGATCTGCTTGGGGGGGAAGGGGAACGGGTCCCAGTTGCGCCCGCGCAGTTGGCGCTCCTGGTACAGCCCGCACTCGACCAGCACGCGAGCGCCGTTGGCCTCGACCAGGAAGCGCGAGCCCGTGACGTTCTGCGCCGCCCCGAGAAACGTGATCTTGATGCGCATGCCTATGATCTTCCGTAACCAGCCGAACATGACGCGGGGATTCTACCCCCCGCGCGCCGGGCGTGTCAAACGGGCCGGACCCCGGGGCCGCCTGCGCACGCCGCGGGCCCACCGGCGCGCTGCGGGCGCGCGTGGGCCCTGCGTACGGCTTGTCGGTGGTCTTCCCGCGGCGGTCCGGCGGCAGGTCAGTCGTTCTGCCTGATCCGCGTCCGCACGACCACGGTGGCCGAGCCGTCCTCGCCGGCGTAGACCGTCTCGCCGTCGGAGGACCGGATCCGGATCATCGACTGCCCGCCGCCCCGGTTGCCGCGGCGCTGGTTGTTGCCGCGCTGGTTGCCTCGGCGCCGGACGTTGCCGGGCCGGCCACCGCCCCCCTGGCCGCCGCCGCGCCGGAACCGGACGAAGGGCATGGACCCGCCGTACATCTCCCGCATCATGCGGGACCGTTCCTCGGTGCTGAGCTGGCCGTCCTTGTCCTCGTCGTACTTCTCCCGCTGCGTGCGCCAGTACGCGCCCCATTCCTCGCGGCTGGTCTCGCCGTTGCCGTCGGCGTCGGCCTCGCTGCGCATCTTCTGGTTCCGCTCGCGCATGGTCCGGGCGCGCTCTTCCTGCCGGGTCCGGTCGGCCTCCATGGCTGCCCGCTCCTGCTCGTCGAGCTTGCCGTCGCGGTTCCGGTCGTGCATGCGGGTCAGCCACTGCTCCCGCATGGCCCGGCCCATGGCGGCGCGTTCCTCGGACGACAGCTTGCCGTCGCCGTCCGTGTCGTACCGCGCCTGCCGCTTCTTGCCGTAGGCCTGCCACTCCTCGCGAGAGGTCTGCCCGTCCTTGTTCGTGTCCACCTGGGCGCGGAGGCCTTCCCAGCGTTCGCGCGAGGCCTGGCGTCGGCGTTCCTGCTCGGCGCGTTCGGCCTGCATGGCCCCCCGCTCCTGCTCGTTCAGCTCGCCGTCGCCGTCCCGATCGTGACGCCGCCGGGCCGCCTCCTCCTGCATCGTCTGGTACATGGCCCGGCGCTCGTCGTCGGAGATCTTCCCGTCGCCGTCCTTGTCGTACTTGTCGGTCATCTCGCGGCGGCGCTGTTCGGCCTGCTCGCGGTACTTCCGCATCCGCTCTTCCTGCTGGGCGCGTTCGGCCTGCATGGCCCGGCGCTCCTCGTCGTTCAGCTCGCCGTCGCGGTCCCGGTCGTGACGCCGCCGCATCCACTCCTCGCGGGCCTTCGCGCGGGCCTCCTCGGCCGCGTCCCGGGCCCTCTCGGCCGCGGCCCGAGCCTGGTCCTCCCGGGCCTGTTCCCTCATGGCCTGCTGCTCGCGGGCCCTCTCCATCGCGGCCAAGCGCTGCTCGTCGATCCGCCCGCGGTCGTCGCGCCCGCGGTCGCCTTCCCCGCCTCGGCCCCGCTGGCCGTCCCGGCCGCCCCGGCTGCCGCCGGAGAATCGCCCGCGCGGGCCGCCCTTGCCGCTCTTGGGCTCCATGGGCAGCCGCCCCCTGGCCAGCAGGGCGTTGGCCTTGTTCCGCTCGTCGCCCTTGAGCTGGTTGTTCTTGTCGGCGTCGAAGGCCTTCAGCACGCGCTGCCGGATGCTGCGCCGGTACGCGTCGGCCTCGAACCAGTCGATCTGCTTGTTCTTGTCCTTGTCGAAGGTCAGCATCGCCTCCCACTGGTCGAAGATGCGGACGAAGCTGTCCTTCTTGCCCTTGGCGGCCTGGAACTCCTTGGCATCCAGCTCGTTGTCCGCGCCGGCGGCCTTGAAGAACCGCGCGCGCTCGCCCGTGGACTCGTAGGGGTCGACGGGGCCCTTGGCCACGTCCGGAACCGACCGGGGGGGCTTGGCGGGCTTGGCGGGCTTGGCGCCAGGGGCTCGCTTGGCCTGCCCCCATGCGGTCGCGGCGAGCACCATTGCCGACAGGAGGATCGCGAAGAGCGTTCTCATGGCTGCTCCTTTGTCGATGGACGTCCCTTGCGGGCACAGCACCTCTACCGGCGCAGTAGAGCCCCTGGCGGGCCCCGCCCGCGTGGACAGGATAACGCCTTATGGCGCCGGTTATTCCAGATTTCCCAGGAAAACTGTCTCCCCCCCGAGCCCCTCAGCCCGTGCGCCGCTCGGCCGCCTCCGCCACGAGCCAGTCGAAGAGCCTCTGGAACAGCGGGTAGTCCTCGCAGCAGGCCTCGGGGTGGCACTGGACGGCCAAGACGGCCTGCCCGTCGGCGGCCTCGATGCCCTCGATGACGCCGTCGCGCGCCCGGCCGCTGACGCGCAGGGGCTGCGGCACGTCCTTCACCGCCTGGTGGTGCCAGCTATTGACGGTCGTCTCGGTCGTGCCGAGCACGCGGGCCAGCAGCGAGTCCGGCTCGACGTCGATGGTGTGCACCAGCGTGGTGTCCTGGTCGAGCAGGGAGTAGTGCTGGAAAGCGCCGGGCACCTCGTCGGGGATGTCCTGGATCAGCGTCCCGCCCAGGGCCACGTTGAGCGACTGGATCCCGCGGCAGATGCCCAGGATCGGCAAGCGGCGCTCGACGGCGAGGCGGACGGCCTCGAACTCCATCGCGTCGCGGACGGGGTCCTGGTACTTGTTCGCCGGGTGCGGCTCGACGCCGTAGGCCAGCGAAACGACGTCCCCGCCGCCGCTGAGCAGCAGGCCGTCCACCCCGCCCATCACCGCCGCGACGACGTCCTTGTCCTTCGTCCGCGGCAGCAGGACCGGTGCCCCGCCCGACCGTTCCACGGCCTGGGGGTACTCGAACTGGATGCCCATGATGCGGGGCTGCCGCCTGCTGTGGGCGGCCGACTCGTACCGCCGTCCCGTCGTGATCCCGATGATCGGCTTGGGCATACGTGGTCCTTCCGCCGCCTCCCGCGCGGGAGCGACCGGGAGCGTACCGTGTTGCGCTCCCGGCCGCAACGGGGCTCCTTGGCCCGTCCGTCCGGCCCGGAGTCCGCCGGCGCCTACCGCGCCCGATGCAGCAGCGTGCCTCGGGTGGCCGTCACCTCCCGCGTGACCAGGCCCTTGCCGATCATCCGCTCGACCAGCTCGTCGGCGACGGGTGCGGGGTAGTACATCGCCTCGCGGACCCGGTAGGCGTGGGTGCCCTCGCCGACGTACCCGAGGTGCGCGGCGAGGATGGCGCGCTGGTCGGGCGCGGGGGCAGGCTCCAGCGCGGCCGCGCGGGCGAGGTACTCGTCGAAGACGTCCCAGTGCCGCACGAGCTTGGCGTACGCCCCGGCCAGCAGGTACGGGTCGGCGTAGCGTTCGCCGAGCCGGAGGGCGAAGTCGGCCTGGCAGAGGCGCTTGCGGATCATCCGGCGGACCAGGGCGAGGTCGCGGCGCTTGGCCTGGAGCCGGGCGAGCGCGTCGCGGCAGTCGTCGAGCATCTCGTCGAGGATCTCGACCACCGGGCGGGGCCTGCCGTCCCAGAGGAACGTCGCCTGCATGCCGTGGCGGGCGGCGGCCCAGCGGTTCGTCATGGACTCGCGGTACTCCTGCCGGGTCGGGCGGCTCTTCCGCACGTGCTCGCCGTGGTGGTGCAGGAAGGCGGCGATGAAGGTGGCCATCTCCGCCAGCAGCCGCCGCGAGGAGGCGCAGTCGATGACCCGCACCTCCATCGTCGGGGCGCCGTAGATCTTCGGGGCCGCATCGCCGCCCCACGTCAACTGGCTCATCTCCGGGTCGCGCACGGAGCTGGGCTCGGTGCAGCCGTACGCCAGGTGCTGGACGCGGTAGCTCTTGCACTCCCCGCGCCGGTAGTTGGCGAACGGCGAGTTCGCCGCCAGGGCGGCGAAGGCCGGCACGTACCGCATCACCTGGTTCTCCAGGTGGATGCCGAGCGCCTCGTCGTGGATGCTGCCCACGTGGACGTGGGAGGCGTTGAAGTGCTCGCCGACGGGATGCGCCGCGCAGGGGAAGAGGTCCAGGTCGAACTCGCGGACGATCTCCGCGGCCCGGTCCGTCGCCCGGCGAATGCGGTCCCAGAACTGCCCCAGCGAGTGGTTGATGCCCAGGCCGAACTCGATCGCGTCCCAGTCGTCGTGGATGGGCAGGTCCAGCTCGGCGCGCAGCGCGCCGGCGAAGGCCCCGCACTTCTGCGTCTCCACCCACCGGTCGAGGCGGTCGAGGACCATGACCTCCCAGTCCGTGCTGAATGTCCTTGGTTCGAAGACGCTCATGTCGGTCTCCTCGCGGGGATGCCCCCCGCGGTTGCGGTGAAGGCGTGGCTCATCCGTCCGGTGGGCACGTGGGCGCTCGCCACGTGCACCTCGCCGACGCCGGGCAGCAGCAGGCGTTCGATCGCCGCCGCGGCGCGGGACCGGCCAAGGCCAAATTCGGCCTCCCCCGGGGCGGGCGCGTCGCGGAAGCGACCGACCAGCGCGCAGGTCACGCCGCCCGGTTCGCCCGGCCGGCGAAGGGCCACCCACGCGCCGGCGGCCCCGGCCCCGCACAGCTCGCCCGCGCAGATCGCCGCGGCGAAGCCGATCCCGCCCGACGGGCGGACCGGGCGCGCCAGCCAGCTCGGCTCCAGCGTCACCACGCGGTCGCCCAGCCAGCTGCCCAGGACGGGCGGGTCGTGGGGGTCCAGCAGGTACAGCATGCACTCGCGGCGCGCGGGGTGCTCGGCGACGGCCCACCCGCCGGCGAGGCGCCAGCGGTTCCAGATCCGCTCGTGCATCTGCGTGTAGCGCAGCACGGCGAACCGGTCGCCGTCGACGGAGAGGATGCGGCTGCCCGACCGGGCGTTCTTCTCGACGAGGTACGCCGCGCGGAACCCCAGCGCCATGCGCATCATGTCGTCCACGGGCTCGGCGGGCTTCTTGTCGTCGTCCTTCTTGTCGTCCTTCTTCCTGGGCTTGTGGCGCAGGACGTCGCGCTGAAGGAGCAGGAGCGGCAGGCGGTCGAAGACGGTGTAGGTCACGGTCGTGCGAACGCCGGCACCCTCGTCCACGACCCCCTCCAGGCAGAGGCGGGTCGCGCGGTCCTCGCGGCGGGCGGTGACGCAGGGCATGCTCACGCGACGCAGCTTGTCCGACCAGCCGATCTCCACGCGGTCGCGATGCCCGCCCTGGTGGAAGACCTCCTGGATCAGCTCGCCGGTGGCGCGGAAGTGGTCGACGCCGCGGCCCTTCTCGAACAGGCCGGCAATGCCCCCGCCGCCCCACTCGGGGCAGACGTCCACGGCGTACCAGTGGCTCTCCACGCGGTGGCGCCGGCCCTGCGGCGTCTGCAGCCGGGCGAAGCAGCAGCCTTCGGCGGGCAGGACGGTGCAGCCGGCCTTGAGCTTGTCGAAGGTGACCTCGAACTCCACCGGCAGCGAGGGCTCGCCGTCGAAGAACGGCTTTGTGGCGACGGTGGCGCGGAAGGTCGTAGGTTTTCTCGCGCCCCGGCCGGCGGCCCGCGACGGTCTCCGCCCGCCCGGGCGCGATGCGGTGAACCTGCCCGTGCGGCGGCGCCCGTTCGCGCAGACGGTGAACTCGCCCGGCTTGGCGGTCTTCCACCAGCGCAGCGTCAGCGTCAGCCGCGGCGGCAGCGCGCCGTACGCCACCACCGGCTCGACCTCCAGCGGAAACAGCCACCGCGACGACTCGCCCGGCGTGAGCACGAGGCTGTCGCCGACGTTGCCGATCTCGCGCACGTCCGCCACGCGGCGGGTGACCTTCAGCTCCTGGTCCTTGAGCCATTCCGGCGACTTCGTGCGGCTGGGCATGATGCAGACCGGCTTGAACGACACGGCCAGCCGGTGCAGCCGCTCACCCGGGCGGCTTGAGCCTCTCGATTCCCTGACCTTCGTGATCTTTCCCAGCAATGCGTTCATGACGGTTCCTCTGACATCCAACGTGGATCCGCGTCTCTCTCCGGCCGCTCCGCCCCGCACGGGGTGGCCGCAGCCGGCGCCTGTTTGTCGCGTGGGCGGGAGGGGGCCTGGGCCTCGTCGGGGAGCCGCCGGGCGGATCGACGCGAGGGGAATCAGGAGCGGCCTGTTGGGATCGCGGCCTGGGGGGTCTGGAAAGACAATCGCTCAGCCACGATGCAGAAGGGCGTGCCGAATCCGCCCGCGTCGAGCGCGCGCCACGCGTGGGCGCACACTCCTCCCGCGGAAGCTCGAACTACCGTTCGTTCAGGACTCGGCAAAAGAGGCTCATTCGGCACCTTGGCTGAGCGTTCTCCGCTGCTTGCGCAACGCGCTCTTCCGATGGAATTGTTGCACGCGGCGGCGCTGCGTCAAGGGGATTCTGCCGTTTTTCTCGCGTCGCTGCCGACCTGCACGCCCGGTGGCGCCGGTGGCACGCCACGCACGGAGACTGGGTGGACTTCGATGGGCGCGGGTAATTTCGCCCCGCCCCGGCGGCTCCGCCGGGCCTGAGCGCGCCGTTGCGCGACACTTTTCGGGCTTTCCGACGAAATTCTCGTCGGGCCTGCCGCGCCGCACCGCGCCCCGCGAAACGGCCATAAGTCTTGATTGATTGTGTTACTACTTCCGAGTTCCTTGTTTTCCTGACGAGATTCTGGGAACGGGAAG
>CAZXOC010000059.1:0-30706 GCA_964642165.1 uncultured Planctomycetaceae bacterium | reverse complement strand
CTCGCGCGCGATCTGCACGACCTGTTCCACGGCGATGGTCTTCCGCGCGTGGAAGTGCTCCTTGAACCGCGCGTGGATCTGGCGGAGCTGCTGCTCGTCGGGCTCGACGCCGCGCTCGGCGAGGGCGCTGCGCAGGGCGTGCTTGCCGGAGTGCTTGCCCAGGACGAACTCGCGCCGGGCCCCCACGGACTCCGGCGGGTACAGCTCGTACGTCTCGGGGTTCTGGAGGATGCCGTGCTGGTGGATGCCCGCCTCGGTGCGGAAGACGTTCTGCCCGACCACGGGCTGGCAGAGGGGGATGGCCAGGTTCATGTGCCGGGCGACGGTCTCGCAGGCCGGCCGCAGCATCATCCGGTCGATCTTCGGCCTCTTGGGCAACCGCCCGTTGCCGCAGACCTCCATCGCCAGGATCACCTGCTCCAGGGAGGCGTTGCCCGCCCGCTCGCCCACGCCCAGCAGCGTGCCCTGGAAGATGTCCACGAACCCCGTCGAGATCGCCGCCAGCGAGTTCGCCGTCGCCATCCCCAGGTCGTTGTGGAAGTGGATCGCCAGCAGCGCCCGGTCGATGTTCTTCACGCCGTGGTGGATCTCGGCGATGTGCGTCCGGGCCTGCTCGGGCGTCAGGCAGCCGACCGTGTCCGTGTAGCCGATCGTGGTGGCCCCGGCGTCGATGGCCCTCTCGTACAGCTCGATGAGGAAGTCCGTTTCCGTTCGGGAGGCGTCCTCGGGCGCGAAGGAGACGATGGGGAAGGACTTCGTGGCGTAGCGGACGGCCTCGACGGCGAGGTCGAGGATCTCGGCGCGCGTTTTGTGCAGCTTGTACTCGCGGTGCTGGGGCGAGGACGCGAGGAAGATCGACACGCCCCGCTTGCCGAGGAACTTCCGACGAAGGGCCTCGTAGGCCAGGTCGATGTCGTCCTTCCGGGCCCGGCACAGGGCGGTGACGATCGGCTTCGAGACGCTCTCGGCGACGCGGCGGACGCAGTCCACCTCCTGCCGGCAGCAGATGGGGAAGCCCGCGTCGATGGAGTGGATCCCCAGGGCCTCGAGCTGCCGGGCGATCTCGACCTTCTCGTCCGGCAGGAGCGTGCCGCCGGGCATCTGCTCGCCGTCGCGCAGCGTCGTGTCGCTGACGAACAGCTCGTCCCCGCTCTTCATGTTCCGGATGATCTTCCGCTTCAGCGGCGCCAGCAAGTCCAGTCGCATGGCTGTTGTCCCCGCCCGTGGTGCGGCCCGCGACGCGCGGTGCCGAGCCGGCCGTGACGTCCGCCGTCGGTCCCGCCGTCCGCTGCCGCTGCCCCACAGGTCGTCTCTGAACCTGGCCCCACCGATCGAGATGATGTACGCCCAGGCGCCTAACCCATTGCCCGCGGCCTCGATCCTGTTCCCGATGGGTACGGCGTCAGGGGCCGTCACGCTGCCCCGAAGCAGCACGCCCGTACGCATCATCGGCAGAATGACCCCGCTCTTTGCCTTGTTCTGCAAAGTAACTCACGCTTCGCCAAGGCGTTCCGCGGGGCGGGCATCCGTGCTATGCTCTCGGTGGCCCCAGCGGGCGAGACAGGGAGACGCGTCATGCAGGAGCAGATCGTCCTGATTGGAGCCGGAAGCGCCGTGTTCACGCGCGGACTCGTCGCCGACGTGATCCGCCGCGCCCGGCCGTGCGAGGTCGCCCTCGTGGACATCGACCCCGAGGCGCTGGACGCCGCCGAGCGGCTGACGCGGAAGATGGTCGCCGCCGGCGGCGCCCCCATCGCCGTCCGGGCGAGCACCGACCGCCGCGACGTGCTGGCCGGCGCCACGGCCGTCGTCTGCACCATCGCCGTCGGCGGGCGACGCGCCTGGGAGCAGGACGTCCTGATCCCGCGGACGCACGGCATCTACCAGCCGGTCGGCGACAGCGTCGGACCGGGCGGCGCCAGCCGGGCGCTGCGCATGATCCCCGCCATGGTCGCCGTCGCCCGGGACGTGCTCGACCTGTGCCCCGACGCGCTGCTGTTCAACTACGGCAACCCGATGGCGCCGGTCTGCCGGGCCGTGCGAAAGGCCACCGGCGCGGAGGTCGTCGGCCTCTGTCACGGGGTCATGGGGGTAGCACGCTACCTGGCCAAGGCGCTGGGCACGGCTGTGGAACGACTGCGCTACACGGCCGTCGGGATGAACCACCTGACGTGGTTCACGGCCGTCCGCGAGGACGAACGCGACGCGATGGATCGCCTTCGCCGGATTGCCGCCGAGCGGCGCGACCCCGCCGCGGGGAACCACCCGTTCTCCTGGCGGCTGCTGGAGCTGTTCGGCGCGTTCCCGGCCGTGCTCGATCGACACGTCTGCGAGTTCTTCCCCCAGTTCTTCGCCCGGGGGAGCTACTACGGCAAGACGCTGGGCGTGGACGCCTTCCGCTTCGAGGACACGATCGCGAGCGGCGACCGAACGTACGCGCGGATGCGCGCCGACGCCCTCTCGCCGCAGCCCCTGGACGCCGGCTATCTCGAGCGCGTCGGCGGCGAGCACGAGCAGGTCGTCGAGATCATCGACGCCGTCCGCGGCGACGCCGGGCGGGTCTACTCCGCCAACCTGCCGAACACGGGCCAGGTGCCCAACCTGCCGGCCGGGGCGGTGGTGGAGTGCCCCGCCGTCGCGGCGGCCGGCGGGCTTCGTCCGCTGGCCCAGGCGCCGCTGCCCTCGGGCATCGCCGGCACGCTCGCGACCCGGCTGATGTGGGTCGAGACGGTCGTCGAAGCCGCTCTGGAGGGCCGCCGTGACAAGTTCATCCAGGCCCTCGTGATCGACGGCGCGGCCGATTCGCTCGACGCGGCCGAACGCCTCGCCGATGACCTGCTGGCCGCCCACGCCGGGCACCTGCCGCAGTTTCGGCAGGACGACACGCCGTCCACGTGAACCGGAGAGCGCCGTGCACTGCCGCGCCCTGACCGACGAGCAGATTGACCGGATCCACGAGGCGTCCGTGGCGATCCTGGAGCGCGTGGGGGTGCACGTGCCGCACCCCGAGACGCTCGGGCGCTTCGCCGACGCCGGGGCGGCCGTCGACGCCGAGACCCAGCGCGTGCGGATCCCGCCGGGGCTCGTGACGCGCTCGCTCGGGCAGGCGGGCAAGCAGTTCACGCTCTACGGGCGCGACGTCTCGCGGACCGCGGCGTTCGGCCAGGGACGTCGGAACTACAACAGCGTCGCGGGCGAGGCATTCTGGGTCGATCGTCCGGGCGCGCCGCGGCGAAGCGCGCGTTTGGGCGACGTCGCGACGGCCTCGCGGTTCGCCGACGCGCTGGACGGGATCAACCTCGTCGGCGCGATGGCCGACCCGCAGGACGTGCCCGCCGCCGCCCGGTGCGTCGCCGTCCTGGCCACGCAGCTCAAGCACACGACCAAGCCCGTCCACTTCTGGTACCACGACCGGGCCTCGGCGCGGTACTGCAACGAGATCCTGCTGGCCGTGCGCGGCGGCGCCGAGCGTGCCGCGGCCTGTCCGCTGTGCTACCCGTTCCTGGAGCCCATCAGCCCGCTGCGGTTCCCGTTCGACGGCATCGACGTGCTGTACGAGACGGCCCGGCTGAACCTGCCCGTGCCCATCGGGCCGATGGCGCAGATGGGCCTGTCCGCCCCCGCGACCGTCGCCGGCACGCTCGCCCAGGAGAACGCCGAGATCCTCGCGGGCATCTGCATCGCGCAGCTCATCCGGCCGGGGATGCCGGTCTGCTACGGCGGCATCTGTCATGCCTTCGACATGCGGACGACGCAACTGATCTTCGCCGGGCCGGAGCAGGCGATCTTCGGCGTGGCGATGGCCCAGATGGGCAAGCACTACGGGCTGCCCGTGTACATCAACGTCGGCCTGACGGACGCCAAGCGCCCCGACGCGCAGGCCGGCATGGAGGCGGGCATCACGCTCATGCTCGGCGCCGCGGCGGGGGCGGACATCTTCGGCCACATGGGCATCAGCGGCGTCGACCAGGCGTCTTCGCTGGACATGCTGGTCCTCCAGGACGAGCTGATCGCCTACGTGGAACGCGCCCTGCGCGAGATCGCCTTCAGCGACGAAACGCTCGCCCTGGAGGAGATCGCCGGCGCCGGGCCGGGCGGGACGTTCATCGACCGCGACCACACCGTCCGCCACTTCCGCCGCGAACTGTGGTTCCCCCGCCTGTTGGATCGGGACTTCTACGAGGCGTGGCAACGCGCCGGCGCGACGAGCCTGGCCGACCGCTGCCGGCAGCGCAAGGAGGAGATCCTCGCCACGCACGAGCCGCCCCCCGTGGACGAGGACCTCGCCGGGGAGCTGGACCGGATCGTCGCCGCCGCACGCCGCGAACTGCCGAACGCGTAGCCGTCGCGGCCGCGCGCTACTTCGTCTCCGGGGGCGGCGGGCCCTGGAAGACGACGGCCTTGTCCTTGGCGTCCGTGAAGCGCAGGTAGAAGTCCCAGTTCACGACGACGTCCACGCACTTGACCACGATGCGGTTGACGCCCTTTTTGAGCGTGACGCCCTCGATGACGTCCTGGTCCCAGTCGCTGGCGCGGCGCTTGTCCTTGTAGGTGTGGACGCACGCGCCGTTGATCCAGACCTTGACGTAGTCGTCGCTGCCGACGCAGAGCTTCAGGTCCGCCAGCTCCTTGTCGCACCGGACCCACGCCACGGCGTAGGCCGCGGCGTAGTCGATCCCGCCATAGAGGGCGTCCAGGTCGATCTGGCCCGCGTCGCCGCCCGCGCCCGGCGTGAAGTGCTTCGCCTGCCACGCGGCCCCCTTCGGCGCCGGCTGGCTGCCGTCGAGCGCGCCCTCGTCCTTCACGAACTCGTGGTCCGTCGCGTCCTGCTGCTGGTCGCCCTGGAACTGCGAGGCGTCGAACGACAGCGCCCCGAGCACCAGCCAGTGCGTCACGAAGTTCCTCTCGCCGATGGCGAAGAGGCCCGTCTTGGCCGGGTAGACCATCTCGCTGGTCGCCTGCGGGTGAGGCTTCACGGCCGCCGGCTGACAGCCCGTCCCCATCGCCCCGACGGACCCCAGCGACACGGCAAACAGAATCATGCGTGCTGACTTCATGCTGCCGTCTCCTTCGCTCTGGATGCGAGGATCGCCTTTCTCTACCGCCGCCCCCGTACCACATCCCGCGGTGGAACACAAGGCCCCGCCCGCGCTCGCGCGGCGGCCCGCGGGTTCCCTTCCCGCCGGAAGCCGGGTACCCTGCACGGCTGACGTCTTCAGGAACGGACCCGCCGCAGGAAGTCCAGGGCGAAGCGAAGGAATCCTCTATGGCGAGCAGGGACCCGGGCAAGCCGAACGTGATCGTGATCCTCACCGACGACCAGGGCTGCTGGGCGATGGGCTGCGCCGGCAGCAGCGAGATCCGCACGCCGAACCTGGACCGCCTGGCCGCCTCGGGCATCCGCTTCGAGAACTTCTTCTGCGCGTCGCCCGTCTGCTCGCCGGCCAGGGCCAGCCTGCTCACCGGCCGCATCCCCAGCCAGCACGGCGTCCACGACTGGATCCGCGCCGGCAACTCCAACACCGACACCGACAAGGGCGGGCGCGTCGTCGAGTACCTTCGCGGCCAGACCGGCTACACCGACATCCTCGCCGCCGGCGGGTACGTCTGCGGGCTCAGCGGCAAGTGGCACCTCGGCGACGCCCACACGCCGCAGAAGGGCTTCGGCTTCTGGGAGGCCCACGCCAAGGGCGGCGGGCCGTACTACAACTGGCCGCGCATTCGCGGAAGCGAGGTCGTCAGCGACCCCGGCTACGTCACCGACGTGATCACCGACGAGGGCATCCGCTTCCTGGACGAGCAGGCCGGCGGCGAGACGCCGTTCTACCTGAGCGTGCACTACACCGCCCCGCACAGCCCGTGGGGACGGGAGCATCACCCGGCGGAGATCTACGACGACTACCACGCCCACTGCGCGTTCGAGTCGACGCCGAACGTCCCGCCGCACCCGTGGCAGATCAACTCGGCCCCCATCGGCAGCGACCCGGAGAAGCGCCGCGACGTCCTGAGCGGCTACTTCGCCGCCGTCACGGCCATGGACCTCGGCCTCGGGCGCATCCTCGACTGGCTCGAGGCCCACGACCTGCGCGGCAACACGCTGGTCTTCTTCACGAGCGACAACGGCATGAACATGGGCCACCACGGCGTCTACGGCAAGGGCAACGGCACGTTCCCCCTGAACATGTACGATACGTCGGTGAAGGTGCCCGCCCTGATGAGCCGCCCCGGGCACGCGCCGGAAGGCCGCCTCAGCGACGCGCTGCTGAGCCACTATGACTTCATGCCCACGCTGCTGGACTACCTGCACCTGGACGACCCCGAGGCCGACCGCCTGCCCGGCAGGAGCTTCGCCCCGCTGCTCCGCGGCGAGGAGATGCGCGGCCGCGAGAACGTCGTCGTCTTCGACGAGTACGGCCCGGTGCGGATGATCCGCACGCGCGAGTGGAAGTACGTGCACCGCTACCCGTACGGCCCGAACGAGCTGTATGACCTGGCGAACGACCCGGACGAGCAGGACAACCTCCACGGCCGGGAGGAGCACGAGGCCCGCGTGCAGGAGCTCCGCGCCCGGCTGGAGGGCTGGTTCATCTGCTACGTTGATCCCATGCTCGACGGCACGCACGAGCCGGTGACGGGCAAGGGACAGCTCGGGCTGTGCGGCCCGGCCGCCAACGGCGAGAGCAACTTCGCGGGCGACTGGCACTACGTGGCCGAGGGCACGCGCAATGCCCCGTCGTGGTATCCGCGGTTCCAGGACGGCGCGTCCGGCGAATAGGTCCGCCGGGGCGACGGAGGACCCACCTGCGCCAACACCGACAGGGAGACGAAGATGAACTGCATTCGCGCGGCTCGGATCTACACGGGCAAGTCCGTTGTCGAGGACGCCTACGTCTGCTTTGGCGGGCGCAAGCTGGTCGGCGTCTCCCGGACGAGGCAGGGCAAGCTCCTCGGGAAGCACGCCGTCATCACGCCGGCGTTCCTCGACGCCCACAGCCACATCGGCATGCACCGGGCCGGCGAGCCCGGCAGCGAGGGCGAGGCCAACGAGCGCCTCGACTCGATCCTCGCCCTGCCGGACGCCCTCGACTCGCTCCAGATGGACGACTCGTCCCTGGGCGACGCGGTCGAGATGGGCCTGCTGTACTCGTGCATCGTGCCGGGCAGCGGGAACATCATCGGCGGGCGCTCCGCCGTCATCCGCAACTACGCCGCCAACAGCACGGAGGCCCTCGTCGCCCGCGCGGGGATCAAGGCGGCCTTCGGCTACAACCCGATGAGCACGCGCGACTGGAAGGGCACGCGGGCCTGGACGCGCATGGGCTCGCTGGCCCTGCTGCGCAAGGCCCTGCACGACGTGAAGCAGAAGGCCCAGCGCCGCCGCCGCGCCCGCGGGGCGAAGAAGCAGGAGATCACCTTCTCCGCCGAGGAGCAGGTCCTGCGCGACGTCCTCGCCCGCAAGGAGCGCCTGCGCTGCCACGTGCACAAGATCGACGACATCGCCTCGCTGCTGCGGCTGGTCGACGAGTACAAGCTGGACATCACCGTCGAGCACGCCATGGACGTGCACGACGCGGCGATCTTCCGCGAGCTGAAGAGGCGGCGCATCCCCGTCACGTACGGCCCGGTCGACGCGTTTGCCTACAAGGTCGAGCTGAAGCACGAGAACTGGCGCAACGTCCGCCTGCTGGTGGAGTCGGGCGTGGATTACGGGCTGATGAGCGACCACCCGGTCACCTCGGCGCGGTCGCTGTTGACCTCGACCCGCTGGTTCTGCCGCTGCGGGCTCACCAAGCAGCAGGCGATCGAGCTGGTCAGCCGCAGGAACGCCGAACTGCTCGGCGTGGACGACCGCCTCGGCACGCTGGCACGCGGCAAGTGGGCGTCGCTGGCGTGCTGGAACGGCGACCCGTTCGACCTGACCAGCCACCCCGTCGCCGTCTACGGCGAAGGCAAGCTGCTGTACGGCGAGTGAGCGCCTCTCTTCGAACCGCTCGTCGCACCCTCAAGCCGCGCTCTTCACCTCACCCATCGCCCACCACCTGAAGGGGTCGGAGGGCCCGGCGCGCGATCCCGGGCATTCGAGTGTTGGCCCTTCGGGCCGCAAGGCCGTATCTTGATGGCACCGGGCACACCTCTGGAGAGGAAGGAAGACGCCCATGCGCAGCGGATACGACATCGAGGACCTGGACGACGCCCTCTTCGGCCCCGAGATCAAGCGCCGGCTCGCCTCGCAGTGCTGCCCGAAGGAAGGCTGCGGCGGCGAGCTGCGATGGACGAGCCCGGCCAAGACGCTCCAGCTCGGCCAGACCGTCACGCTGACCGGCACGTGCGCCGAATGCGGCGAGCAGTACGAGCTGGAATTGCGTCTGTAGGTTGGCGGCGCATCGGTCCGGGACGCTGCGCCGCTGTCCGCAGGGCCCGGTTGGGAGACACGGCCATGACGGATGAGACATCGGCGAGAGGCACGGCGAGGATCAGCCGGCGGGACGTGCTTCGCAAGGGCGGCGCGGCGGCCCTGGCCGTCGCGGCGACGCACGCGGCGGCGCAAGACGCCCCGGCGCGAAAGGCGGGAAGGACCATGGACAAGGTTCGCATCGGCGTCGTGGGCGGCGGGTTCGGACGGTCGTTCTACTGGCACGATCACCCCGACTGCGTCGTGCAGGCCGTCAGCGACCTGCGGACCGACCGGCGAAACGCCCTCATGAAGACGTACCGGTGCGAACGGTCCTACCCGTCGCTGGAGAAGCTCATCCTGGACAAGTCGATCGACGCGGTGGCCGTCTTCACCGAGGCGCCCAACCACGTGCGCCACTGCGTGGCGTGCCTGAACGCCGGCAAGCACGTGATCTGCGCCGTGCCCGCCGCCATGACGCTTCCGGAGTGCCGGCTCCTGCTCGAGACGGTCCGGAAGACCGGCCTGACGTACATGATGGCCGAGACGAGCTGGTACCATCAGTCGGTCATCTCCGCCCGGAAGTGGTTCGCCGAGGGCAAGTTCGGCGAGGTCTACTACACCGAGGCCGAGTACCACCATCCCGGGCTGGAGAGCTTGTGGTTCTTCGGGGGCGGCAAGCCGACGTGGCGGCACGGCCTGCCGCCGATGAACTACCCGACGCACTGCACGGCCTACCTGGTGGGCGTCACCGGCGAGCGCATGACCAGCGCGACGTGCACGGGCTGGGGCGACGACCACAAGCTCATCCGAGGCAACGCCTACGACAACCCGTTCTGGAACGAGACGGCCTTCTTCACGACGGACAAGGGCCACGCCTTCCGCGTGGACGTCTGGTGGAAGGGCCCCGTCGGCGGCTGCGAGCGCGGGCAGTGGTTCGGCGAGAAGATGAGCTTCTACGACCCGCACCCCAACGGCACGGGGCACGTCATCCGCCGCCCCTCGGACGTGACCGAGAAGGACGACGCCGGCTTCGAGCGCAAGCGGCCGAAGTTCGAGCGATACAAGCAGCCGCAGTGGTGGCGGACGGACATGCTGCCCAAGCCCCTGCGCCGCGGCAGCGGCCACGACGGTTCGCACACGTTCCTGACGCACGAGTTCATCGATGCGCTGGTCCACGGCCGCCCGCCGGCGGTCGGCGTCCACGAGTCGCTCGCCATGACCGCCCCGGGCATCGTCGCGCACGCCTCGGCGCTGAAGGGCGGCGTGCAGATGAAGATCCCCAGCTTCGACGCCGGGGCCGGCGCGTAGCATTCGCGGCGCGCGCCCTGCCGCGCGGAGGCGAGCCGGGAGAACCAGATGAAGGCACTGAAGTGGCTGACGCGGATCGGGCCGGCGTTCGTCATCGCGGCCGTCGTGCTGGGCCCCGGCAGCGTCACGACGATGACCAAGATGGGCGCGAAGCACGGCTATGCGATGCTCTGGCTGCCGCTGCTGGCCGGCGTGCTGATGGCCGGGTTCGTCACGCTGTTCATGCGCTTCGGCATCTCGGCCGACCGGAGCTTCCTGGCGCACTGCGCCGCCGTGTGCGGGCGGCCCTTCGCGGCGCTGTGCGGGCTGAGCATGTTCTACATCGCCACGGCGTTCCAGTTCGGCAACAACATCGGCGTGGCGACGGCGCTGGACTCGCTGCTGAGGCCCGCCTCGGCGGCCGGGACGCAGCCCACCCAGCCGGCGTCGCCCGTGCCGGCGTGGGCCTGGCCCGTCGCGTTCAACGCGGCGGCGCTGATCTTCCTCTTCGCCTTTCGCCGCATCTACGCCGTCCTCGAGAAGATGATGACCGCCCTCGTGGCGATCATGCTCGTGGCGTTCTTCCTCAACCTGTTCTTCGCCAAGCCGAGCCTGGCGGGCATCGGGCGCGGGCTCGTGCCGTCGATCCCCGCCGGGCTGGACTGGATGATCGCCGCGGGGCTCGTCGCCACCACGTTCTCGATCGTCGGCGCGATCTTCCAGACGTACCTCGTTCGCGCCCGGGGCTGGAAGCGGGACGACTTCGGCAAGGGCGTCGCCGACTCGGCCAGCGGCATCGGCATGCTGATGCTCATCAGCATGGTCGTCATGGTCACGTCGGCGGCCGTGCTGCACCCCCGCGGCGTGCAGGTCACCAGTGCCGGGGACATGGCCACCCAGCTCGAGACGTTCTTCGGCGCCTCGGCGAGGGTGATCTTCTGCGTGGGCTTCGCTGCGGCGGCGTTCAGCAGCTTCCTGGTCAACGCGATGATCGGCGGGACGCTCCTCGCCGACGGGTTCGGCTGGAGCGAGGATATCAACTCCCTGCCGGCGAAGCTCTGCTCGGCCGCGAGCCTGCTGGTCGGGATGGCCGTGGCCATCCTGGTGACACACTTCCGGACGCTCGATCACGCCACGGCGCTGGTGGCCGCCCAGGCGGGCACGCTGCTGGCCGTGCCCCTGGCCATCCTGGCGGCGCTGCTGGTGCTGCTGTACCCCCGACGAGCCGGCGTCAAGCGGCTGGGCCCGTTCGTGGAGATGTTCGTCTTCCTGGGCCTGGCGGTGCTCATCGCCATCGCCGTCCGCTCGTACGCCAGGACGATCCCCAGCCTCCTCAAGATGCTCGGGGGCTGAGCCCGCCCCGGCTACAGGCCGCCGAAGAGGCGCTCGATCCGCGCCTCGTCCAGCGGCGCGCCGTACTCGCAGCCCTCGAAGGCCTCGGCGTACCGGACGGCCGAGCCCCTCTCCTCCCCGTAGCGCTCGATGAGGAGATCGCGGAAGCGGTTGGCGACGGCCTCGTCACGCCCGGCACGCTGCTTGAGCAGCCACGCGCGGCGTTCGGCCTCGCCGTCCGGCACGTCCTGGAGCCTGCCCTGCGTCCACGGGATCCACTCGTACATCTGGCTCGTGTGGCAGTGGAGGGCCCCGAACTTCCGCTCGATGACCGCGTCGATGGCGACGACCACGCTCGGCTCGAACGGCACGGGCTTGCGGAACCGGTCGCAGAAGTACGCCATCACCGGGTTGTGGCGCAGGGCCGGCGTCTCGGCGGCGGCGTTCGGCACCGTCACGATGTAGGCCGAGTCCTGCACGAGCTGCGACGTGTAGCGGTGGTCGGGGTGGTAGTCGTTCGGGCGGTGCGTGAGGACGAGGTCCGGGCGAAACTCGCGGATCGCGCGGATGAAGGCGCGGCGGTAGACGAGCGTGGGCTCGAGCTGGCCGTTGGGGATGGGCAGCACGCGGCTCTCGATGCCGAGCACCTCGGCGGCGGCGTTGGCCTCGGCGACGCGGCGCTGGGCGAGCTGCGCCCCGGCCTGGACGTGGTGGCCCGTCTCGCCGTTGGTGGCGCTGACGAAGCAGACCGTGTGCCCCGCGGCGGCCCACAAGGCGGCCGTGCCGCCGACCTTGACCTCGCAGTCGTCGGGATGCGCGCCGATGGCGAGGACCCGCAACGTCTCGTCACTCATGTCCGGTTCCCTGCCCGGCCCCGCGCGAGGCGGGACCGCCTCAGGCCTTCCCGTACGCCAGAAGGACGGCGCCGACGTCCTTCTCCACCTCCTGGAGGCGCCGGAGCTGGTCGTCCGACAGCTCGGCCAGCGGGTACTTCGGTGCCAGCGCGACGACGTACGTGCCGAGGTCCTCTTCCAGCGCGCGGACCTTGGCGAGGTCGGCCTCGTCAAGCTGCGCGATCGCCATGCGCGGTGCGGTCATGGTCCGTCTCCCCAGTGCCATCCAGTGCCTCGCCGCGAACCGAGGGCGTATCGTCCCGCGCGGGCCGCGCCCGAGTCAATGCCCGACGCCCCGCCTCGGCGGGGACCGGTCCCGCCATCGGCCGCGACCGGCAGTGGGGCGACTCCTTCCGGCACAACACGTGGGCCCCGCTGCCGCGGGACGGCCGTTATGCGCCCGGACGTCAGCGCGGTAGAATGGGCGCCGTGAGCCATGGGCCGGACCCATGGCGCCCCCGCAGCAAACGAAGAGAGGTGACACGATGCCGATCCACAAGCTGGCGATGACGCGGCGTGAGTTCCTGGCCGGGACGGCGGCCGCCGCCGCGGGCCTGGTCCTGCCCCGGTGGGCGCTTGGCGCCGAAGAGAAGCGCGGGGCCGATCCGCACCGCTTTGCCCTGCTGAGCGACACGCACGTGCCGAGCGATCCGGCCAGGGTCGAGCGCGGCGTGAACATGGCCGAGCACTTCCGCCTCGCCTGCGAGCAGGTCGCCAAGCTCCAGCCGCGCCCCGCCGGCGCGATCCTCAACGGCGACTGCGCCCACCTCAAGGGCCTCAAGACGGACTACCAACAGCTTGCGGCCCCCGCCGGGCGCCTGACCGACGCGGGCATCCCCATGCACGTGGTGCTGGGCAACCACGACCACCGCGGGAACTTCTACGGCGTGCTGAAGGCCCACCGGCCGGCGAAGCCGCTCGTGGCCCGGCGGCACGTGTCCGTCGTCGAGTCGCCGCGGGCGAACTGGTTCCTGCTGGACTCGCTGGAGGTGACCAACGCCGTTCCGGGGCTGCTCGGGAGTCAGCAGCTCGCGTGGCTGTCGGCGGCCCTCGACGCCCGGCGCGACAAGCCGGCGATCGTCATGGCGCACCACGATCCGCAGTTTCCCCCAAAGCAGCCGACGGGCAGGAAGAGGCGGATCTCCGGCCTGAAGGACACCCGGGCGCTGTTCGACGTGCTGGGGCGGCGCCGGCACGTGAAGGCGTACATCTACGGCCACAAGCACTGCTGGGAGAGAAGCGTTCGCGACGGCCTGCACCTGGTCGGCCTGCCCGCCGTCGCCTACGTCTTCCGCAAGACCGAGATCAGCGCGTGGGTCCTGGCGACGCTGCGGGACGACGCCCTGCGCCTCGAGCTGCGCCCCCTGCTGGCGAAGCACAAGGGCCGCGCGGAGACCGTCGATCTGGCGTGGCGATCCTGAGACGCGCCCCGACGGCGCGCTGCCGGGCCTAGTCGCGCAGCGAGAGCTCCACGTTCCACTTCTCGTGCAGCTGCCCCGTGGCGCGGTACCAGGCCGCCAGGGCGATCTGGTACTCGACCTCGGCGGCGAGGAGTTCCGTTTCCGCGCGCGTCAGGGCCTCGTCCGCACGGTGCTTGACCAGGAGGAACTCCGCCGTGATGCGCCCGCCGGCCTCCTCCGCCTTCTCGTCGGCGGCCTCCAGCGCGTCTTCCGCGGCGGCCACGTACTTCCGCGACAGCCCGAGCCTCGTCCGCGCGTCGGTTACCTGGCGCCAGGCGCTCTTGACCTCCAGGGCCATCTCCTCGACCCGCCGCCGCGTGACCTTGTCCGTGCGGGCCTCGACCTGCGCCACCCGTGCCACGTCGGGAGCCAGGCGGTATTCCTCGGCGGTGCGGACGCCGTCGGTGACGTCGAAGTCCTCGCCGCCGAATCGCTCGGGGGCTTCCGTCCGGAGGAGGAGCCTCGTGTCGGAATCGACGCGGATCATCTCGTCGTTCAGCGCCAGCTTCAGCCGGTCCTCGCCGGTCAGCATGTCCTGGCGGGCGCGATGCAGCGCGAAGCGCCTCTCCTGGAGGAAGGTCTCGGCCATGGCGGCCGGCAGCGGGCCGCCAGCGGCCCCCGCCCGGACGCGGGCCAGGCGGGCGTCTTGCTCCGCGCGCGCAGCGGCGCGCTCCAGGATCTCCGCCTTGCCGACGCGGAGCACCTGCCGCCAGTAGGCCTCGATCGCCCCGAACAGGACGCGGTTGACCGTCTCGCGGAAGTTGAACTCGTCCAGCCGGCCGAGGCGCTCCGCCGGGCGGACCACGATGCCCCCGCCGGTCCGGCGCGTCGTGGTACGGCGGGCGTCGGCGCCCAGCGTGGGCAGCTCGAGGTCCAGGTGGTTCTGGAGGACCGCCTGGACGAACTGCTCCAGCGTGAACGAGACGGACTGCACCTCGGGCGGGTGATCCTCCGCGGCCGGCTCACCGGCGCCGGCGACCAGGGCCAAAGCGCTGCAGACCAGGAGGCAAGCCGCCGGGGCGCCCCACACGCGGACAGTGGACGTCGTGTGCATCTCGCTGTCTCCCTTGCCAGAAGACGTCGGAACCCGATACCTCGATCGACGTGCGCGGCGGCCCCGCACCGCGGGCGGTGCCGCAACTCGTGCCAGCGCGTCGACCGCGCGAGCTGCGACCGGACGGCCGGGGGCCGCGCTGAACTGGACACCCGGGGCCGGGCCGTGGTTAGGTGCCGTCGGAGAATCGCCGCGACGCCCCGGGCGGACGGAGCGCCCCCTCGCGCGGGCTTGTGCCCGGCGGGCTCCGCTGGCAGAATGGACGCGGATGCAGCCCCCGTGCGGCCGACGGCGACGGCCGAACGCCCCCGCAGGGGGGCTCGGACCACAGGATCGCGCCATCGATGCACGCACAGCCGCTCTCTTCGGACCAGCGCGACGCCTTCTGGGACGCGCTGACGCGGCGTCTCACGAGGCGCCCGCCGAACTGGCGAATCTGCGACGCCGCTGCCGTCGAGCGGACGCGGCGCCGGGAACGCCGAGGCGGGCCCGACATGCGCCACGGCGCGTCCGTCCTGAGCTGCGCGTTCTCGCCGGACGGCATGCTGCTCGCGGCGGCGGGGGGCGGACGCCTGCCCGGCGCCGAGCCCACCATCCGCTGCTGGGACGTCGCCAGCCGGCAAGAGACGCTCCTCTGCCAAGGCCACGCCGGCGGGATCTTCTGCATCGACTTCGACCCGCGGACGGGCCTGCTCGCCTCGGCCGGACGCGACCATACCGTGATCCTCTGGAACCTGGAGGCCCGCGACGCCGTCGCCGTGTGCCGCGACGACCGGATCGTCAAGGGGCACGTGGCGTTTGCGGAGGCCGGGCCGCTGCTGGCCGTCGGCGAGATCGAGGCGCCCGGGTCGAGGCACTGCTCGGCCTACGTCCTGGACCTGGGCACGGGCGAGGAGACCTTCCGCCTCGCCCTGCCGCCGCGCCACACGGTCAACGCGATGGGCCTGTCGCGCGACGGAACGCGGCTGGCGCTGGCGTCGCAGGACCTCCACTACGGCGGCGAGTCAGTGCTGCGCGTCTGCCGGATGCCGGGCGGGGAGGAGGTCTTCTCGAACCGGTTCGAGGCCAGTCCCCGCGAGACGACCTTCACGCGACTGCGGTTCTTCGCGGACGGCACGGGCCTCGCCGCGGCGGCGATGGAGTTCGAGGCCGGCTGCGAGGCCCACGTCTACGCCATGGACGCCGCCACCGGCGAGCGCCTCGCCGGGCGGCGGCTCGGCGGCATCGGCGTCACGCTGGCCGTCTCCCCGGCCGGGGACGTCCTGGCCTGCGCGGGCGAGGCCCGGCGAGTCGAGCTGCTGACGGTGCCCGGCCTGGAGCCGATCGAGACGCGCAAGCCGAAGAAGCTGCCGCGCAAGGCGCGGGTGTCCTCGCTGGCGTTCTCGCCCGACGGCACGCTGCTGGCCGCCGGGGCCTCGACCGGCGAGGTCGACCTGCTGGAGGTCCCCTAGCCGCCGGCGGTCGAGCCGGCGAGGAAGCGCTCGTCGATGGCGGCGGACAACCCGGACAACGAGGCGGCCCGGGCGACGGAGCGAGGCTGGCGCGTCGTCCTGCACGAGGTCATCTTCGAGGCCGACACGCCCGCGGGGAAGCTCTTCGACATCCTGCTGATCGGGTGCATCGTCCTGAGCGTGCTGGCCGTCATGCTCGACAGCGTCGCGGGGGTCCACCAGCGCTACGCGGGCATCCTCCATGCCGCCGAGTGGACCTTCACCGTCCTGTTCACCGTCGAGTACGTCCTGCGGCTGCTGTGCGTGGGCAAGCCCGTCCGCTACGCCGCGAGCTTCTACGGCGTGGTGGACCTGCTGGCCGTGCTGCCGACGTACGTCGGGCTGCTCGTTCCGGCGGGGCGGTTCCTGCGGGTCCTCGCCGTCCTCCGGATCGTGCGCGTGCTGCGGATCTTCCAGGTGCTGGACCTGGGGGCCTATCTCGGCGAGGCGAGGACCATGGCCCGGGCGCTTCGCGCCAGCCGGCGGAAGATCGTGGTCTTCCTGCTGGCCGTCCTGACGCTGGTGGTCATTCTCGGCTCGCTGATCTACGTCATCGAGGGCGAGGCCAACGGCTTCACGAGCATCCCGCGGAGCGTCTACTGGGCCGTCGTGACGCTGACGACCGTCGGCTACGGCGACATCTCCCCGCAGACGGCGACGGGGCAGGCCCTGGCGGCGATGCTCATGATCCTCGGCTACAGCATCATCGTGGTCCCGACGGGGCTCGTGTCGGTCGAGATGGCGCGGGGCGACCGGCGCGGCGTCTCCACGCAGGTCTGCCGCCAGTGCGGCGCCGAAGGCCACGACGCCGACGCCAAGTACTGCAAGCATTGCGGAGAGAGGCTCTGAGCGGCACGTGGGCGCTCCCGGTCGACCCGGGGCGCCCTCGAATGGACGCCCGACGGACGTCCCGTTTGCCCGAGCCGACGCGGCACGGGCCTTCCCTGGAGATGCATGGATGGCGGAAGCCAGCGAGTTGGCGCAGCCGGTCGTCCCTCTGGCGGAGGTCCGGGACGACGACGTGGCCCGGGTGGGCGCGAAGGCCGCCCACCTCGCCAGGATGCTGCGCGAGGAGCTGCCCGTGCCGGCGGGGTTCTGCGTCACGGGGCGCGCGTACCGGCAGCACATCCGCGCCGACGAGTCCTCACGGCGGATCCGACATGCGCTGGGGCGATTGCCGGGCGATTCACCTGGGGAGCGAGGCACGATTCTGCCCGAGATCCGGGACGCCATCCGCGCGGCGCCCCTGGCGGCCCGCGTGCGGGAGGAGATCGAACGTCACTGGCGAGCGCTGGCCGCGCCCTCGGTGGCCGTGCGCTCCTCGGCCACGGCCGAGGACCTCCCCGGGCATTCCTTCGCGGGTCAGTACGACACGTTCCTGGCCGTGGGCGACCTGCCGACGTGCCTCCAGCGCGTGAAGGACTGCTGGGCGTCGCTCTGGTCGGATCGCGCGTTCGAGTACCGCGCCGCACGCGGCATCGACCACCTGGCGGTGGAGATGGCGGTGGTCGTCCAGGAGCTCGTCCCGGCGGAAGCAGCGGGGGTGGCGTTCACGGCCGACCCGGTCAGCGGGCGGCGCGACTGTGTCGTGATCGAAGGCAGCCTCGGGCTCGGCGAGGCGGTCGTGGGCGGCAAGGTCACTCCGGACCGGATCGTCGTCTCGAGGCGGGCGTTCCTCGTCGAGCGCCGCACGACTGCGAGAAAGGCCGTGGAGATCGTCCTCGCCGCTGCCGGCGGCATCCGGGAGCGGCCGGTGGGGCCCGCCCGCGCCGAGCGGCCGTGCCTGGACGACGTGACCGCCTGTCGGCTCGCCCGGCTTGCCGTGCGGGCCGAATCGCTGTTCGCCGCGCCGCAGGACGTGGAATGGGCCGTCGCCGACGGGCAGGCCCTCCTCCTCCAGGCCCGGCCGATCACCGCCCTGCCGCCGGCGCCGCAGCGGAGCTGGGCCGACCGCCAGATCTGGACCAACGCCAACTTCCGCGAGGCGGCGCCCGACGTGATGACGCCGATGACCCTGAGCCTCGTCCTCCCGTTCCTCGAGCCTATGTTCGGGCCGTTGTGGCGGAAGATGGGGATCACGATCACCCCCAAGGACCTCGCCGACCTCGTGGCGGGGAGGATCTACTTCAACGTCAACACGCTGGCCGCCATCCTTAGGGCCCTGCCGAACCTGCGTGCGGGGAGCATGGGCCGCCTCTTCGGCGGACAGGAGCAGGGGGTCGACGAGCCGGTCGAGATCGTCCTGCCCGACGAGGACCTGCCGGCCATCCGCGTTCCCTGGTACCGCCGGGCCCTTCGGGTGCCGGACTTCCTCCTCTGGTGGCTGCGGCATCCGATGCGGCTGGCGCCAAGGGTCCTCGCCCGGGCTGAGTCGCGGATCGGCGCGATCCGGCAGCAGCCATGGCAGGGTCTCCCCGCCGACCGGCTCCTCCGGCGAATCCGCTCGACGCTCCGCTGCCTGAACCAGTTCCTCGCGGGAATGCCGGTGCTGTTGATCGGCATGGGGTACTGCCTCGCCCTGATGGACGTCTGCCGGCGGTGGTTCGGCGAGGACGGCCAAGCCATCGCCAACCGCCTGCTGGCCGGGCTGGGGGGCCTGGCGGACGCCGAGGCGGGTCTCCAGCTCTGGCGGCTGGCGGCGATGGCCCACGAGCAGGACGGCGTGGCGGCGGCGATCCGCGGCGAGCGGCACTTTGAAGCGGCCCGGGAGCGAATCGCCGCCGCGCCCGGAGGCCAAGCCTTCCTCGACGCCTGGTCGCGGTTCCTGCGCGACCACGGGCACCACACCCGGGGCGAGATCGAGCTGGGCAACCCCCGCTGGGCGGAGATGCCCGACTACGTCCTGGGGCTGCTCCGCAGCTACCTGCCCGCCCTGGGGCGGGTCGATCCCGTCGCCCGGGCCCGGAAGCTCGCGCGGCAGCGCCGGGCGCTGGCCGCCGAGTGCGAGCGCAGGCTCCGCAGCCCGATCAAGCGGCTCGTCTTCCAGGCGCTGCTTCGCCGCGCCCAGCGGGGCCTGCGCTTCCGCGAGACCAGCAAGAGCATCGCCGTCCGCTGGCTCGCCATCCTGCGCGGGATACTGCTGGAGCTGGGGGACCGCCTGGTCCAACAAGGGGCCCTCGCCCGAAGCGAGGACGTCTTCTTCCTCGAACTGGACGAGCTCCAGCCGGTCGTCGCGGGGCACACGGGTTTCCGCCCGCGCGAGGTCGTCGCCCGGCGGCGCGGCGAATATGATCGGTGGGCCGCCGTGGACCCCCCGCCGGTCGTCTTCGGGCAACTCGACCCGGAGGACTGGACCGGCCCCGCCGTGGACGAACGGGCCGAAGTCTTCCGCGGCTTCGCCGTCAGCCCCGGCGTGGTGCGCGGCAAGGCGCGCGTGATCACCCATGCCGGGGACGGTCACGTCCTGCCCGGCGAGATCCTCGTGGCGCCCATCACCGACCCCGGGTGGACGCCGTACTTCCTGAACGCCGCGGCCGTCGTGATGGACCAGGGCGGGCTGCTCAGCCACGGGAGCATCGTGGCGCGCGAGTACGGCCTGCCCTGCGTGGCGAACGTCGGCCCGGCGTCGCAGGTCCTCCGGACGGGGCAGATGCTCGAGGTGGACGGCAGCCGCGGCGTGGTGCGGGTCCTCCACTGACTTCCTGGCGGGCGCGGCCGTCACAATCATCGCCACTGCAGGCTTGCAAGCGCCGGGCCGTGTGCTATTAGTGGGAGGCGGCACATGTCTGGCGCGGGCACGCGCCCGCGCGCGAAGGTCGGTTCCTGGGGAAAGGAGCTACGATGAGAGCCTCGACACTGATGTTGCTGACGACGATGCTGTTGGCCGCGGTCATGGGCTGCACGGACGCCGTGGTGATCGAGGGCCAGCCTTCGGGCCCGCCCAAGCTCGCGATCCGCGTCAACTGCGGGGCGACCGCCGAGTACACCGACAAGCAGGGGACCAAGTGGCTCGCCGACCAGGTGCTGACCGGGCCGGCCACGTGGGGCGCCGCCGACGGCCTGACCATCACGCGCGCGGCCATGGAGATCGCCGGCACCGACGCGCCCGAGCTCTACCTGACCGAGCGCTACAGCATGACGGCCTACCAGTTCGCGCTCGACAACGGCAAGTACACCCTGCGGCTGCACTTCGCGGAGACCTACGACCCGCATAAGGACGCCGGCATGCGGCTGTTCTCCGTGAAGGTCAACGGCGAGGTCAAGCTCGAGAACCTCGACGTGTTCACGGAGGCCGGCGGCTTCGCCAAGCCCCTCGTGAAGGAGTGGCGGGACGTCGCCGTCACCGACGGCAAGCTGAGGATCGAGTTCGTCGCGAACGTCCAGAACCCCGAGATCAACGCGATCGAGATCCTCCGCTACTGAGCGGCCGGCAGCGGAAGTCGGTTGAATCGCCTTGGCGGAACGCCGGGCCCGGCCGGGCCGAAGGCCGTGAGCCGCCGGTCGGCCCGACACGGCAGACACAGCAAAGGACCCAAAACATGCGCAGACACAGGGACCATGTTTCGTACGGGGCGGGGGTGCTGGCGGTCGTGGCGATGGTGGCCGGCCTGCTGTGTGCCTCGGCGGCGTCGAGGGGCAAGATCAAGGTCCTGTTCGTTCGCCAGGGCGGGCACGACTGGAAGGGCCTCTCGCCCCTGCTCGTCGACGTGATGCACAAGACCGGCGACTTCGAGGTGACGCTGTCGGAGGACCTGAACGACTTCACGGCCGAACGCATCAAGGCCTACGACGTCGCCATGTACACGGGCTCCGGGACGAACTTCACCGACGCCAACCAGGAGAAGGGCCTGTGCGACTTCGTCCGCGGCGGCGGGGGGTACGTCGGGATTCACTCGGCCACCGACGCGTTCAAGAAGTCCGACGCGTACTGGGAGCTCGTCGGCGGGCGCTTTGCCGGGCACGGCGGCGGCAAGTTCAAGGTCTACATCCACGACCACGACCATCCCATCACGAAGGGCCTGGAGGACTTCGAGATCCAGGACGAGACCTACCGCCACCACTACCACCCGAACCTCGTGATGCGGTCCCTGATCCGCATGGATCGCGGCAAGGAGCGCCAGAGCATGGGCTGGGTCCAGCCCTACGGCAAGGGGCGCGTCTTCTACACGTCGCTCGGCCACGGCAGGGAGGCCTGGGCCAACCCGCACTTCCAGCGCCTGGTCGTCCGCGGCGCGTACTGGGCCGTCGGACGCAAGCCGAAGAGCCCGTAGCTGCGCGGCCGGCGGCCCGGGTCGCAGACGACCTCTCTCCCGCTGGCATGCGGTGCTGCGCGGAAGGGCGGAGGGGCAGTTCCATGAGGCATGCCGCTCTCGGTTGGGCAGCCGCGCTGGTGTGCGTCAACACGGCGGCCTCCGGCGCGGCGAGCGAGTCGCCCGCGGACGCCGCCGGCGTGCGTGCCGGCCTGTGCGTGCACGTGCCCGCGACGGACGGGCTGGTCGAGATCGAGCTGGCCCGCGGCGGGCGGCGCCTGGTGCACGGGCTGGCGCTCGACGGCGCGGCGCTCGCCAAGTCCCGCGCGGCCATCCGGGCGGCGGGCCTGCACCCGCTGGCGACGGTCGAGCCGGCCGGCGACCCGGCCACGCTGCCCTACGCCGACAACCTCGTGAACTTGCTGATCGTGGACCTCGACAGGCTCGGCGCGACCGCGCCGCCTCGCGAGGAGATCCTCCGCGTGCTGGCCCCCCGCGGCGTGGCGCGGCTGCGGCAGGGCGGGGCGTGGAGCCGGCTCGTCAAGCCCGTCCCGGCCGCCATGGACGACTGGACGCACTTCGACTACGGCCCCGAGGGCAACGGCGTGTCGCGCGACCGGCTCGTCCGCCCGCCGACGTCCGTGCAGTGGATCCGCGGCGAGACGTTCATCGCCCCGGCGGGCCATCCGTCGCGCCGCGTGCCGGCGTCGATCGGCCTGCGGATCAGCGGCGGGCGCGTCTTCTACCAGTGGGAGAGGGGCCGCGACAAGCGCACCCGCCAAGTGCTCTACGCCGGGCGCGACGCCTTCAACGGCCTGCCGCTGTGGGACGTGCCGGCCGGGTACGACTCCCGCACGAAGCGGTTCCAGTTCGTCGCGGCCGGCGGCTTCCTGTACGCGTTCCTGACCAAGGGCGGCCCGCTCGTGGCGATCGACGCGGCCACGGGCGAGGTCGCGCGCACCTACGACCAGGGCTGCCGCCTGCCGGAGGACGCCAAGCAGTCCGGCGACGTCGAGATCCGCCACTGCGGCGGCCGGATCATCCAGACGTGCGGCGCCGAGCTGCTCGCCCTCGATGCCGACAGCGGCAGGCGCCTCTGGCGGCACGGCGAGAAGGCGGGCCGGCTCTGCTTCCCCGTCGCGACGGCCGCCGGGGGCAAGGTGTTCGTCGCCGTCGCGGACAAGCAGCCGTACTGGGGCCGCTGGCCGCACACCGTGGTCCGGGCGATCGTCTGCCTCGCCCTCGCCGACGGCAGGGAGATCTGGCGCAACACGGAGGTGGCCGGCGGCGACATCGGGCAGCTCGTCTACGACGGCGGGAGCCTGGCGGTGTTCGGCTCCGGCGCGATCGGCGGGGGAGACAGGCCGTACATCGGCGCCATCCGTGTCCGCGACGGCCGGCTCCTGTTCCACCGCACGTTCCGGAAGAACTACAACCGCTTCGGCTACAACCTGCTCGTCCGCGACGGCGTGATGTACTACGCCGACGCGTGGCGTATCTACGCCGTGGACATGGCGACGGGCGACGAGACCAGGCCGTACGCCCTCGACGGCTACAACCAGCGCTGCAACCGCTTCTCCGCGACGGCGGACTGGTTCCTCTTCGGCCTGGTGACGTACGTCGACCGCTCGTTCGCGGGCAGGATCCAGAGCGTCACGCGGAGCGGCTGCGCGCTCGGGGCGTTCCCGGCACACGGGCTGGTCTTCTTCACGCCGAACGGCTGCGGGTGCGTCCCGGGGCAGCTTCGCGGGCACATGGCGCTGTCGCCGGAGCCGATCCGCCCGGCCGTTGCGGACGACCGCCGGCTCCGGAAGGCACCCGGCGGCACGCTCGCCGGCACGGGCGCGCCGCCCTCGCCGCCCGCCGGCCGCATCGCCGACGACTGGCGGGCGCCCGGCGGCGTCGAAGCGACCGAGACGCAGCCGGTCCGGGCCGGCGGCCGGCAGGTCGTCGCCGTCATCCACGAGCACCGCCTCGAATGCCGCCGCGACGGCGGGCAGGTGGTGTGGAGCTTCACGGCCGGGGGACGCATCAGCTCCCCCCCGGTCCTCCGCGACGGCCTGTGCCTCTTCGGCTGTCACGACGGATGGGTCTACTGCCTCCGCGCCGATCGCGGCGAGTGCCTCTGGCGCTTCCAGGCCGCGCCCTACCAGCGGCGGATCGTCGTCAACGGGCAGCTCGAATCGTCCTGGCCCGTCTACGGCGTCACGATGCATCAGGGGCGGGTGTGCTTCTCCGCCGGCCTGCACCCGGAGCTCGGCGGGGGCATCTACGTGTACGGCCTGGTGCCGCGGACGGGCTCGATCGCCTGGAGGAAGGTCCTCCGCCGCGCGCCGGTCGTCTACAAGGGCGAGAGGCGGTTCCGCATGGTGCCCAACCGCGTCCTGAACGCGGCGCTGACCAGCAGCGGCAAGATGCTCTCGCTGCCGGGCGTTGCGTTCGATCCGATGGAAACCGAAGATGCGATCAACGCGCGGATCGCAGCGCCTCCCGTTCGCAGCACCAGGGAGGCCCGGCGGGGCAAGTAGCCGGCCCGCGCGGCGCGTCCTGTTCCGGCTGTGCCTGGGCGAGCTGAGCTCGACGCAGTCGTTCTACTCCTCCTCCCCGCACCACGACGCGATTCGCAAGACCGCCGTCGCCGGCGTGGGGCGCTCGAAGCGACCCGCGGGAGGGTAGCGCGGCGGCGCCGAGGCGTCCGTGCAAGCGCGCGGCCGGCCCCGTCGCGAGGGGGCGTCTCACCGGGCCTCCTCGTACGTCACGCCGCGATGGGCCTTGATCGTCTCGGCGAGCTTGTGCGGGTGGCACAGGTCGCCGAGCCTCGCGTACGGCACGTCGATCCACCGCGCCAGCGTCCCAGGCGGGGCCCACAGGAGAGACGCCAGAAGGCACGCGCCCGCCAGGCAGCTTCGCGCCATGAGGTGTCCTTTCCCTCTTCGCCGACGGCGGGCGCCGGCTCGGCTCCGGCCGCATTGTGGCGGCGGGGCCGCCCGCTCGCAGCCTTGCCGTCGCGAGCCCGCCGACGGCAGCGACCCGTCGCTTTCCGCCCGCTCGGACGATAGGGTGAACGGCGGCCGACTGCATCTCCCGGCCCGAGTCCTTCGTCGCCTCGCGAAAGGAACGCAAGATGACGCGCACCCCCAACCTGGTGGCCGCCGTGCTGGCCGGCCTGCTCTGCGCGGCGTGCCCCGCGGCGGAGCTTCTCTGCCCGCGCGCGGCGGAACCGCCGGAGATCGACGGCCGGCTCGACGATGCCGCGTGGACGAAGGCCCTCCGGCTGGCGGACTTCACGCGGCCGAGCTCGAAGCAGCCGCCGGCGAAGCCCGTCGACGTGCGGCTCTGCTTCGACAGCCGGGCGCTCTACGTCGCCTTCGTCTGCGCCGAGCCGGAGCCCAAGCGGATCCGCGCCCGGGCCACCGTCGAGAACGACGACGTCTGGAAGGACGACTGCGTGGAGGTGTGGGTCCGCAGCACCGACGCCGCGCTGGAGTGCGACCAGTTCATCGTCAACACGCTCGGCACGCGGCAGAGCGTCCGGCGCCGGCAGCGCCGCGACGCGGCCGCCTGGAAGCCGACGTGGCGCCCGGCCGCCCGCGTCGAGGCGAAGCGCTGGGTCGTCGAGATGCGAATCCCCTTCACCGATCTGGAGATGGCCGCGCCGAAGCCCGGCGACATGATCCAGCTCAAGCTCGGGCGCGAGGACCACACGGGCGCGTCGCCGGTGCTTTCGACCTGGCCCGCGGGCTCGCCCTACGCCGGCACGGAGGGCTTCGCGTGCGTCTACTTCGAGCGGGCCAACCTGCTGGCCAACGCCGACATGTCCCGCCGGCAGGGGGGCAAGGTGGCGTCCTGGTCGTTCCACAAGGGCGACGCCGGGCTGTTCGAGTCGATCGCCCAGGGCCCGCGGCGGGTCATCCGCTTCCGCGCGCCCGGGCGGTATACCGTGGCGAACCAGTCGCTGCGGCTGCGGCCCGACGCGCGGTATCGCGTGGAGGCGCGGGTGAAGGGCGCAGCCGGGATCTACCTCCGCGCGCGCACCGCGCCCCGCGCCGGGGCGGCGAGCGTGCCGTACACGGCGAACGTGAGGCCCAGCGGCGAGTATCGCGCCGTGCGCGTGCCGTTCCCCACCGGGCCGACGGGCCGGGCGCTGATCCTGATCGGCAACACCGAGAGCGGCGGGGCGGGGGACGCCTACGTGGCGGACCTCCGCGTCGTGCGGGAGGCGTCGTTCGAGGTCTTCGGCCCGGCGATCCCCGTGCCGGCCGGCGCGGCGAAGCCGACCGTTATCCGCAAGCTCCCGGTGGCCGACTGCCGGGCGCTGAAGGGCTTCCTCGGCACGCCGGTGGACGGCACGACGCGCAGCGGCGACTGGAGCGGCGGCGTGTGGGAGTACGGCCAGCGCGGCGCGGGCGCCGGCGTCTGGTACGCCTACCGCCGCAGCGACGGCCTGCACGTCACGCCGGCCGACGACGCCGGCTTCCACGCCGTCCTGATCCGCGGCGGGGCGCGCGTGAGAATGTACCGCGACTGCCCGCGCTACGACGAGCCGACCGGCGGGACGCTCCTGGCCGAGCTGCCCGGCCTGACGCGGCGCTCGCGGGCGTGGTTCGCCGAGCCCGTCCGCGCCCGCCGCGTGAGCTTCTTCGACCTGACCGACGGGCGGCTGGCCGACGTGTCCTTCTTCCGCGTCAGCCCCGGCGCCGCGGGCCTGCCCAAGCCCGAGCGCCTGGGCGTGGCCGGCCCGTGCGAGCCCGGGCGCATCGAGGCGTGGCTGAAGCGGCGCTTCGACGCCGCCGGCCGGGCGACCCTGCGGATCGCGCCGATGCCGGGCAGGGGCCCGGACACCCGCGCCCGGAAGGGGAAAACGCTGCACCTGCTCACCGAGCCGCTCGCGCGGGAGACGCCCCTGGCGGCGATCGGCATGGACTTCGTCGTCGCCGACGCGCCGACGCCCGTGCCGATCACGCTGGCCGTCCAGGACCCGCTGAACCCCAAGAGCCAGCTCTTCGGCGCCGACGTCGTGCTGAGTGCGCCCGGGCGCTGCCGCGTCGTCATGGACTTCCCCGACCAGGTCGTGCCGAAGGGAACCGCCCTGTGGCTGAGCGTCACGCTCGGCGCGGACGCCAGGCTCGAGGCGACGGCCGTCGAGCTGTACGTCGTGCCCCGCGAGCGGGCGCTGCCCGAGGCCCTGGCCTATCGCAAGCTGCTGCTGAAGACGTACTTCGTCAGCCTCAGCGAGGCCCGCCCCTGGAACGGCTGGTACGACGAGGGTCGCAAGGACAAGTCGCTGGCCGACCCGCGCTGGGGCCCCCAGCTCAAGGAGCTGATCGCCACGCTGGCCCAGTGCAAGCGGCTCGGGCCCGACGACGACCTCGTGCGGCAGTACGACGAGTGGATCTGGCGCCGCTACCGCCCGCGGCGGGCGACGATGCCCGCCTTCGAGCCGCGGATCGACAAGGTGCCGGGCGCGCCGGAGTGGGCGGTCGTCGCGCGCCAGGCCTGGCGGACGGCCCGCGACGTCCCGCAGTGGTGGCTCGAGCACCGCAGCGTGCCGACCGGCGAGTTCGGCGGCATGGTCGGCGACGACACCGACATGTACCAGAACTACGCCGACTTCGTGATGCTCGAGACGGGCGGCGTGGCCGCGAAGCTCAAGGACGCCGCCGCGCGACTCATGGAGCTGGCCGAGCGCGAGCACCTCACCGCCGGCCTCAACCGCCGAACCATGGACCCGCTGCACGCCTACGAGGAGGGCGTCAACCACGAGGCCCTGCTGGCGTGGTGGAACTACGGCGACCCCGTCTGCCTCGAGCGCTGCCTCGTCGCCGCCCGCTCGACCGAGGCGCTCACCGTCGTCACGCCCAGGGGCCACCGCCACTTCAAGAGCCAGCAGTGCGGCGCCGCCGACCTCAAGATGGACCGCAAGACCGGCGTCGACGGCCACGCCCATCCGCTCATGTGGCACCCGGCCTTCGAGGTCGCGTGGTACAACGCCAACCCGCGCGCCCTGAAACACCTGAGCCAGTGGGCGGACGGGTGGCTCGAACACATGGCCCCGGGCAAATATGCCACGAGCGTCGAGGTGGCTACCGAGCGCGTCACGGCGACGACGCACCGGCCGCTCTACGGCGGCTACGGCGGGCTCGGCACGGCGTTCCTGTTCCTCTACGGGATCACGGACGACGCGAGGTACCTCGGGCCGTTCTTCGAGGCCTTCCGCCGCGGCAGCCGAAACACCTCGCCGAACCTCATCCTGCCCGAGCTGATCCACCGCCACGGGCTGGGCTTCCTGGACGACGGGAAGCTGCGCTCGCTCGTGAAGGGCGAGGGCGCCGCCGAGACGCTCGTCACCGGCGACAAGCGCCCGCTCGTCGAGGCACTGAAGGGCGACGTCGCCGAGCTCCAGCGCTTCCGGGCCATGTACACCACCACCGAGCCCTACACCGACCGCGTGTTCCTGTACGCCATCCGCAACGCCGCCATCGCCTACACCGGCGGCTACGCCGCGCGGAACAAGTACAACCACACCCACGCCGTGAGCTGGGAGGGATACGGCACGGACTACGCCGCGCTGGTCCTGCGGGCCCGGCGCGACGCGCTGAAGGTGCTGGTCTACAGCTTCGCGGAGAGGCCCGTGCGCGGCCGCATGCGCGTCTGGACGCTCGACCACGGGCGATACCGGCTTCGCACCGGCCCGGACGCCGACGGCGACGACGAGATCGACAAGCCGGCGGCCGCGGCGGAGCTCGAGCTGCTCCGCGCCTCGCCCGTGCCGCTCGTCCTGCCGCCCGGGCGGGTCACCGTGGTGGAGTTGCGGCAGGTCGAGCGGCTCGACGACGAGCGGCTGCGCGCGGACCTGGCGCTGTCGCCGGGGGAGGTGCGCGTGGAGGGCGTCGTCGTCCGCGCCGTGGCGCACAACATCGGCTCGAAGGACGTGGCGTCCTTCGACGCGGCGCTGGTGGACGCGGCGGGCAAGGTCCGCCGGCGCGTGACGCTCGGCCCGCTGGCGGCGCCGCTGGACCTGAAGCCCCGGCGGGTCGCCTTCACGCTGCCCGCCCCGCCGGCCGGGGCGAAAGGTTGGGCCGTCGTCCTCGACTCCGGCGGCGAAATCGCCGAAATCTACGAAGGCAACAACCGCGTGGCCCTGCCCTGAGCCGGGCGCGCCGCTTGCCCCCCGACCGGGCAATCCGGTACAAACGCACCGTGCGACGCCGGCCGCCGACGGGCCGCCACGGACGCGCCGCCCGCGGCGAAGGCATCCAGAGAGTATGGAGATATGGAGAAGTACGAATGAAACGAGCGAGCTCCCACGACCCCATCGCCGACGCGCTCCAGGTTGCCGAGGCGGGGATCGCCGGGTACCTGGACTCCGCCCTGGCGGCCGGGAAGATCGATCCGCAGTCCTACCAGGCCGCGAGAGACCAGGCCTTCGGCAACCTCCAGCAGTGGCTGACGAACGACTACCTCGATGAGATCCTCCCGAACCTGAAGAAGGGCATCCTGGCCACGATCCGCGCGAAGCGCTGGAAGGACCTCGTCAACGCCTTCCGCCAGTGGGTGCGTTTCGGCACGGGCGGCATCCGCGGCATGATGGCGTTCGACAAGCCGTCCATCCTGCGCCTCAAGCGCGAGGGCATCCACGCGCCGATCCTCAAGGGCCCCAACACGTTCAACGACCTCGTCCTGCTGCGGACCTCCGTCGGCGTGGCGCGGTTCGGCAAGGACAAGGGCCGAAAGTTCCGGCGCGTCGTCATCGGCTACGACAGCCGCATCCGCGGCCAAGACTTCGCCGCCCTGGTCGCCCGGCTGTTCCTCGCCTACGGCTACGAGGTGTGCCTCTTCGACGAGCCCTGCCCGTACCCCGAGGTGACCTTCGCCATCCCCAGCGTCCAGGCCGACATCGGCATCCTCATCTCCGCCAGCCACAACGACTACCGCTACAACGGCTACAAGCTCTCGTGCGCGAACGGGTCGCAGTTCGACCCCGAGGAGCGCCGCGCGATGTACGACCAGTACATCCGCACGGCGCGGTTCGAGCAGATCCGGCTGACGGACTTCGACGACGCCCCGGCCTCGAAGCTCGTCCTGCTCGGCGGCGCCAGGCCCGTCGGCAGCTACGCCCGCTACGCTCGCAAGCACCGGCTGATCGACATGCACCGGCGCCACCAGGACCACATGCGCGGCTTCCTGCTGACCGACGACCTGGCGGCGCGGCAGCGGGCGGCCGGCGACCCGCTGAACATCGCCTTCTGCGCCTTCCACGGCGCCGGGCGCGTCGTCGTGCCCAACCTGCTGAAGGCCGTGGGCTTCCGCGGCATCCGGAAGATCCAGCGCCTCCACGGCCTGGACGGCATGTTCCCGTGCTTCCGCAGCGACCCCGGGCACGAGCAGCAGCCCGACCCCGGCGACCCGCGCGCCGCGGAGATCGCCGTCCGCGAGTTCAAGAAGCAGTACCCCCGCCGGTTCAAGGACGTCGACATCCTCATCGGCACCGACCCCGACGCCGACCGCTGCGGCGTCGTCGTCAAGGTCGCCCCCGACCAGCGCGACCTCTACGGCGGGAAGGACCACGTGCTGCTGCCCGCCGACGACGCCTGGGCGCTCGTGCTGTGGTACCGCTTCCTGAAGGAGACGGAGAAGCACGGCCGCGTCCTCGACGCCGAGAAGCGCTTCATCGTCCTGTCGCACACCACGGCCGACACGACGGTTCGCCTGTGCCGCAAGGTCGGCATCGGCGTGGTCAAGACGTGGGTGGGCTTTGCCAACCTCGCCGCCGCCACGCGCGACGTCTGGGACGGCAAGGCGCGGCAATTCCTGGCCCTGGAGGACGGCCGCGACGGGAAGAGGTACACCGATCTGTGCCACCCCGTCGTCTGCACGTGCGAGGGCATGGCGCCCGGCCGGCGGAGCATCAACATCGCCGCGATGGAGCAGAGCAACGGCTTCTCGATCCTGGGCGGCCCGCCGCCGGACGGGCGTTCCATGGGCGCCGGCGGGCACGTCCGCGACAAGGACGGGACGTTCGCGGCGATGCTGGTCGCCGAGGTCGCCGCCTACGCCAAGGAGCAGGGCACGACGCTGCTGGGCCTGCTGGATCAGCACATCTGCCTCGACCCGGACGTCGGGCTCTTCGTGAACCTCTACGAGCCCGACCCGCTGGACGGCGAGTACCCCGGCATCGAGGGCGACCGCCGCAAGAAGGGCATCCTCCGCCGCGCGCTGGGCTACTTCCAGCTCGCCCGCAGCGGCGACCTGGCCATCGGCGGCGCCCGCGTCACCGACGCCGTCATCTACCGCACCGGCAAGTACGACGTGCTCTACCCGCCGACGTACGACTTCGAGTTCCCCGACGAGGGCGTGCGGTTCTTCTTCGACGACGAGCGCCTGGACCACCTGACCGTCCGCCCCTCGGGCACGGGCAACAGCCTCCGCTTCCACGTGCAGCTCCACGCCACCCCCACGGCGCGGAACCTGCTCGCCCGGAAGCGCCGCCTCCGCGCCAAGGGCAAGCGGATCATGGACGGCATTCGCAAGCTGCTCAAGGCCCCGCGAAGCTAGTGTTCCGTCAAGGTCGATTCTTTGGGTGGCACAACTCTCCGAGTTGTGTTC
>CAZXOC010000058.1:0-30755 GCA_964642165.1 uncultured Planctomycetaceae bacterium | reverse complement strand
GGGTTGTCCGGGTGGTTCACGTGCTGGACGGTGTACGTAGCACCCTTGAGCTCGTAGACGAGAGCGGCCCAGGGCAGGTCGCGCTCGTTCTTGACGTTGCCGGCGGTGACCTTCTCGTCAGGGAAGAAGTACTTGGCGGACTTGTTCTTGGCCACCCCGTCGTGGGGGCGGAACTGCATGCCGGCGTGCTCGGGGTCGCCGTTCAACTCGACGTCGCTTCGAGCGGCCGTCAGCTTCGAGCGAAACTCCAGCAGCAGGAGCGTGGAGGCGGGCTGGCGGAAGACGATCTGCTGGCGCTCCTCGATGACGACGGGCTTGCCGGCGGGGTCGTTCCAGTGGATCAGCATCGTGCTGCTGGCGAGCACCGGTCCGGCCGTCAGGTCCACGAACTTCCGGTGGCGCTGGGTGACCCTTCGCACGTGCCACCAGTCGCCCCGCTTGCCGTCGTCGTAGGCGGTGTGGTTGTAGCCCAGGAAGATGCCGCGATGGTGGGGGTACTTGCCGCCGGGGCCCTTCGTGATCGTGTCGCTGCCGTCGGCGTTGAGGACGTGCGTGTATACCTTCGCCGTGTCGAAGAGCTTTGCCTTGTCCGAGGTGTCCACCTCGTACATGTAGCGCGTGACGCACTTGCCCGCGAGCAGCAGGTCCAGGTGCTTGCCCTTCTCGTCCTTCCAGGAGAACACGTTCTTCCCGGCCGGGGCGCCCCGGGTCAGCGAGGCCGTCCACGTCTGCTTCCGACCCGCCTGGACCGACGGGATGATCCACGCCAGCCTCGCCGGCCCGTCGCCGATCTTGACGACCTGGCCCGGCACCGCCGCCCCGCCAGGGGACGTCATCGCGACGGCAATCTGGTTCGCCGCGCCCAGCCCGGGGGGCAGGGAGACCTCCACACAGACGGGCACGTCGCTTCCCGCCGCGGTCGGGGTCACGACCAGGCGCATCTCCGCGGCATCGGCGCCGCAGACAACCGTCAACCCGGCGGCAAGGGCCGCTGCAACCATCGTCATGTTCCGCATGCTTGAGTTCCTTCGCCTCTGACAAGGACAGCTTTCGGAGTACGCGCGCCGCCGACCGGTTCGGCCGGCAGCCTCCACAACGCGGGCTCCTCTTACTGCAACCCACGCCCGGCGAATCGGGTTTCCTTCCTTCGGGCAGGTTGGCTGGTCAGACCTTGAACTCCTCCGGCCGGAACGCCAGGCGCTGGCCCGCCTTCATGGACTCGTTGACGCGGAGGGACGACAGGGCCGCCTCGAAGCCGATCTCCGGCGGGCAGGCCAGCTTGCCCTTGCCGCGGACGGCGTCGAAGAAGTTCTTCAGGTGGTGCCAGTAGACCCTCTTCGGGTCGGTCAGCGGGATGGGCCCGTAGGCCCGGGCTCCGTGGCGCCCGGCGGGAAGTGGCTCCAGGTCCTTCTCCCAGTCGGCGACCGGGGCGCGCGCTTCGCGCAGAACGTGCCCGCGCGTGGCGATCTCCGAGATGGCCAGCTCGCCCGCCGTCCCCGTGAACTTCTCGACGAAGCCGCCCAGCTCGGTCGTGTTGAGGATCTCGTAGTTGCCGCGGACCGTCGTGGTGCGGCCGTCGAGGCGGTAGTCCCACTCGAAGATGCAGCTCACGTTGTCGTAGTGCTCGTAGATCCGGTAGCAGTCCAACCCGCCGCTGGCGTAGACCGCCTTCGGCCGCGCGTGCAGGAACCAGTTGAACACGTCGATCTGGTGCGAGCCGAGGCTGGCGATCGGGCCGGCGGAGAACTTCTCGAACCACCGCCAGTTGCGAAACTGCTCCATCGACTCGAAGCCGTACTCGCCCAGGCGCGCCTTGTCGACGGCGTGCTTCTTGGGCCAGGGGATCGTCTCTCGCTTGTGCCCGCGCCAGTGTCCCGCCACGTGCGTGATGCGCCCGAGAGCCTTCTTCTCGTCGATCAGGCTCAGCGCGCGGTGGTACCGCGCGTTGCTGCGGTGTTGGCGGCCGACCTGGAGAAGCTTGCCGGTCTCGCGGGCCGTCCGCACCATCCGCCGGCAGTCCGCGACGGTGATGGCCATCTCCTTCTCGCAGTAGACGTTCACGCCGGCCTTCAGGCAGGCGATCGTCTGGGCGGCGTGGAAGCCGTCCGGCGTGGCGATGATCACGGCGTCGAGGTCCTTCTCCTTGGCGACCATCTGGCGGTAGTCGACGTAGCCGTTGGGCTGGTGCTTGTACTTCCCCAGGATGCGCAGGGCGTAGGTGCGGTTGAAGTCCCACACGTCGCAGACCGCCCGGAACCGCAGGCCGGGCAGCTTCATGCAGTGCAGCAGCAGGTCGCGCCCGTGGTCGCCCGCGCCCAGGATGCCGACGTTCAGCGTGTCGTCCCCGGCGTTGGCTTCGCCCGAGACCACCCGCGGCGCGGCGACGGCGATCGCCCCCGCCGCCGTGGCGCCTTTCAGAAACCCCCGGCGTGTCATCTTCGACATCGGTGGTGCTCCTTTCCCGGCTCGCGTCGTGGCCGTGCACGTGGGCGAGCATACGCACCGGGGACTCCGGAGACAACGGTGTCGGGGGCGCGGCGGCCTGCGGCGCCGGCGGCGCGCGGTTCAGGCGGCGACGGACCCGCCCCCACGAAGACCGCCAGGGACAGCAGCGTCACCGATCTCGCCGTTCGCTTCCGCCGAACGGGAACGTACAATCGCGGCAGGATCCGTTCCCAGGAAGAGAGGCTGCGGACGGCGGCGTCTGGTAGGGTAGCGGGGGGGGGCTCGCCCCGCGCTGTCCCATGGGCACGGGGGACATCAGGAGACGGCGATGAACGGCCTCGCTCAACGCATCGGCGGCGCGGTCATGGTGCTGTCGGCGTTCGCGCACGCGCCGGCGGTGGCCGGGACGTATGTCGTAAGCCAGCGCCATCCCGCCGCGAACGACGAAAACCCCGGCACGGCCGCCAAGCCGCTGAAGACCATCGGCGCGGCGGCGAGGGTCGTCCAGGCCGGCGACACGGTGACGATCCGCGCGGGCGTGTACCGCGAGGCCGTCACGGTCAAGGCCAATGGGAACGCCGAGGCGCCCATCGTCTTCCGCGCCGCCGATGGCGAGCGCGTCGTCGTCACCGGCGCCGACCGGATCACCGACTGGCGGAAGGTCGAGGGCTCCGAGGGCAACGTCTTCGCCACGCGCTGGCCGCATCGCTTCATCACGCACAACAAGAGCCACGCGCACCCCGACGACGACTTCCACCGCATGATCGGGCGGGCCGAGCAGGTCATTGTCCACGGCTACCTGCTCAAGCAGGTCCTGCGTCGCGAGCGGCTCAGCCGAGGGACGTTCCACGTGGACCTGGCCGGCAAGAAGCTCTACGCCTGGAGCCGGGACAACCGCGACCTGACCGACGGCCGCGTGGGCGTCGAGGCATCCGTGCGGCCGGTCATCTGGATCAACGAGGGTGCCTGGGTCCACCTGAAGGGCCTGCGCTTCCGCTACTGCGCCAACGCCGCGCAGAAGGGCGCCGTGCAGGTCCGCGGGCACCACAACCGGCTGGAGGACTGCGTCTTCGAGCGGGCCAACAGCATCGGCGCGCAGTTCGGCGGGAAGCGCGCCGCCCACGGGATCCTCGTCCGCCGCTGCATCTTCCAGCACAACGGGCAGATGGGCTTCGGCGCCTGCCGCGCGCACGAGCTGACGATGACGCGGTGCCTCGTGCGGCACAACAGCACGAAGGGGTGGAATCGCGGCTGGGAGGCGGGGGCCAACAAGATCGTCCTCTGCCGCGGCGTGGCAATTGACAAGAGCACCTTCACCCAGAACGCCGGGCACGGCATCTGGTTCGACATCGGCAACGAGGACGGCGAGGTCCGCAACTGCCACATCGCCCACAACGACAACGCGGGGATCTTCTACGAGATCTCGTACGGCCTGTGGGCGCACGACAACGTGATCATCGGCAACGGCTTCGGCGGCTCGACCGGCGCGTGGGGCGCCGACGGGGCGATCTCGATCTCCAGCTCGCCCGGCTGCCGGATCGAGCGGAACCTGATGATCGGCAACAAGGAGGGCTTCCAGTTCCGCGAGCAGCTCCGCGGCACGCCGCGGATCGCCGACGGCGAGGGGCGCAAAAGCCACGCCGTCTGGAACCACGACCAGACGATCCGCCACAACCTGATCGCCCTTAACCGCGACGTGCAGGTCGGCGGGTGGTTCGACGTGCTCGACGGGAGGCACTGGCCGCGGGCCATGCAAAGCGGCTGGGAGCTGCCTCGCGGCAAGACCGCCGGCCAGCTTGCAGCCGAGTACAAGGCCAAGGGCCAGCCAATGGGCACGTCCCTGGAGGACCTGAGAATCCGCTTTGAGAGCAACGTCTATTTCGCCGAGACCCCCCAGGGCCTGTACCAATGGGGCTGCCCGTGGCGCAAGCACCGAAAGGACAGGGACCTTGCCCGGGCCCGCAAGGAGTTGGGGCTCGAGACCGGCAGCGTCGTTGAGCGCCCGGGGTTCGCCGACTTCGCCGCCGGCGACCTCCGCCTGCCCGCCGACAGCCAGGCCCTCCGGATGAAGTGCTACCCACAGGGCGAGGTTCCCGGAGTCCGGCTGGGCGCGCGATAGGCCCGGCCGTCGCGGGGCTCGCGTCCCGTGCCATCGCACGTAGCGGAGGCCACGGCGCGTTTTTTGGTTTTGACTTCTGCCTGGTTGGCTGGTAGAGTCCCGTTGCGGTGAGCATGTGGTCGTCCCAGGGATGTTCCCAAATCTGGCCACGGACGGCACCGGCGTCCCGGCCACATCTCCGAAGTTCCAGGATTCCTGTCGGGAAGTGCGCTGTGCGCACTGTGCGCATCTGAGGACGCGAGGAATGACGCCGGTTGAGCCGTCGTTGTGGCAACACATCATCCAACAGGTTATCCACGCCGGCGGTCACGTCATCCGCTCCTGGTTCACGAAGCTGGAGCCGATCTCGCTGGAGCACGGCCTGCTGGAGATCCAGGTCCCCGGGCCCGCCGAACAGGAATACTGCCGACGACACGCGCTGCGGCTGTTCACCGAGGCCGCCCAGCGCGCCACCGGCCGGCTCGTCGGCGTTTGCTTCCTCACGGCCGCCGAGGCTGCCCGACCGTCCGACGAGCCCAGCGGGTCGCCTGCGAGCCTCGCCGCCTCCGACTCGCCGAACGACGCGCACCTGCTCTGCGAAGACTACACCTTCGACACCTTTGTCTCCGGCCCCTGCAACCGGCTTGCGTACGCGGCCTGCCAAGCCGTCAGCGAGGGCCCGGGTCGGAGCTACAACCCACTTTTCCTCCACGGCAGCGTCGGCCTTGGGAAGACCCACCTGCTCCACTCCACCTGCAGTAAGATCCGCCGGCACAAGCCGGATGCAAGGATCTCTCTCCTGACCTGCGAGACCTTCGTCAACCAGTTCATCGACGGCGTCGCCCGCGGCGAGCTTCGCGACTTCCGCTACCGCTACCGCCACACCGACGTCCTCGCCATTGACGACATCCAGTTCCTCGCCGGGCACGAACAGACCCAGGAGGAGTTTTTCCACACGTTCAACACCCTCTACCAGGCCCGCAAGCAGATCGTCCTGTCGTCCGACCGCAGTCCGACCGACATCCCTACCCTGGAGGAACGCTTGGTCAGCCGGTTCAACTCGGGCCTCGTCGCCAGGATCGGCCAGCCCTGCTACGAGACCCGTGTCGCCATCGTCCGCAGGAAGGCGATGTTCCAAGGCATTGACCTTCCTGAGGATGTGATCTGCTACCTCGCCGGCACCATCGATTCCAACACCCGCGAGCTCGAGGGCGCGATCGCCAAGGTACAGATGCTTGCTAAGGTCAACGTCCACCCAATTGACCTTCCCCTCGCCCAGCAAGCAATCGGCGATGAGCCAAGCCCTGCTTCCCGCCAGATCACGATCGAGGATATCCTCAAGGCTGTCACCTCCCACTTCGGCGTGCGCCTCGCTGACCTCCAGTCCAAGAAACGTACCCGCTCCATTGCCTTTCCCCGCCAGGTCTGCATGTTCCTTGCCCGCCAGTTGACGCCCCACAGCTTGGAGGAGATTGGCGGGTACTTCGGCGGGCGCGACCACACCACCGTCCTCCACGCCGCCCGCACCATTCGCCACCTTCGTCACGAGGACGTCCACATCCAGGCCATGCTCGACCGCCTCACCCACCACATCCAGGCCAACGCCTAGCCTCCCCCGCCTCGCCCGCGCCAACTCCTCCCTCGCCGGGGAGAACTCCTGCAAATCTGTTGATAGCCGCCTCGCCTTGCCCGTTGCTCCCGCGTCCCCAGCCTTCCCTGCCCATGCGGGACTGTCCCTCCGGCCCTTCTTCGATCCCGCCAGGTGGCGATGCCAACAGCTTGTCCACCGCGCCGCGTCCCTCGGCGCTGTCCCTTGTGCCTTGCCTCGCAATACCTTGCGCGGTCCGGGGCATCATAAGACGCACGATCTACAGGGCTGATCACGATGACTGTGTTAAAGAAGGTACCTCCTCTATAGAAGAGTTGCCTGGCAGAGTGGCTGAACGGTGATTTGCGGAGGGGCCTCACGCATAGCGCATCCTCGCGGCGGCATAGAAGGGACGCCCCTCGGCGAGGTACTTGCGCTCGAAGTTTGTGCCGGCGAGCTCGCCCTGCTCGCAAGCTATCCTGGGCAGCGAAATCCGGGCAAGGCCGGAGACGGAGCAAAGCACACGCCGGATTTGCCCAAAATACTCGCGGTGGTCTGTGACAACGATAAGCTGTCCGCCGAGTTGCAGGACGCGACGGACGTCGGCGAGGAAGGGCGGCTTGATCAGGCGGCGACGGTGGTGCTTGCGCTTCGGCCAGGGGTCGGGGAAGTAGATGTGCACGCGCCAGACGGCGGCATCGGTCAGGCAAAGGCGGAAGAAGTGTGCTGCGTCCGCCTGGGCCATGCGCACGTTCGCCAGCCCGCGCCGGCGGATGCGGTCGGCAGCATAGCAGCAGTACGCTCTGGCCAGCTCTATGCCGAGGAAGTTGAGATCCGAGCGGGCAGCGGCGCGGGCCAGCAGGAACGTACCCTTGCCGGTGCCGACTTCCAGCTCGATCGGGCGGCCATTGCCGAACACGGCGGGAAGATCGATCGGTCCGGACAGGACGCCCGGGTCCAGGAGGACCCCGCTCGTGTCCCACTTGGCTCGACGGCCGTGGGAAAGCTGTCTGGGCGAACCGCTGCGCATGACCTGAGCATAGACAGGCCAGCGGGCGTTTGCAACGCGGGCCGGGCCGGTCGGCCCAAAGCGCCGCCTTCCTCAGTGATTCGCGCCCAAGGGACTTGCATCGCCGATGCCCGGGCCGATAATAATGGCTCTGTCGAAGGGCTTCGACGGGAGCGGGCGTGCCGCGCGTCGCATCTTCGGCAAGATCGGACACCTCGGCCAACAAGGAAAGGGAGAATGCGATGAAGCTCGGCGTGATGGGAGCATTGTTCGGGGGCATGACACTCGACGACGCGCTGGATTACTGCCAGCGAGTGGGCCTGGATGCCATCGAGCTGCCGGCGGGCGCGTATCCGGGCGACCCGTGGGACCTCATCGGGATCCACAAGAACAAGAAGCGGCTGAAGGAGTTGAGGGCCAAGATTGCGGATCGTGGGCTGGAGGTGCAGGGCATCGCCGTGCATGGCAACCCGGTGCACCCGGACAAGAAGCTTGCCAACGATCACATCCAGGCGATGAAGAACGGCATCCCGCTGGCGGCGGAGTTCAAGACGGTGGTGGTCAACTTCTCCGGCTGCCCGGGCGGCTGCAAGGGCGACAAGACGCCCAACTTCGTGACGTGCCCCTGGCCGCCGGACTTCGAGGAGGCGGCGAAGTACCAGTGGGACGACGTGATCATCCCGTTCTGGGGCAAGTGGAACGACATCGCCGCGAAGGCCGGCGTGAAGATCGCCTTCGAGGCGCACCCGGGCATGGTGCTGCACAACCCCGAGGACATCGTGCGGCTGCGCAAGGCAGCGGGCAAGAACCTCGGGGCCAACCTCGACCCGAGCCACTTCTTCTGGCAGGGGATCGACCCGGTCGAGTCGGCGCGGTACCTCGGCGAGAACAAGTGCATCTTCCACGTGCACGCCAAGGACTGCGAGATCGACTCGAGGAACTCCGGCATCACCGGCAACCTCGACATCAAGAGCTACGGCGACGTCAAGAAGCGCTCGTGGGTGTTCCGCACGGTCGGCTACGGGCACGGCGACGAGTTCTGGAAGCCGTTCATCTCGATGCTCCGGCGCTACGGCTACGACGGCGTGGTGAGCATCGAGCACGAGGACTCGCTCATGAGCACGAACGAGGGCTTCGAGAAGGCCGTCGAGTACCTCAAGCCCCGCATCCTGCGCCAGAAAGCCGGCGCCGCTTGGTGGTTCTGATCCGCGCGGCGGCCAGCTACGATCGAAATGAGAGCGCGACGGCGATCGGCACCGGCCGATCGCCGTCGCGCTTTCGGCATGGCTCGCAGCGGGGTACACTGAAGCACCATGCGGATTCTGCTGAGCAATGATGACGGCATCTTCGCGCCGGGCCTGGCGGCGCTGAATGCCGCGGTGAGCGATCTGGGCGAGGTCACCGTCGTCGCGCCGAGCTCCGCTCAGTCGGCGGCCGGGCACTCGATTACGCTGAAGGACCCCTTGACGGTTCACCGCGTGCAGATGAACGACTCGCCGGAGCCGTTCTGGGGCAACAGCGTGGACGGTCGCCCGGCCGACTGCGTCCGGCTCGCCGTCCGCAAGCTGCTGGCCCAATGGCCGGACCTGGTGCTCAGCGGCATCAACGCCGGGGCGAATGTGGGTGTGAACGTGTTCTACTCCGGCACGGTTGCCGCGGCGGCCGAGGCCGCCATGCTCGGCATCCCCTCGGTCGCGCTGTCGGCCGGCTACGAGGGCGATCCGGGCGAGATCGACTACGAACGTGCCGCCCGCCTCTGCCGGTGGGTGCTGGACCGCCTGCTCGACGTCGGCCTGCGCGACGGGGACCTGATCAACGTGAACATCCCGCCGGTCGGGTGTGGTCGGCCGGCCGGCGTCCGCGTCGTGCCGCAGTCCACCTCGGAGCTGGACGACGCCTACCACGAGGTGCCGGACGGCCAGGGGAGGCACTCCTACCGGCTGAGCGACAGCTACCGGTTCGTCGACCGCCACGAGGACACGGACGTCGGCTGCCTGCACGCGGGCTGTATCACCGTCACGCCCCTGCACGTGGACATGACGCGGCACGAGCGCATGGGCGCGCTGGCTGGTCGGCAGTGGGACCGGCCCCCCGCCTGATCCGCCAGGTGGACCGACCGTTCCGTTGCTCCCGGGCCCCCCTGCGCGCGGGGCCGCTACGGCAGCTCCGGCGGGGGGATCTCGTCGCCCGTGTCGGGCGGGCGATGGAGCAGGCAGTCCTCCGGCTTGAGGCCGTGCGTGGCCAGCAGGCGCCCGGGCGCCTCGGGCTGGCAGGTCCGGTCGGCGAGGTAGATCGCCTCGATGACGGCCTGGGTAAGCAGGTTCTCGCGCCCGGAGCATTCGTGGGTCTGGGCTCCGTCGGCGACGGCCTTGGCGAAGGCCTCGGCCTGGCGGAGGAACATCTCGTGCGGGGCGCCGTCGGCCTCGGCCTGGTCCAGCACGGTGCCGTCGGGGTCGCGGAGCAGGCACGTTTCGCTGCAGGCCGTCAGGGACCCGCCGCGCCCGTGGAGGGACAGTTCCTCGCTGACCGGCCCGGAGCGGCGCGTGGTGACGACGGAGGCCATGCAGCCGTTCGGGTACCGCAGCAGGGCGGCCGCCGTGTCGTCGGTGTTGTACATCGGCTCCGGCCCGCCGCGCCCCGCGGGCGGTCGCCGGTCGCCGACCGTCAGGCCGTAGACCTCCTCCGGGAAACCCAGGAGCCAGACGAGCAGATCCACGGGGTGGTAGGCGAGCTCGAGCAGGGCGCCGCCTCCGGCCGAGGCGCGGTCGCCGCGCCAGTCGAGGTTCGGGCCCCAGTTAAACAGGTAGTGGGCGCGGGCGAGGAAGACGTGCCCGAGGCGACGGCGGAGCTCCCACGCCCGGCGGTAGCCGGTGGCGAAGCGGCGCTGCGTGCCGACCGCGAGCTTCAGGGAAGCCTTCTCCATGCGCCGGGCGATCGCGACGGCCTCGGCGAGGTCGCGCCCGAGCGGCAGCTCCTTCCACACGTGTACGCCCCGCCCCGCGCAGAGTTCGATCACCTCCGGCGCGGCCATCGGGGGCACCGCGACGTAAGCCACCTTCGGGCGGGCCTCCGCCAGGAGGCTGCGGTTGTCGCCGTAGCCCGGCACGCCGGCTTCTCGTGCGACGCTCTCGGCCGCCGCCGGGTTGCGATCCGAGACCCCGACGACGCGGACGATGCGACTGCGCCGCAGCGCTTGGAGGGTTCGACGGCCGAAACCGCCGACGCCGATCACCACGACCGGCACCGAAGCTTCCGAGTCTCGTCCTGGTGCCATGACCGAACGAAGAGCCAGCGCCGCCAAGGCGCAAGAGGGCTTTGGCAGGCGGAGGATAGACGCCGCGCGGCGCGGTTGTCAAGCCGCCGCCGGCCGTGCCTTGTATTTGGCATCGCCGGTGATATGGTGGCCTGCGCTCGTTGCGGACGTGCCCGGCAAGGCCTCATGGAAGCAGCCCACGACATCGCGTGCGTGATCCTCGCCGGCGGGCGGGGCAAGCGGATGGGCTCCGCCAACCGGCACAAGGTCTGCTTTCCCATTCTGGGCGCGCCGGCGATTGTCCGGGCGATCGAGGCGTACAAGGCAGCCGGGCTGCGCCGGTTCCTCGTCGTGGTGGGCCAGATGGCGGGGCAGGTCCTGGAGACCGTCTCGGCGGCGCACCCGGAGGTCACGTTCGTCCACCAGCCCGAGCCGCGCGGGACGGGGCACGCCGCCGCGATCGCCGCCGGGGCGATCGCCGCCCAGGGCGGCTGCGCCGCCGCCATCGTGACCATGGGCGACAAGGTCGTCCGCCCGCCGGTGGTCGGGGAGCTGATCGAGCGCTTCCGCCGGTCGCTCGCGGACGTGGTGATGGCCACGCTGCCGAGGGATCCGACCAGCGCCTCCGGACGCGTGGTCGTGGACGCAGACGGCAGCGTGCTCGGCGTCATCGAGAAGGCCGACATCGACCGCGCCCGGGCCCGCGGGAAGCGCCTCCGCGTGGGCCGCCGCCGGTTCTCCTGGCGCCAGGTCGAGGGCTCCGCCTGGACGAACCCGTCGCTGTACCTCTTTCGTTTCGATCGCCTGCTCGAGGCGCTGGGTCGGCTCGACGCCGACAACGCCCAGGGCGAGCTGTACCTGACCGACACGATCGCCGGCGTCGTCTCCGCCGGCGGCCGCGTCGAGGCCATGCCCGTCGCCGACCCGCACGACCTGATGGGCTTCAACACGCCGGAGGAGCTCCTGAGCATCGAGGAGGTGCTGCGGGAGCGCGTGAAGCCACCGCGGGTCTCGCCGGGCGGGCGCCGGGGGCTGTCGAGGCGGGTCCTCAAGCCCGCCCGCGAGTGGCTCGGCATCGTCCGCGGCGCGTCGCCGAGGTGGACCGCCGCCCTTCGCCGCGTCTACGGGCGGGAGGAGGACCTCCTTGCCGAGCGGCGCCGGGCGATGGGTCGCGTCGTGGCTGAATTCGCCCGGCGCTTCGGCGCGGGCCGCGAGATGATCCTCTGCCGTGCGCCCGGGCGAGTGAACCTGATGGGCCGCCACGTGGACCACCGGGGCGGGCACGTGAACGTGATGGCGTTCGGGCGGGAGGTCCTCCTGGCGGCGGCGGCCCGCGAGGACGACGTCGTCCAGATGCGGCACCTTCAGCCGCGGCGGTTCCCGGCGCGCCAGTTCCGCGTTTCCGAGCTCCTGCGGGAGGCGTCGTGGCAGGACTGGGTCGACTTTGTCGACTCCGAGACGGTGCGGGGCATCCTGGACTCCGCCCGGGGGGACTGGAGCCATTACGCCCGCGCCGCGATGCTTCGACTTCAGCACGAGTGCCGGGACCTGCGCCTTCACGGCATGGACTGCGTGGTGACGGGCAACATCCCGATGGGTGCGGGGCTGTCGAGCAGCTCGGCGCTGGTGGTGGCCTTTGCGGAGGCGGCGGTGGCGTTGAACGGCCTGCGGGTGGCCATGCGAGACTTCGTCGACCTGTGCGGCGAGGGCGAATGGTTCGTCGGCTCGCGCGGCGGCAGCGCCGACCACGCCGCGATCCGCACCGGGCGCATCGGGCACCTGTGTCGCATCGGCTTCTTCCCCTTCCGCCTGGAAGGCGAGATGCCCTTCCCCCGCCAACTCCGCGTCGTGATCGCCTACAGCGGCTCCCAGGCCGCCAAGAGCGCCGACGCCCGCGACGTCTACAACCAGCGCGTCGCCTGCTACCAGTTGGCCGAGTTGTTCCTGCGGTGCCGCTGGCCCGCGGCCGCGGGGATGCAGCACCTGCGCGACCTCGCGCCCGACCGCCTGCAGGTGCAGCCGAGGGAGATCTACCGTGCGCTGATGCGCCTGCCCGTGCGCCCGACGCGCCGCGAGATCCGCCGGCTCCTGCCGGGCGACGACCACCAGGCCGCAGAACGCATCTTCGCCAGCCACGCCAACCTCGGGCCCTACGACCTGCGAGGCGTGGCGCTGTTCGGGCTGAGCGAGATCGCCCGAAGCGACCGGTTCGCCGAGGTGCTTCGCCGTCGCGATCTCGACGGCATGGCCGCGTTCTTCCGCACCAGCCACGACGGCGACCGTGTGGTGAGGTGGGTCCAAGGCGCCAGCCCGCGGCGCTTCCTCGTTCGCACCGACGATGCGACGCTGGAGCGCCTCGCCGGAGAAAACGCCGACCTCGCCGGGCAGCCCGGCCACTATGCCTGCAGCACGGAGGCCGTCGACCAGCTCGTGGACATCGCCGGCGCCACGAAGGGCGTCGTCGGCGCGCAACTGGCCGGCGCGGGGCTCGGCGGCTGCATGATGATCGTCGTCCACCGGGACGCGCTGGAGCCGCTGATGCTCCTCCTGCGCCGGGAGTTCTACCGCCCGCGGAAGCTGCCCTTCGGCGCGTTCGTCTGCTCCCCCGTCGCCGGCGCGGGCCTCCTGGGCGTCTGAGCGCGTCCCTCCCGCGCCCGCCTGGCTATTCCGACGAGAACCGGTAGACGGTCGTCTGCCGGTACGTCTCGCCGGGCTTCAGAACGGCGGAGGGGAACTCCGGGTGGTTCGGCGAGTCGGGGAAGTGCTGCGTCTCGAGGCAGAGGCCCCAACGATGCTGGTAGGCCTTCCCGCCCTTGCCGACGTGGCTGCCGTCCAGGAAGTTGCCCGCGTAGAACTGGATGCCCGGCTCGGTCGTGAGCACCTCCATAACGCGTCCGGTGTCGGGCTCGCGGACGCGCGCCGCCGGGGCCAGCTCGCCGCCGCCGCTGTTGAGCACCCAGTTGTGGTCGTAGCCCCCGCCGAGCGCGAGTTGCTCGTAGTCGGCCTCGATGCGGGCGCCGATCGCCATCGGCTGGGTGAAGTCCATCGGCGTGCCCGCCACCGGGCGCAGCTCGCCCGTCGGGATCAGGTTGGCGTCCACCGGCGTGAAGCGAGCGGCGTGAATCTGCATCTCGTGGCCGAGGATGTCGCCCTTGCCCGCCCCGCGGAGGTTGAAGTACGAGTGCTGGCTCAGGTTCAGCACGGTGTCCTTGTCGGTGGCGGCCTCGTAGTCGATCCGAAGGCCGCTGTCGCCGGTCAGCGTGTAGACGACCTTGACGCTGAGCCTGCCCGGGTAGCCCTCCTCGCCGTCGTCGCTGACGTAGGTCAGCTCGAGGCCGGGCCCGCCCTCGCCGGCCACTTCGCGGGCCTGCCAGACGGCCTTGTCGAAGCCCACGTCGCCGCCGTGCAGGTGGTTCTGTCCCTTCTCGTTGCGGGCCAGCGTGTACTCGACGCCGTTGAGCGTGAAGCGCCCCTCGGCAATCCGGTTGCCGTACCGCCCGACCAGCGCGCCGAAGTACGGGCTGTCCTTGATGTAGTCCGCCAGGTTGTCGTAGCCCAGGACGACGTCGTCGGCCTCGCCGGCGCGGTCGGGCACGCTCAGCGCCACGACGATGCCGCCGTAGTTCGTGATCTTCGCCTCGCAGCCGGTGTCGTTCGTCAGCGTGTAGAGGTCGACCTCCGTGCCGTCGGCGGTCTGCCCGAAGGGCTGCTTCGTGGTGTTCATCTCGCTGTGCTCCTCATGGGCGGTATCGTGCCGATCCCAGGATAGGCCCGCGCGGCGGGAAGGCAAGCGCATCGCGGGCGCGCCGGCGTCACCGGCGGTAGTGCCGGATCACACGCCGCACCGTGCCCTCCAGGTCGTTCGCGTCGAACGTCACGCCGATCCGCCGGCAGTGCTTGGCCAGGCCGTCCCGCCACATCATGCCGTAGAGGATCTCCCGCGGCTCGATGCCGAGGTCGCGGACCTTCTCGGCCCACGCCCGGCCGCGGACCATGTGCGTCGCCGACAGCCGGTACCGCAGTGCGAGCAGGCCGTAGTTCCCGCCGTAGTCCAGGTCGTCGAGGAAACGCTCGTACTGCGGCGGCGTCAGTTCCGGTTTCGACAGCGGCGGGCGCCAGCCATCGTGGAAGACCAGGTCGGCCGCACCGATGACGAGGGCCTGGCCCTGCTTCATGACCAGCGGCTCGGCGGCGGCATCGTGGAACTGCACCTCGACGAGGCCGGTCTGGAGGTTGGCGCGGACGGCGAGGCGGCGGACGTCCGTGGCGGGCTGGCCGTTTCGCAGCAGGCGGACGGTCAGTCCCCAGCGCGGCCGGGCGCCACGGTCGGTCAGGTCGAACCACGCCGCCGCGCCGGGGCCCTGGTCGCAGAACAGCGGGGAGCAGTCGGCGCGGCTGGCCCGCCAGATGCGGTAGAACGCCCCGGGCCCGACGCTGATGCCGCCGACGCGCCACGTCGGCCAGAGCGCCGCGCCCCGGCCCCAATGGTACTCGCTGGTCAGCCAGTTGGGGATCCGCTCGTCGTTCTGGTCGAGGCGGCAGCGCTCCAGCCGGAACGCGCCCGGGGCGGTTGTCTGGATGGCGTGCGGGTCCGTCCCGAGCCGCAGCGGAACGAGCAGGCCGAACGAGGCGATGCCGGGGCTCCCCCTCGGCAGGCGGAGGATCATCTCCACGCGCATGCCCGGCGCGCCGTCAACGGCAGCGGGTCGTAGGCTTACGGCGAGGTTCGCCGGCCCGGCCTTGCCGTCGATCGTGAGCGCCCGCTCGCTGAGGCGCACCTCCTCGGCCCGGCCCGGATGGATCTGGAACTTCGAGGCGAGACGCAGCTCGGCGCCCTTGGGCGTCGCGAGGGCGACGTACGGCACGATGGGCCCGGCGAGGGGTCTGGCCCCGCCGACGTCCACGGCATCGCAGACGGCGGTGCGGACGGTCCAGGCGGCCTCGCCGGCGCGGAGTCGCCACCCGCCCCCGGGCGCCTTGGTCACATCGAGCTTCCCGGATGGCGCGGCCCGGTCGGAGGGCCTCGGCAGGCCGCCCGGGCGGTACCAGTCGGCCGGCGCTGCCGCGGGTGTCGGGGCGCCGGGGGCCACGGGCGCCGGCCAGGCGCCCGGCGGCGCCGGGGCCTCCAGCGCGCCGATGGCGTACGGGTAGTCCCGAATCACGTTGGCCCGCAGCTCGTTGGTGCGGTAGCCGGCGTGTCCCGGCCACATCCTCACGGGCAGCTCCGCCAGGCTGGGCCGCTCGACCTTCGCCAGCCGGGCCAGGACCGCCCTCAGCGCGTCGCCGAACGCCTTGTCCTTCGTGAAGCGATACGCCGTCGCGATGGCGTGGAGGAAGCGCTCGGGCTTCTTGCTCTTCAGGCCGAGCCGTGCCACCTGCACCACGCGCCGGCGGAGCGCGTCGTCGCCCGTCAGCTCGGCGAGCTCGGCGGCGGCGTGGAACAGGCCGAAGTCCGGCCCGTAGCCGAGGCGCGCGGCGTCGTCGGGCGGCACGAGCCCGCTGCGGTCTAGGATCGCCTGGCAGGCGGTGAGGTACCTCTCCTCGCCGGTGGTCTCGTACTTCCAGAGCATGGCGCAGGCGGCGGAGCCCTGCCCGTCGCTGCCGCCGCTGACGCCCAGGCGCCACCGCTGGTCCGTGGCGTAGTGGTAGCAGGCGTCGGCGACGACCTCGAGCCCGTCGGCGGTCACGCCGTCGCCGGTCAGCAGGTGCAGAATCCGCTGGCCCTGCGGGTTGCTGCCGCGCATGCCGATGTACGGGCAGCCGAACGGCTGAACGTTGTGCCGGTGCGTGCAGCCGCGGACCGTCCACCAGGAGCGGGCGTTCTCCAGGTGCTGGGCGGTGTGGACCATGGCGGTGTCGTAGTTCGCGCGGCAGAAGGCCCGGCCGGCCTCGAGGTACCGGGCATCCAGCGTGCGGAGGAACTGGAGCATCAGGGCGTGGCCGATGCGCCCCGCGCCGTCGTTGAGCGACCATCCCCAGCGGCCGTAGTCCCGCTCCCAGCGGTCCGTGCGGTGCACCTGCCCGAAGCGCGTCTGCCAGAAGCCGTAGGCGAGCTTGCCGTGCCAGCGGAAGAGGTCCTGGCAGTACAGGCCGTAGTCGATGCGCCGGCGGGTGAGCGCGTCGAGCGCGGCGAAGGCGCCGTCCGCCTGCTCCCGCGCGAACGGCCCGAGCGCGCCCGTCGAGGCGTACCACGCCGGCGGGGCCACGAGCAGCGCCGGTGCGGCGAGGGACCGGACGATGGCCGGCTCGGGTCCGTCGAGCCCGTCGGCGCCGCCGGCGTAGAGGACAAAGTCGTGGCTCTTGGCGAGTCCGCGCGCCGCCCACTGGGCGTAGCGGAGCATCGCGGCGGCGTCGCGGGTGTTGCCGCTCTCGCCACAGGCCCACTCGCGGGCGTAGCGCCGCAGGTCCCACACGCCCGCCGCGCGGGGCCAGAAGTCGAGGAAGGCCGAGCCGCCGCCGTGCGTGACCGCGCACGGGCGGTTCTCCCAGCCCCGGCGGAGGAGGGCGAAGCCGGTCTTGGTCGGTGCCCAGCACAAGCGCGTTTGCCGGCGGGCGATTGACGTCCTGCCGCCGGCGAGGTCCAGCTCGACGCCGGGCTCGAGGACCGCGCGCCCGCGCGGCCCGGCTTGGCCGGGAAGCTCGATCGCCCAGCGGGCGAGGAAGTCGCGATCCGGCTCGCCGGAGAAGACGACTTGGTGCTGCCCGACGATCACGGGGCAGTTGCGGTAGAAGCTCCAGCGCAGGGTGAAGGGCATGCGTCCGGCGGGCTCGCGCCGGCGGACCTCCTCCGGCAGCGTCCGCCCGAAGTGCGGCAGCAGGACGTGCCCGCGAAGGCGGACGGTCGCGCGGATCGGGCCGGGCGACTCGATGGCCAGCTCCTCGATCTTTGCCCGGCCGGTGTCGAGCACGGCGTTGGGGTCGCGGCAGACGAATGTGTGCGTCGGCAGCGCCGCCCCGCTGGGGGCGCCCGTGCGCAGCGTGCGAACGACCAGGCGTGCCGGGGCTCCCTCGCCCACGAGCGTCCGGGCGCCCAGCTCACAGGCTTGCAGGACGGCGCCGTCGCGGCGGACGGCGGCGCGGACGCCGCCGCCGCCGATGCGCACGCCGGGGGCGAAGGCCTCGGCCCGGATGGCCTCGGCGGGCGGCGAGCGCCGGACCCGCGGGCCGTACTCCAGGGTCAGCGATCCGGCGTCGCGGGGGCGCAGGACCGCGTCGACGAGGACCCACTTGGCGCTGCGGTCCGGCCACCAGGCGATCGCCGTCACCTGGGCGTCGACTTCGCGCCCGTCCGCGGCGAGCAGGCGGACGTTCTGGGCCGAGCGGATGGCTCCCTTGGGCAGCGGGATGCCCCCGCAGACCGGGACGGCCGCGCCGCCGGCGCGGGGTGGGAAGCAGCCGCGAAGCGGCACGCGGTCGGCCCGGCCGGCGGCGGCCAGGAACAGCAGCGCCGCGACGGCGCCCAGCCGGCGGAGGGAGTTCGGCATGGTGGCGGCCTTTCCGTCCGCCGCGAGGGCAAGAGAAGAGGCGGCCCCGGGGGACCGCCTCGCCTTGCCCGCGGCCTGGGGTCTACTTCACATCCGGCTTGGGGAGGATCGGGATCATCACGATGTTGCGCCACTCAACGGGCCCGCCCTCGGACTGGATGCAGATCTTCCCGGGCGTTTCCAGGCACTCGGTGGCCGTGTTCTGCACCAGGCCGTTGACGACGATTCTCAGATCGCCCTTGTTGAGGTAGAGCTCGTACTGGTTCCACTCCTTGACGGGCTTCTCGTTCGAGGGGTGGGCCTTGCGCGTGTGGCGCCCCCGCGTGCGGTCGGCGGCCGCCTTCATCGGGAAGTTGTCGATGTTCCAGATGTCGCCCAGGTTGTCCTTGGCGCCCTGGCACTCGATCGACCGCGGCCAGACCTTGTCCTTGCCCACCATCCGCAAGAGCACGCCGTTGTTGCACCGCTTCAGGTGGCGTACCTGGAGCCGCAGGACGTAGTTCGTGAAGTCCTTCTCCGTACGGATGTACCCGCCCGGGCGGCCGGTGATGCACAGCTTGCCGTCCTCGGCGGAGAAGGTGTCCTTGCAGTTGTCGAAGGGAACCGTCCACCCGGCGAGGTCCTTGCCGTTGAACAGGCGGAACGCCTCGCCGTAGTTCTCCTTGAGGCGTTGGACGCGGATGTCCTTGAACTCGACCCACATGGGGCTGCCGCCGTGGATCTGGAGGGCCAGGATGCCTTCCAGCGTACGGTTCTTCTTGTCGTTGTCGATCAGCTCGACGGTCTGGTAGCCGTTGAGCTTCATCAGGATGTGGTTGCCCCGGCAGGTCATCTCGTACTCGTTCCAGGCCTCGGGGTCTTTGTTGCTCTTGTAGTAGCCGGCCTCGATGAGCTTCTTGGCGTCGGAGATCTTGCCGACGACCTCCTTCTTGATCTTGCCGTCCTCGCCGACGTTGACCTCCATGATGTCGCCGACGTTGACCAGCCAGCCGCGCCGGCTCTCGTCGTACAGGAAACCGACCTTCCCGGGCTTCTCCTGCACTTCGGCCTGGTAGCCCTTGACGACCCAGCGGTTCTTGGAGTTGGGCCTGGCCGGCAGGTGGATGCTCCGGAACTGCACGCCGGAGTTGTTGGCATTGCCCACGCGGAACTTCAGCCGCAGGACGAAGTCCTTGAGCTTCCCGCCCTTCCAGACGAGGAACGTGTTGCCGGGGGCACGTTTCTGCGGCGTCGTCTCGCCGCGGATCACGCCGTTGCGGACCGCCCACAGGTCGGCGTGGCCGTCCCACCCGGTCAGGTCCTTGCCGTTGAAGAGGCTCTCGAAGCCTTCCTCCGCGGCGGCCTTGTCCTCACACCACGCCGGGGCGGCCAGGCCGACCACGGCCCCAATGGCTGCCAGACAAACCATCTTCTTGAGCATGCTCTCACCTCTCGATCCAAAAGGGTTACGCGACATCGACCTTCTCTTCCTGTAACAATCTCCCGCAGCGATGCGGGCGGTGCAAGAAATCCCTGGGTCCATCGCCCCCGATCCACCCGCGCTCAGGGCGCCCTCCGCACGCAGCGAAACCCGTACGCCTCCGAGCCGAAGCACGCGTCGACGAACGCGGGCTCCTCGCTGCTGCGGGCGGCGGAGCGGCAGGCGTCGGCCGCGCTGCGCCAGCTCCCGCCGCGCAGGACGCGCTCCTCGCCGCTCGCCGGCCCGCGCCGGTCCGCCGCCGGGGCCGAGGCGTAGTACGCCTCGTCGTAGAAATCCTGGCACCACTCCGCCACGTTGCCGTGCATGTCGTACAGGCCCCAGGCGTTGGGCTTCCTCCCGGCCACCGCGTGCGTGCGCCCGCCGGCGTTGGCCTTGTGCCACGCGCAGCCGCGCAGCCCGGCCGGATCGGCGCCGAAGCCGTAGCGCGTCGTCGTCCCGGCGCGGCAGGCGTACTCCCATTCGGCCTCCGTGGGCAGGCGGTAGCCGTTGGCGTCGAAGCGGCACGCCAGCGTCCGCGGGTCGTAGCAGGGCGCGAAGCCCTCGCGAAGGGAGCGGAGGTTGCAGAACTTCACGGCCGAGACCCAACTGAGTCGTTCGACGGGGCGGTTGGGGTCCTTGAACTTGGACGGGTTGCGGCCGGTGAGGGCCTGGTAGGCCTTCTGCGTGACCTCCGTGCGGTCGATGAGGAACGCGCCGACGCGGCCCCGGCGGGCGGGTTTCTCGTCGTCCTCGCCGGCGTCGTCGCCCATGAGGAACTCCCCGGCGGGCAGGAGCACCATCTCGATGCCGGACGGCGTAACGATGGTCGTCGGGCGCCTCGTCTCGCCGCCGCGCGGTGGGGCGGAGGTCTTGCGGCAGCCGGAGGCGATCAGGGCCGCTGCGACACACGCGCCCAGCACCGCGCCGAGCGCGGGTCGCCCATGATGGTGGTCGGGATAGCCCATCGGGGTCAGTGGCTTGCGCCCTCGTGGCCGGCGGGGCTGCGGAGGACCCGCTGGCTGCGGCGGCGGATCTCCCGCGCGACGGCGCTGAGGCGCGGCTCGGTCGCCGCCAGCAGGGCCGCTCGCTGGCGGAGCATCTTGACCGCCCAGCGGCACTCGCCCACCAGCTCGTCCTGGTTGCTGCCGATCTCGACCCACGCCGTGGTGAAGCGGCGGCACTTCGGGTAGGCGTCCGGGCCCTCGTAGTTCATCAGCGTGCGTCGGAACTCGTCAGTGAGCTTCTCCGCGTAGGCGGGGGTCTTGATCTTGTGCTCCCGGGCGGCGAAGCGCGCATCGATCCGCCTCGCCAACGCGTCGAGCTCATCGAGCTGCCGGGTCAACTCCGGATGGGCCTTCCGCTGCTCGTCGAAGTACCCGCGGATCTTGTGCCCGAAGGCCACGTACTGCTCGATCCGCCCGCGAATGAACCGGATGAAGACGATCACCTCCTTCAGCGTCTGGTCGATCTTCGCCCCCTGGGCCCGTTGGCGCCCGGCCTTGTAGATCGGGTTGAGCGTGTCGCGGGTGGAGCAGGTGGCCCGGCCGTGGGACCGGCTGCGCTGGCCCTCCACGTCCAGCACGTACTCGCACGGCCCGACGCCGAGCGTCGCGCGGACCACGTCCACGACGGTGAAGGCGTCCAGCGGCGTCCGCGTCCCGGCGCGCCCGATGGGATAGACGACGGCCGGACCCTCGAACCGAAGCCCGCGCCGCAGCGGCTGGAGGTGCCCGCGCCCGCCCCGGTCGATCCAGCACGGGTAGGGGAACGAGCCCAGGACGGTCGTCCATCGCTTGCGGTTGGGCGGCAGCGTGCTTGTCGACCCGGCCGGCGAGTGCTTGCGGAACCGTCCGTCCGGCTGCTGGAGGATCATCTCCCAACTGTCGGTCAGCCCGTCGTGGCGGCGCCAGTCGCAGCGCCACGCGGCGGCGAACGGCTGGGCCCAGTCCAGCGCCAGCACGCGGTCGCGGTCCGCGGCGGCCACGTCGTGGGCGTGCCAGATGCCCTCGCCCGACAGCACGGCGATGTGGACCTTGCCATCCCTGCCGAACGGGACCTCGGTGGAGCGGGCGCGGCGGTCCGGGCCCTTGCCCGTCAGCGTGAGGCGGACGTCGCGTTCGGGCTTGTCCCGCACGGCCGCCACGATGGCGTCGCGGTCGTCGGCCAGGTGAAGCAGGAGGTGGTCGGCGGGCAGTTCGGCCTTGGCTCCCGGCAGCTCCGTCGCGTCGAGGACGATGTCGTCGGCGAAGAAGTCCGGCAGGATGACGAAGCGGCAGGGCGCCTCGACGCGCAGGGCGCCGGCGCCGCCGCGGGGCTGGGTCTCGACGAACGGCTGGCCGATCGCGAGTTTCAGCCCCAGCCCCCACGCCGTGCCGTCGGCCGCGAAGGTCGCGTCAAGCGCGACGCCGGCCGGCGTGTTCCCGGCGAGCCCGGTCACGGCGATCCCGCGCGCGGCCGCGCCGGCGGGGGAGAGGCGCGCGCGGAGTCGGGCCGGCGCGGGCCGGAGCGAGTAGACCTCCGCCGCGTGCCCCTTGCGGCGCAGCGCCACGGCGAGCCGGTCGTTCATGAGGACCGCGTCGCCCGCGAAGGCGTGCCGGGTGGTCCCGGGCGCGACGGGCTTCCAGCCGGTCCTCGCGCCCAGCTCGTCGGCCGAGAGTGGCTTGTCGGCGGACCGGGCGGTGTCGAACAGCCGCACCCCCGCCGCCGCGTGCCGGTCGCGCTTCAGCTTGTCGTACGGGACGTGCTTCCCCTCGTACAGCCGCAGCGCATCCACGCGGAACGTGCAGTTCGGCTGCGTGCAGCTCACGTAGGCGAACCAGCCCTGCGGGAAGTCCTTCCCGACAGTGAACGTCACGTGCAGCTCGGTCCACGTGCCTGGCGCGAGGCGGACCGTCGCGCCCCTGGCGGCGCGGTCCCACGGCTTGGCCTGACGCTCGATCTGGAGGTCGAGGCCCACGCCCTTGCCGACGGCCTTGGCGACGGCGGCGAAGGTGTAGGTCCTGCCCCGCTTCCCGGCCGGGATGCGCTGGCCGAACTGCACGCCCCACTCCTCGACCTTGCCGACCGTGACCAGCGCGCTGTGCCGCCCGAGGACCGCGTCCCTGCCGTCCACCTGGAACGACGCCACCGTCCCGCCGCCCTTGTCGGCGTTCCAGCCGCCCCGCCCCATCTCGAAGCTCCCGTTGGCGAAGAGGTTCTCGGCCCCCTCGGCGGCGCCCGAGGAGGCGAGAAGCGCCGCCGCGACCGTCACGACCGGCCAGGTCCTTCCCACAACCATCTATCTCTCCTTCGCCGCGGGGCGTCGCAGGGCCGCGTCGGCCAACTTCTGTATCTCCCGCGCGAAATCCGCCGCCGGGGGTTCGTTCGCCGCGGTCGTCCGGCAGAGCTGTCGCACCCGCCGGAGCGTCTGCCTCTTCCAAGCCAGGTTTGCGTTCAGGTTCCTGCCCGCCTCCCGGAGGAAGCCGATATGCCTGGGGACACGCTTCGCGGCGGTGGGCTTGCCGATCTCGTTCGCAATCCCGTGAGCGATGATCTTCCCGAGGAACGACCACTCGTGCGAGTCGGGTCGCTTGGTGTCCCCCCCGCCGCGGTCTCCGGGCCCGCGCAGGATTTCGTGGAGCGCCGCCGTCCTCGCCATCGGGTCCACCAGCGCGCCGATGGCCCGGGCGGCCGCGATGCAGCTCTTGTCCCCCGTCACGGCCTCACAGCGCTTCCATATCCGCAAGGCTGCCGCCGTGTACGCCTCGCTTCGCGCGTCAGCCCGTCGAAGGAACTGGGCCAGGGCTTCGAGACGACGCTGGATTGCCTCGGCCTGCTGGCGATCGCGCTTGCGGGCGAACGTCCGCTCGAGCCAGCGGGCCACCTGCTCGGGGGTGGCCTCGGCCGACGAGCCCAGTCCCTCGGCCGCCAGCACGTACTCGCACACGCCCGTGCCCAGCGCGTTGCGCATCACGTCGATGGGGCAGAAGGCCGTCAGCGGGGTCTTGCTGGCTCGGTCGATGGGATAGACGACAAGCATCTCCGGCGAGGCCGCCGGGCTCGCCCGCGCTGCCCGCAGATCCAAGATGGCCGAACCGGACCGGAAGAAGCAGTCAGGGCCCGGGTCGGGCCCGGCTGCGGCGCGTGGCCCACCCGCCGGGACGTCGCGGACGTCGCGGGAGACCGTCTCGCCATCGGGTCCCACGAAGTCCCCCCGCCACTTGGCGGCGAACGGCGGCTTCCAGTCGAGCACCGTCTGTTTCCCCGCGTCGCCGGCGGCGATGGCCCGGTCGTGCCACATGCCCTTCGCCTCCAGCAGGGCGTACCAGACCGGGGCGTCCCGGCTGGACTCGATCTCGCAGGCGCGGATCGTGCGGCCCCGGGGCTGGCCGGCGGCGAGGGCGTCGGCGTTCTGCTCGACGCTCCGCCAGACGCACACGCCCATCGCCTCGTCCGTGCCCAGCAGGGCGAGGAGCATGTTCTCGGCTGGGATGCCGACGCGCGGGTAACCCGCCGCGTCGGGCGACAACACGACGTCGTTCGCAAACAGCTCGGGGACCACCACGTGGCGGATGTCGTCGCGCACCTGAAGGGCCGCCGTGCCCGAGCCCGGGCGGAACTCGACGACGGGCACGCCGGTGGTCAGTCGAAAGCGACCGGTCGCCTGCTTGCCGCCCCGCGTCCGGAACGTCGCCTCCAGCGTCACGGCGCCGGGCCCGTTGGCGACGATGCGGAGGGACACGAGCCGGGCGGCCGGGTCGCCCGGGGCGGCGCAGGGCGCAAGGACGCTTCGCTTCCGCCAGCCGTCGCCGGCGCGGGCGTACAGCTCCGCCCCGGCGCCCTTCCTGCGCAGGACGACGGCGAGCTTGTCGTTGGCGAAGACGGCGTCGCCGGCGAACGTATGCTTCGTGTCGCCTTCCTTCACGGCGGCCCAGCCACCGCGTTTCGCGAGCGCCTCGCCCGGCAGCGGCTTCGGCGAGGTGCTGCGCGTGTCGAACAGGCGCACGAAGGGCGGCTCGAACCCGCTCGGCGCGGGGCTCGCGGCGGCGAGAAGCACGGCGATCGCGGTGGGCACAGCGGCCAGCGTCATGGGGCGCGATCCTACCAGTCACCTCCAGTGCGGGTACATGTCCGACCCGCCGGCCGTGACCTTGCGCGGCGAGCCGCCGGTCGCAGGGACAATGTACAGTTCCCACGGCCCGTTCGTCGAGGCGCCCTGGCAGAAGACGATCTCGCGGCCGTCGGGGCTCCAGCGGGCATAGCGCTGGAGCCCGCCGTACCACGTGAGCATGCGGTTGTCCTTGCCATCGGGGCGAATGGTGAACAGGTGCGTCTCGGTCTCGTAGACCAGGCGCTTGCCGTCGGGGCTCCAGGCCGGCTCGCAGGCGCCCTTCTTGCCGAAGACGACCTTCGGCTCGCCGCCGCCGGCGGGAACGAGGTACACCGCGTTCGCGCCGGCCCGCTGTCGAGCGAAGGCGATGCGCTTGCCGTCGGGGCTCCAGGCGGGCCCGGAGCACGCGGTCCAGCCCGTCGGCGTGAGGTGTTTCTCGCGGCCGCTCGCCAGCTCGCGGACGACGATGCGCCCGGCGCGGCGGAGGGCGATGCGCTTGCCGTCGGGCGAGAAGTCGGCCTGGTCGCCGTCGCAGAGGCGCCGCAACTTCGAGCCGTCCGGTGCCATCGTCCAGACGCCCGCCTTGCCGCCGCGCGTGGACGTGAACAGGATCGACCGCGCGCCGGGCGCCCAGACGGGGTCCACGTCGTGCTCGCCGTCGGCACCCTTCGTGAGTTGCCGGGGCCCCGAGCCGTCCTCCCGAACGCGCCAGATGCGCCACGACCCGCCGCGGTTGCTGGAGAAGACGATCAGGCCGAGGCGCTTCGCCGGTGCTGCCGGCCTCGTCGCGGGCTGCGTCGCCGGCGCCGCATGGCCGACGGCCGCAAGGCAGGCGAGGGCAAGGGCGGACGCCGCCGCCTTGGGCGGGGGATTCATGGCGTCTCTCCGTGTGGCGCACCGGCGGCGCGGCCGTCGAAGCGCGCGAAGGCCTCGTGGGCGAAGAGCTGTTCGGCGATCCGGGCATAGCCCTCGGCGAGGGGGTGGCTCGCGTCGGCGTAGCGGTCGCTCGGCAGCGCCGGCGGCACGTAGTGCGGGACGCCCCGCCGCGTCAGCCAGGCCGCCACGCCGGCCAGACGCTCCCCGTGGACCTCGCGGCTGTCGTCGGTCAGCATGTGCTCGTTGAACGGTCCGACGAGGACGAAGACGCGGTTGCCGCGGTCGGTGAGCGTCGCCAGCGCCCGCTGGAGGGACTGCCACTGGAAGGACGCGTTCAGCTCCACCCACGGTGCATCGAAGCGCGGGATGTCCTTCTGCGTCCACGGCACGTTCTCTTCCGGGGGCGAGGCGGGCCGGCGCCCGGAGGGCAGCTCGAGCGTCACGGCGCGAAGTGGGTTGCCGTAAGGGTGCTCGACCGTCCACGGGCCGACGGGCAAGCCCCCGAAGTACGCCAGCCGCACGTGCGTCGCCCAGGCGAAGAAACCGACGTTGCGGTGAATGGCGATCTCGAGCTTCTGCGAGACCGTCTCCCGGTAGCACGGGATGCGCGGGAAGAACTGCGGGACCAGCTCCGGGTGGTTGAAGGCGAACTCCTTCCGCGCCGTCAGGTCGTGCCGCGGGGAGCTCATCCATAGCAGGTTGGCGTGCAGCACCACGCGGCGCCCGGAGATGGCGCCGCCGTAGTGCTCCAGGAGCCCCGCCAGGGCGGCCGGGTGAATGCCGTCCACGCCCAGGTTGGCGAAGCGCTCGCGTCCCGCGGCCCGGTTGAGGTAATGCGAGAGCGTCTGGTCGCTCCGCACGTAATGGCCCCAGACGACCGAGTCGCCGACGACGAGCGTCTGGTCGGCCGCGGCGGCCTCCCGGGCCCGGCGCGCGAAGAGCCAGTAATCCGTGCTCAGGTCGTAGGGCATGCGCCAGTCGGCGGGCACGTCGAGCGGCTCGATGCGCTCCCAGAGCACCGGCAGCAGCGCCAGCACCAGCAGGACGATCGCCCCGGCCAGCACGCACTGGCCAGGCGAGAGCCGCACCTCGTTGGAGCCGAATGGAACGACCGGGCCGCCGCCCGCCGGCCTTCCGCCCGCCTGCCTGCCGCCTGGTTGCCTCATCCGTCGCTCGGCTGCTCCTGCGCCGCGGCGCCTAGAACTGGAAGTAGATGAACGGCTGGCCTTCGGCGCCGGGCACGAGGGCCAGGTACAGCAGCATCGCCACGACCAGCGCGACCCGCACCGGCCCGCCGGCCAGCACGCGGCGCGCCCGCGACTCGTAGACGAACTGGTACGCCCAGGTCACCGCGACCAGCCCCGCGGCCAGCAGCGGCAGCGCCGGGTCGCTCCACGCGGCCGTGAAGATCCGCGTCACGATCAGCCAGGCGTCGTCCAGGCTCTGGGCGCGGAAGAAGATCCACGTGAACGTCACAAAGACAAACACCCACAGCCGCTTGACGATCCGCGGCACGCGATGCTTGTAGAAATCGCCGGCCTCGAGCCGCCGCGTGAGGATCCGCCCCACGGCGTGCAGCGTCCCCCAGATGACGAACGTCCACGCCGCCCCGTGCCACAGGCCGGAGATCACCATCGTCAGGAACATGTTGACGTACGTGCGGGCGGGGCCCTTGCGGTTGCCGCCCAGGGGGATGTACACGTAGTCGCGGAACCACGTCGAGAGGCTGATGTGCCACCGCTGCCAGAAGTCGCCCAGGCTCGTCGCCAGGTAGGGGTTGTTGAAGTTCAGCATCAACCGGAAGCCCATCATCCGCCCCACGCCGCGGGCCATGTCGGTGTACCCGCTGAAGTCGAAGTAGATCTGCCAGGCGAACGCGACCGTCGCGAGGATCAGCGCGGGCGCGGGGCAGTCCGCCGGGGCGGCGTAGACCTTGTCGACGTACAGGGCGAGGTAGTCGGCCAGGGCGATCTTCTTGAAGAGCCCCACGACGAACAGGCTCAGCCCGTCGCCGACGTCCGCCGCGGTGATGCGGCGCTCCGTGCGGAGCTGGGGCAGCAGGTTCTTCGCCCGCTCGATGGGACCGGCGACGAGCTGCGGGAACAGCGACACGAACGTCGCGAAGCGGAGGAAGCTGGGCTCCTTCTCGATCCGCCCGCGATAGAAGTCGATCGTATAGCTCATGGACTGGAAGGTGAAGAAGCTGATGCCGACCGGCAGGACCAGCCCCAGCGGCGGCACGGCCACCGGCCAGCCAAGCCACGCGAACAGGTCGCGGAAGGCCCCCGCCACGAGATCGGTGAAGGCCCGGAAGCCGATTGGCCAGACCACGCCGGGGTGGGACAAGGCGTACGGCAGGCCCACCCAGGCGAGCAGGTCGTTGAGGCTCTCGACGAGGAAGCCCACGTACTTGAACTGGCTCAGCAGCAGGACCGTGTTGGCCACGCTGACGAACAGCCACAGCCGCCTCAGCCAGGCGCGCCGCGTGCGCGCCATCAGCACGACGGCGAGGTAGTCCACGGCCGTCGCGTAGACGATCAGGCCCAGGTATCTCGGGTTCCACCAGCCGTAGAACACGTACGACGCCAGCAGCAGCCAGCCCTCGCGCAGGCGCGTGCGTTTGGCGGCGAGGTACACCGCGTAGACGATCAGGAAGAACAGCACGAAGATCCAGGTGTGGAAGAGCATGGCGCGTCGGGTGCGTTACTCCGGTGCCTTTCGGACGCAGCGAAAGCCGATCGTGTCGCGCGCGAAGCAGATGTCGTGAAAGCGCGGGTCCTCGCCGGTGCGGGCGGCGGAGCGGCAGTGGTTGGCCTTCGAGTCCCACGCCCCGCCGCGCCGGACGACGAGCTTGCCCGTCGCCGGCCCGCGCGGGTTGCGGCGCGGGGCCGACCCGTAGGTGTTCGCGTCGTACCAGTCGCCGCACCACTCGGCGACGTTGCCGTACATGTCGTGCAGCCCCCAGGCGTTGGGGCGCCGCTGCCCGACGGGGTGCGTCCGCTTCGACGAGTTGTCCGCGCACCAGGCGTGCCGGGCGAGGGCCCGGGCGGTGTCGGGCGCGAAGTGGCGCTCGGACGTCGTCCCGGCGCGGCACGCATACTCCCACTCCGCCTCGGTAGGCAGGCGGTAGCCATTGGCGTCAAACTTGCACACCCACGTGCCATGGACGCGGTCCAGCGTGTAGCACGCCCGGAGGCCCTCGGCGGCGGAACGCTCGTTGCAGTACTCGATCGCGTCGGCGAAGGTGACCTGCTCCACCGGGCGGTTGGGGTCCTTGAAGTGCGACGGGTCGGGTATCTCCAGCCGCCGGAACTGCCCCTGGGTCACCTCGCGAGTGTCGATCAGGAACGCATCGACCCACACGCGATGGGCGGGTTTCTCCTCGTCGAGGCCGGCGCGCGAGCCCATCTCGAACCATCCGCCCGGCAGGCGCGCCATCTGTACGCCGGTTCTCGTGACGACGACCGGCGGGGGCGCGCCGGGGCGGTTCGGCGCGGCCTCCCTGCGGCAGCCGGTCGATGCCGCCGCCGCCGCGATCGGCACACAGATGAGCCAGCGCGCGTTCATGGGGCAGGCGAGCCTCGCTCCCTCGCCTCTGTACTTGCCGCCGGCAGCCAGTCCGGCTCCTTGTTGCTCTCGCCGTCGGTCGTCACGGCGACCCATACGTCCGGGCGGGACGCCTCGGCGACGTAGATGTGCCATCCCTTGGCGACCAGGCCGACCTGCTCGGGGCCCTTCGGGCCGTGTGAGAACGCGAGGTACCGCCCGCACGGCGACCAGTCGGCGTGGTAGACCTCGTGCTGCTTGTCGCAGGTGACGGCCTTGCGCACGTTGGTCACCTTGGGCGGCCCGGCGCCGAGCGCCAGGTCCGCGATGGCGATGAGCTGGTCGGTGGCGTTCCAGGAGAGGCGCGTGCCCTCGGGGTGGATGTCCGGCCGACAGCCGCCCACGCGCGGAAGCTTGTACACCTGCTTGCCCTCGGCCGGGAAGGCCAGGTTCGCGTGCTTGTGGCCCATCCCGCCGTGGACGGTGGCCGTGAACCACTGCCCGCAGGGCGACCAGCACAGGTTGTAGAGGTGGTGCAGTTCGCCGTTGCCGTGCCGGCGGTGGCGGGCGGTCTTCACGTCGTAGAGCAGCACGCCCTTCGTCGCGAAGTCCTTGTGGGTGAAGCGGTCGAACTCGCCCTTCAGGTAGGCGATCTGGGAGCCGGCGGGTCCCCAGCAGGGCTGGCGGGCGTTGCGGGCGACGAGCGTGCGCCCGCTGCCGTCGGCGTTCATGCAGTACACGCTGCGGACCTTGGCCTTGCCCTGCCCTTCGTCGGCGACGAAGCAGATCCGCCGCCCGTCCGGCGAGGCATGCGGGTACAGCTCGTGCGAGCCGGGCGTCCGCGTGAGGTTGACGCCGTCCGAGCCGTCGGCGCGGACCGCGCACAGCTCCCAGTTCCCGCCGCGGTAGCTCTCGAAGACGATCCGGCAGGGCAGCTTGGCCAGTTCGGCCCGCAGGCGCGTCTGCTCGGTCGTCTCGGCCTCTGCCTGCCCGGGGCCCTCCGCGCCGTCCGCGGCCGCCAGAAACGCCGCCATCGCCGCCGCGAACGCGAAGCGCCACCGAAGGATGTGAGACCACGACCATCCCATCTGATGCTCCTTATCTTGCGCGCGGCGGCATTATAGGAGCGGCGCGCGTCGATCCGCCAGCCCCCGACGCTCGCGCCTCGCCCCGGCCGGGGGCGCCTCCCGCACGCTCGTCTTGCCGCGGCAGATCGGCTATGGTGGCATCCGGCACGTTGGCGAAACGGGCGCGTGCCTCACCTCAACCGAACAAGGAGACCGACCGATGCCTGCGTCTCGATGCACCCGCTGGGCCCCGGCGCTGCTGGCGGCGCTGCTGGCCGGGCCCCACGCGCCGGGCGAGGAGGTCCGCGTGCCGTGCCGCCGCGACGTGTGGGTCTCGGCCGTGCCCAGCGAGCGCGACCATGGCATGGGGCGCACGCCGCGCCTGAAGCTCAAGACCATCCAGGAAATGGCGATCCTGGACTTCGACTTGTCACCCCTGACGGGGCGGACCGTTGCCGGCGGGTGGCTGTACCTCCACGTGGTGGGCAACCCGGCCGAGGTCGCCCGGATGAACCTGCCCTTTGCCCGCCGGCACCTGCTGCGGCGGATCGGGCTCTCGACCGTCGCGACGGACTGGGTCGAGGGCCTCGCCGCCCGCGAGTACGCGATCGACCGCACCGGCTCCGGCGCGACGTTCCGCGAGGCGTCCTACACCAAGCGCCCCTGGGCGTGGCCCGGCAGTGACCTGTCGGCGGTCATCTTCGGCAGCGGCCACACCCTCCAGGCCCACGCCCGGCTGGAGGAGCACAAGGGCCTGTGGGTCCGCGTGGCCGTCCCGCCGAGGCTGATCCGGTCCCTGATCTGCCGCGACGCCTTCGGGCTGTGCGTCATGGACGAGATC
>CAZXOC010000057.1:19812-30898 GCA_964642165.1 uncultured Planctomycetaceae bacterium | reverse complement strand
GCGGGCTCGGAGCCCGAGCCCCTGGCGTAACCGCGACGTCGCCCCGGAGCCGTCCGGGCGGGCGCGGCGTCTCTCCCGGTCTTGCGTAGGCCCGGCCGGCCTGCTAGGGTGCACCCGCCTGTTCGGATTCCATGTCGTCACATCAGGGAGCGCATCGCCATGGGCAATCGCCGAAGGCTGTTCGTCGCGTGCTGTGCAGCGCTGGTGGCCCAAGCCATGGCCTTCTCGATCTGCACGAACATCATGGGCGACTTCGAGCGGGTATTCCGGCTGACGCGGGCCGAGGTGGGCGAGGCCGTCGCCTGGGGCGGCATCGGCGGGGTGATCGTCCTGTTCGCAGGCGGGGCCCTGCTGGACTTCGTCGGGGCCGCCAGGGTGCTGGCGCTGGCCCTCCTGACGAACCTCGCCGGGCTGACCGTGGTGATCTTCGCCCAGGGCTTCTGGAGCCTGGCCGTCGGGTGGCTGTTCCTCGCCGTCACCGGCGGGCTGATCCATGCAACGATCAACCCCCTGGCGGCGACGCTGTACCCCGAGCGGAAGACGCGGGTCTTCAACATGCTGCACGCCTGGTGGCCGGGCGGGATCATCATCGGGGGCCTGCTGGCGTACGGGCTGGGGGAGGCCTTCGCGCTGGCCGGGTCTCCGGCGGTGCTGCGGGACCACGGCTGGCAGATCAAGATGGCCTGCGTGTACGCGCCGATCGCGCTCTACGCCGTGCTGATCTTCAAGCAGAAGTTCCCCAAGACCGAGCGCGTCCAGTCCGGTGTCTCGACGGGCACCATGTTTCGCGAGGCCCTGCGCCCGATGTTCCTGCTGCTGGTCTTCTGCATGTGCCTCACCGCCTCGGTGGAGCTCGGGCCCAACCGCTGGGTCGGACCGTTCATCAAGGACATCGTGGGGATCCCCGGCGTGCTGGTGCTGGTGTACACGTCGGGGCTGATGTTCGCCCTGCGGCAGTCGATCGCCGGCTTCCTGGCGCGCCGGATCTCGCCGATGGGGATCCTGGTCGCCTCCAGCGTGCTGGCAGGCCTGGGCCTGCTGTGGCTGAGCTACACGACGGGCCCGGTGACGCTGTTCCTGGCGGCGACCGTCTTCGGCGTCGGCGTGACGTTCTTCTGGCCGACGATGCTCGGCGTGACGTCCGAACGCTTCGCCAAGGGCGGCGCGTTCCTCCTGGCGATCATGAGCGCCGCCGGCGGGCTGTTCCTCTCCTACGCCACCGTGCCCGGCATGGGGCGCCTGCACGATCACTACACACTCCGGAGCCTGCCGACCACCGTGGCCCAGAAGGTCGTCGTCAAGGGTCGCATCGACGAGGATCGCGAGGAAGCGCTCGGCGAGGACGACAAGGGGACCGTCAAGCAGGCCAGGCGAACCGCGGCGTCGACCACCTTCCGGTACGTCGCCATCCTGGCGGCCGTCCTCGTCGTGGTCTTTACGGTCATGCTGCTTGGCGGCAGGTCCAAGGCGAAGGAGAAGGTGGCGCGCGCCGATCCGGACGAGGCAGCCGCGCCCGAACCACAGGACACGTGACGTCGCGGCAGTGGGAGTGACTCGGGCGTGCCCGGGGGGCGTCGGCTACATGGGCGCATCCGTCAGCGGCGTCGCGAGCGGGGGCGTATCGAGCACGTCCAGCAGGCTCGGCTCCAGGCTCGCGGCATCGGCGGTCCCGTCCCCCTCGGCTGAGCCCTCGCCGCCCGCCGCCAGGACGTCGACCGGTTCCAGCGGCGTCGCAAGCGGGTTGACCGAGGGCGACGGCGTGGGCTGCGCCGCCGGTGTCACCTCGGCCGCCCCGGATGCGGCATCGCCCGAGGTCACCGGGGACGGCGCGGGTGGTTCCTGAGACGTCGTGTCGTGCCAGGCGACAGCAACGCCCACGTCGCCCGTCTCACCCGGGGCGGGCGTTGGGGCTGTCGGGGCCGGCAAGGCCGCTTCCGCCGCGCTCGTCTCCGCTTCGGCGGAGGGGGTCGCTTCCATGGCCGCCGGGGGCGAGACGGGCACGCTGCTGCCGAAGCTCCTCTTCAGGATCATGTAGTCGCGGAAGTCCACGACGGCATCGGCGTTCAGATCGCCGCCGGACCAGCCCGCGCCCCGCTGCCCGAAGTGGTCCAGGACCGACAGGAAGTCCGCCCGCCCCACGGTCCCGTCGGCGTCCACGTCGCCCGCGATGGTCACCACCAGGCTCGCCGACCAGTCGCCGCCTTCGTCCCCGTCGGCGTCGCCGTCCAGCGCCAGGCCCGTGGGGCCGGCCACCTCGTACGACGCCAGCGACAGCGTGTAGTGGCCCGTCTCCAGGTCCAGCGGCGAGAGGTCCCACTCGGCCCTGTCCGTCGAAGGGTCGTACACCATCGTGACCCCCGCGAGGCTGACGTCCCGGTCCGCCGTACCGTTGTGGACGGTCAGGTCCTCGGCGGACAGCGAGGACGAAACGTCCTGCGAGAACTCGATCGCCACGCTCGTCAGCTCGGTCGCCGGGGCCGAATCGACGTTGCGGCGCACGTCCATCACCGCCGGCGGGACGTCCGCGCCGATCGTCCAGTTGTCGGCCGCGTCGAGCGGAAACGCGTTGCCCGCCACGTCCCTCACGCGCGAGCCGGCGGCGCTGAGCTCCAACCGGTACGTGCCCCTCACGCCCGAGGGCACGGACTCCTCCAGCCGAATGCCCGCCAGGGCGTAGCCCTTGCTCCCGCTGGATGAGTTCCCGCTGCCCACGTTCGGTGTGGGGCCCTTGTACTGCTGCGACCGCACGGCGATCACGCCGTCCGGGCCGGGATCGATGTCCGTCCATCCGGCGACGAATCCCTGCCCGGCCGCGCTGTTATGGCCCGTCCAGATGGCCACCTGGTTGGCCTCGAGGGCCGGGTTGACGGCCGCGGTGACCACGCCGACGCCCGAGCTGTGGTCGGCGGTGTAGGACACGGCCCCCTCGAGCGTCACGAGGGTCCAGCGGTCGGTGTAGTCGATGCTCCCTCGAACGGCCGTGCCGTGAAAGCTGTACGTGCTCGCGCCCTCGGCATCCAGGTTGGAGAACGTGTGCGTGTAGTAGTCGTTGTTGCTTGCCTGGATCTCGATGCTCGCGCCGGAGGACCAGGAGAAGTCCACGGACCCGCCGAAGATCTCGTGCGCATCGGTGCCCGAGGCGGGGTTGGCCGCGCCGCTGGCGTAATGGATGCCGGACGCCGTCAGCGTCAGTCGGACGGGCGTGGCATCGCCGGTGGCAATGTCCCTGAGGAATCCGGAGGACGTTCCGTTGGCGGCGTAGGTGGTCGCGTTGGCGTCCGTTCCCGCGTTGCGGACCTGGTCGTTGAACGCCACGAACCCGGCGACCGACGCCGTGCTCGTCAGGGCTCTCAGCCCGCTGAGCGTCCACGTAACGTGGTCGGTCGTCGTCAGCGGCTCGTCCCCCGTCAGCAGCTCGCCCGCCCCGACGCGCGTGAGGCTCAGGTCGCCGACGTCCAGGCCGGTGACCGCTTCGCTGAAGACGATGTCGACCTGCTCCACCGCCAGGTCGCGCGGGTCCGGGGCCACGTCGATGATGTCCGCCGTCGGCCTGTCGAGATCCGTCACCCAGGAGACGGACGCGCTTGAGGCCAGGGGGTTGCCCACGGCGTCCGTGATGCCGGAGGCGCTCGCCGTCAACGTCAGGACGTACGTCCCGCCCGCCGCTCCCGTCGCGGCGTCCAGGCCCGCCAGGGTCCAGGCGATCGCGTCGGACGTGTGCAGAGACTCCCCGCCGGTCAGCAGGTCGTCCCCCCCGTCGCGCCGCAAGGCCAGGTCCCCCACGTCGAGCCCGACGACCGGCTCGCTGAAGAGGATCTGCACCTGGCGGACGGCCGAGTTGCGCGGGCTCGGGCTGACGTCCGAGATCGTCGCCGTGGGCGGGTTCCTGTCGGGAATGGCCGACACCCACGTGTCCGACGCGCTCGCCGTCAGCGGATTGCCCGCCAGGTCCGCGATGCCGGACCCGGCCGCCGCGAGCGTCAGCGCCATCGTGTGCGTGCCTTCCATGCCCGTCAGGAAGCCCAGGCCCGCCAGGATCCAGGTGATGCCGTCCGCCGTCTCCAGGTCCTCGCTCCCCGTCAGGAGATTGCCGCCGCCCCCGCGCACGAGGGTCAGATCGCCCACGTCCAGCCCGGTCACCGGCTCGTCGAAGACGATCTCGATCTGCTCCACGGGCATGTCGTTCGGGTCGGGGCTGACGTCGACGACGTTCGCCGTCGGCCCGGCCGTGTCGACCACCCACGCCTCCGTGGCGTCGCCGTACAGCGGATTGCCTCCGACGTCGGCGATGCCGGATCCGGCCTTGGCGAGCTGCAGCGCGTAGGCCCCGTCGGCGGCGGTCAGGTCCGCCAGGCCGCCCAGGGCCCACGTGATGCCGTCGCTCGTGGTCAAGGGCTGGTCGGTCAGCAGGTTCGCCCCGTCGTCGCGCGTGAGGCTCAGGTCGCCGACGTCGAAGCCCGTGACCGCCTCGTTGAAGACGATCGCGATCTCGGCGACCGGCGAGCGGCGGGGATCGGGGCTGACGTCGACGATGTTCGCCATCAGGCCGAAGACGCCCGGCGTCGGCACCAGCGCCTCCCAACTGCCGGCGTCGTCGCCCCACACGCTCGAAGAGATGCGCTGGAGAGACGCGCCGCCCCCGTCGGCACCGGTGGGCCAGGGCTGATCGTCGTCGTAGCGGACCTCGTCGATCAGCAGGTACTGGATCGAGCCCGGCTCGCCCCCCGCCGGCAGCGCCGGGCGCCGCAGCCGCAGCGCTTCGCCGCCGTTGTCCAGGTGCGCCCCGTAGCCGCCGACGATCTGTACGCCCGGATCGCCCAGCCCGTAGCGCGCTTCGAACGCGGCCAGTTCGTCCGGCTCGGCCACGGGGTCGAACGGCACGACCACGAGCGTCTCGCCCGCCGCCAGCGTCGTGTCGGCCGGAAAGCCGAAGCCCTCGAGCTGCCAGGAGTAGTCCTGCGAGTCGAAGGTCTCCCACAGGTCCACCGGCGCGCCGCTGCGGTTGTAGAGTTCGATGAATTCCAGGTCGTCGGAGTCCTCGGGGTTGTAGTGAATCTCGCTGACCACGACCGCGCCGACGTACGGGCCGCTGTTGGGCTGGCGCGGGGTGGGGCTGACCATCGGGTACGCGTCGCCCTCGCCGTTGGGCCAGCGGCCCGAGGACCGGTCGGCCAGGGTGAAGTCGTAATCGACATAGTCCACGACGATGGGGGTCCCGTCGAGGAGCCACACCAGCGCGAGCGAGCCCGGCAGGGCGTCCATGGCGAAGCTCGCGTGCAGGTTGCCGGGCGTCTGCTCTCCCGTCTCGCCGTCGGCCCACACCAGCAGATACTCGCCGCCGGCCAGCGACGCGCCCGCGGGGAAGCCCCACTTCGTCAGGTCCGTGTAGTCGTCGGTCAGGTAGCAGTCCTGGAGGTTGTCCAGCCCGGCGCCGGTCACGAACAGGTCGGGGTCGAGGGCCGTTTCGGTGACCTCGGCTTCGTCGTCTCCCTCGACCGGCGCCAGCGCGCGCGTGGCGGCGTCCACCTCGCCGTCCGGCATGTTCACGCGGAGCACTTCCTGATCGTTCAGGTACACGACCGCGCCGTCGTCGCCGCGAATGCGCAACAGGGGGTTGCTCGCCGAAGCCTGCTGCATGGCGATCGTGTGGCGGAAGTAGTACGTGATGTGCCCCGCCTGGAGCCCGGTGGTCTCGCCGTCGCCGCCGAAGCCCAGTGCCGCCGGGCCCCCGGACCAGGCGCCGTCGTCGAAGTCGCACTTGCGCCATTCGGTGCCCTGGTCGGAGCCGTCGTCCGAGTACGTCCAGGTCGCGTCCGGGGCGACGATTCCCGTCACCGCACCGTGGATGGTGCGGTGGCCGATCAGCTCGAGGTCGAACCCCACGTCGCTGTCCGTGGCCGCGTACTGGTGGACCTCGACCGCCAGGACGTTCGGCCCCTCTTCCAGCAGGCCCACGGGCACGGGCGCGGCGTCGACCCACGTCGTCTCGTCGTCCCCGTCCACGTAGGTCAGCGAGGTCGTCTCGTAGTCGATGTCCCCGCTCGGCATGTTGTCGCGCCAGATCTCCTCGCCGTTGAGGTACACCACGATCCCGTCGTCCCGCTGGGCGCGCAGGTCCGCCGCCGTGAAGCTGGAGGGCTCCGTCACGCCGAACGTCCGGCGGAAGTAGTACGTGATGTGCCTGTCGGTGGGCACCCCCCCGTCGTCCAGCAGCGTCTCGACGGCATCGCCGTATCCCAGGCGCGCCGGGCCGCCGAGCCACTCCTCGTCGTCGAAGGACGCCGCCCGCCAGGCCGTGCCCTGGTCCGAGCCGTCGTCGAGATAGCGCCATTCCGAACCGCTCTCGATCAGCGTCACGTCCTCGCTGCCGTCCGGCTCGGAGAACGTCAGGGACAGCTCCATGGCCAGGTCGCCGCCGTCCGGATCGGCCTGGTGGACCTCGACGGCCAGCACGTTCTCCCCCCCGGCGTTGAGAAGCTCGATCCACGGGTCGAAGTCGCCCGCGTTGTCGGCGAGCGTGGCGGCATTGTCGCCCTGGAGCTCGTTGATCCGGATCTGCGGCGTGGCGGGCAGCACGCGGGCCACCGAGTTGGCCTCGCCCGGCGTGGCGGGGTCCGCGTCGTCCACGGCCCAGTTCCCGATCCAGTTGTTGTCCTTCGACCGGTCCATGAGCTGGAGGGACGGCCCGTCGCCGTCGGCCTGGAGCGGCCAGGGCAGAGCGTCGTCGTAGAGGACCTCGTCGACGGGGGCCCACCGATCCCCCGCCGCGGGCATCAGCAGCCGGAGGGTCTCCCCGCCGTTGGACAGGGCCCCGTTCTCGCCGTACTCGCCCACCACGGCGGCCAACGCGCCGGCGCCGTACGCCGAGGCGAAGGCCGTGGCGTTCTCGGCCAGCACGACGTACTCGCCGGCGCGGAGGATCGATCCGGGGACGAAGGTGTAGCCGACCCCGTCCAGGCGCCAGCCGGACAGGTCGAACGCCTGCGTGTCGGAGGCGTTGTGGATCTCGATGAACTCGGCGTCCGAGTCGTCGGGGTGGTACATGATCTCGTTGATCACGAGCAGCCCGATCGGGGACGAGCCGGAGTCGGTGAACGTGGCCGTGATCGTGTCGGAGGCCACGAGCTCGCCCCGGCTGTCGAAGCCCTCGACCGTCAGGACGTTGTCTCCCGGGCTCAGGCCGATCTCGACGGTCCATCCGGTGACCGACGTGAAGGTGACCGGGGCCGGGCTGCCGTTGATGCAGATCGTCTTCGCCTCGACGGGCGCGGTGCCGGAGAGGGTGAGCACCTGCTGGTCCGTGCTCAGGTCGTTGCCGCCGTTGGTGGTGATCTCGAAGTTCGCGGCCACGCCGTTGAGCTGCCCCAGCAGCCACGTTCGCCGATTGGCGATCCACTGCTTGAGCCCGGAGTCCGGGCTGGTCACGGAGATCCCGTTGGCCTGGAACGCCGCGTAGTTGGCGTCCATGAGGGGGTTGCAGACCTCCGCGCGCATCGGCCCGTTGGCCGTCTCGCTGATCGCCCGCCAATAGGCCCGCAGGAAGGTCGGGTACCGGAAGAACTGGTACTTCATCGTGGGGCAGTTGATGCTGAAGAGGTTGTTGTCGGTGGGGCTGCCGGTGAGATGACTGTGGTCCAGGTCCCACATGATCATCTCCCACGGGCCGTCCAGGGGCTTGTACATCGACATGTTCTTGCCCCGGTTGTACCCGTAGCTGTCCCAGTCGCGAATGATGTGGCGGACGGCGAAGACGTGCATCCACTCCTCGTAGTCCACCAGGGCCGGAGCGAGCGCCGCGTACTGCGGCGACGTGTAGCTCAGGTTCATCGCGTCGACCAGCTCGAAGAAGCTGGTGTAGTCGTCGTCCCAGCCCGTCACCGGCTCCTTGCGCCAGCTCCACCGGTAGCGCGCCTTCTTCTTCTCGCCGCCGGTGGTCTCGTAGAGCCTGAGCTGCCCGTTGTCGTTGAACTCCTTGCTGACCTGGCTGTTGTCGTTGAACTCGAACCAGTCGTCGATCTTGAACAGCTCCCCGCCCCGGCCCTCCGGCCACCAGTAGTCGACGTAGTCGTCGTTCGGCTGCTGGGAATCGCCGTAGATCGTCCCCTTGTGGCGCTCGTTGACGAACAGGTGGACGTAGCGCTGGTAGAAGAAGGGCGTGTCCGTCTGGTCGGCCAGCCACAGGCTCATGCGCTCCCGCTGCCTGGTGTCGTCGCCTTCCAGGCGGTCGAGGTTGAGCGACGTGGAGCCGAGCAGGCGGCTGTCCTTGGGCGCGTAGAACACGTAGCTCGTGTCCTTGGTCTCCGGGTCCCCGGCGGACCGCACGAACGGGCTGCCCCGGAAGCGGGCGCCGGCATTGTAGATCGCGCGGAAGTCCCCGTAGACGAACGTCCCGTGCACCGGGTGGTCGCTCTGCTTCTGGCGCGACGCCCACTGAGCGCGGTCGGCCTCGGTCATCCAGAAGCGGTACGTCCCGAATGTCCCGGTCCGCTCGGCCTGGCCGAACATCACGTGACATTCCTCCCCGGGCGCCGACGACGGGAACCGGTTCGTCACCGCCTGAGCGTGGACGTCCGTCGCCTCGACGTGGAAGGCCACGAGCTTGTTGGTCGCGTGGCCCGGGATGGTCGCGCTCCAGATGCCGTCCTCGGCCACCGCGTCCCCGCCGGTGCCGCTGTCGTTCATCGTCACCGTGCGGACGACGCTCGGCGAGTCGGTGTCGTTCCTGTACTTCAGCCGGACCGACGAGAGCCCGTCGACGTCCGCCACGCGCGCCGTGACCACCACGCTCTGGTAGGCCGCCGGGGTCACGGGGCGGTGCGTCACGTCGTAGATGGCGGGCCCGGCGTTCGCGGCATAGCGGCTGTTCGGCGCCCCCGGCGTGCCGAGGTCGGCGGGGACCTCCATCTCGCCCGGCGCCTCGAGCCAGTTGCCGTGCAGCCGCAGCAGGATGCCCGGGCAGCCCCGAAGCCACCGCACCCGGGCGCGGATCGTGGCGGTCTGGCCGCCGGCGAGGCTGCTGGACAGGTCCGTCTCGACGCGGTTCGCGCTGTTGTCCCCCCTCCGCGACGCGACGAGGTGCAGGCTTCGGCTGCTCTGGTAGCCCTCGGAGGTCTCCAGGTGGGAATCGATGTGCGTGCCCTGGATGACCCACCCGCCGAGACCGGACTCGAAGGTCCCGTTGGCCACCCGGTTGCCCTCGCCCTGGCGGAAGACCACCACGTTGTCCAGCAGGCACTCGCCCTGGCCCTCCAGGAGGATCTGGATCTCGTTGGCGGCGTTGCGGCCGTGGTCCAGCACCCCCGTGTACTCCACCAGCGTCCAGGGCGCCTTGGCGGTCTCGTCGCTGTCCGCCCAGTTCATCGCCCGCATGTTGTCGCTGTAGGGGTCGATGAGCTCGAGGCTGCTGCCGTCGCCGTCGGACCATTCGCCCCAGCTCTCGCCGTCGCGGTACCAGACCTCGTCGACCACGACGAAGTCCTCGTCGGGCAGGTCGGGGTCGTCCGGCTTGGCGAGCACGATGCGCTCGCCGCGGTCGGAGAGGTTCCCGCTGTAGTCGCCGACGGTGTTGGCGGCGCTCAGCGTGCCCGGGTGCGCGGCGATCAGCCGCGCGGCGTCCTTGGCCACCACCAGGTACCCCCCTGCCGAGATCACCGTGTCGGCGGGAAACGTGTACCGGATGCCCTGGGTGAAGCGCCAGTGGTCGAGGACCACCTCCGAGCCCCCCCGGTTGAACAGCTCCACGTACTCGTCGTCGGTGTCCTCGGAGATCGGGTGATACATGATCTCGTTGATCACGATGTCGTGGCCGGCCGGGGCGTCGTTGGGCTCCCCGGGGCTGAGCCCGCTGAGCACGCGGATCTCCGGCCCGCCGTCGCCGACCCGACCGAGCGACACGCCGTTGGCCTGCGCGCCGAAGCGGACGGCGTCGATCACCCGGTCTCCCGCAGGGCTGAACAGGTAGACCGTGTCCCCGTGCATGCTTAACGAGAAGCCCAGCTCGCCCTGGTCGAACGACACGAAGCCCCGCGGGCCGAGCATCGTGCCCGGCGGCACGACGAAGCCGCTGATGCCGGGGTCGGGGTGCTCGCTGAGCACGCAGCCGGCGATGTCCACCGACTGCGTGCTGTGGTTGTACAGCTCGACGAAGTCGGTCTGCGGCAGGTCGGTGTGGGCGAGGACCTCGTTGACCACCACGCTGGCCAGGGAGTCGTCAACGGTCGGATTGCTCTGCCCCGGGTTCCCGTAGAGCCGCGCGCTGGCGTCCCAGGCCTCGACGTTGTCCTCGCCGTAATCCGGCCGCACCAGCACGAGCGAAGGGCCCGCGCCGTCGGCCTCCGCGGGCCAGGGATAGGCGTCCGAGTACTCCACCTCCAGCAGGATCGCGCCCATCCGGTTGGACAGCCGGACCACGCCCCCGCCGTTGGACAGCCGGTTGGGCAGCGGCCCCAGCACGCCCGTGATGCCGTAGAACGCCTCCACGGCCGAGGGGTCCGCCGCCACCACCAGGCGCTCCAGACCGCCGATCACGGTTCCCTCGGGGAACTCGAAGTCGGCCTCACCCGACAGGCGGAAGCGGCTGATGTCCTGAGGCACGGGCTCGGTGTTGGTCAGCTCGACGAACTCGAGATCCGCCGCGTGAGGCTCGGGCGGGTGGTACATGATCTCCGAGATGATCAGTCCGGTGCGGCGCGTGGAGGGGCCCAACTGGCGGGGGTCCACGAAATCGGCCGGCTGATCGGCGGGAGGCGCCGCCGGCGCCTCGGGAGGGCCCACCGGCCCGAGATCGGTCAGGCCGTCAAGCAGCAGACGCGGCTCGAGCCGCTCGAGCGTCGGCCGGCGGCTCGATCCGCCCGTCTTCGTACGACCCATCGTTACGTCTCTCCTCCTTGCGTCACCCGTCTCGTGCGTGGCGGCAAGGCACAGGCACACCCCTCGCGGAGGGTCGCGCCCAGGCAGCCGCACGCCGTCGCCTCGCCCGGTCTATCTACCAGCATACCACAACTTCCCGAATCCGCGAAGCGCACATCCGCAGGCACACAATAACCTTGGGTCTTCCGGATCATCCACGCGGTCCGCGGCGCGGCGC
>CAZXOC010000057.1:0-19712 GCA_964642165.1 uncultured Planctomycetaceae bacterium | reverse complement strand
GAGGCGGCCTCGGCGCCCCAGACCTGGCAGAGCTGCAGCCCGCTGGCCTGGGTGGTGTAGAAGATCCGCCCGTTCGAGACGACCGCGCCGACGCACTCGCGCCCGTCCACGGGCGGGCCCGTGGAGACCAGGGCGTTGCCCTTCGACACGTCGATCAGGTCCATGTTCGCGCCGACGGCGCACCATCCGGAGAGGCTGAACCGCGTGCAGGCGTAGCCGATGCCCAGCGTGGACCTGATCCTGCCCGTGGCCTTGTCGATGACGTAGCTCTTCCGCCCGTAGGGATGCGTGAAGACGAAGTTCGGGCCGATCGCCACGTTGTTCGTGGCCCCGCGCAGCGGCCCGGACTGCCAGAGGAGCGAGCCGTCCTTCGCGTCCAGGCACCACACGTGGCGGTCCTTGGTCTTCTCGCTGGGCGGGTTGTATCCGCCGAGGTACAGCCGCCCGTCCTTCCCGGAGATGGTGCAGCCGGCCGTGACGCTGTGCTTCGTCGTCAGCCACAGGGTCTTGCCCGTCGTCGGGTCCAGCGCCGCCGTGACGCCGGTGGGCCCGGGCTGCCCCCTCCGCTTCGCCGCGTAGCCGAAGAAGCAGGAGTAGTAGAGCTTGCCGTCCATCAGGCAGAGGCTGGCGTCATCCCCGCCGGAGCCGTACCGGGAGAAGTCCCTCCGCCACGCCTCGTTGCCCGTGGCGAGGTCCCATGCCTGCACGATGGCCTTGTGGCTGTCCGGGTAGAACGGGTTGTCGTGGCTGTAGAGCCAACTGACGGAGCCCTCGGTGGTGTCCGGCCTGTCCTTGGCCGCCCCGTGGCGCATGACGTAGATGCCGGTCCCTTTGGGGGCATAGCGGCCCGTGCCGAACATGTAGACGGCCAGCTTCCCGTGCACGACCGGCGGCTGCGCCCGGCTCCAACTGGGAGAGCCCGTGAAGGGCGCTTCCCAGAGCAGCTTGCCCGTGGCCGCGTCGAGGCAGCGGAGGCGCGACCGCTTCAGCCCGGCCTGCGGGACCAGCAGACGCCCCTTGTGGTAGAGCGGCGAGGTGTACGAGACGTGCACGCCGGGCCAGTACCGCCGCCAGAGCAGGCGCCCCGTCTCCTGCTCGACGGCGAAGATCTGGCCTTCGGCGGTGTGGGTGTACATCCGCCCGCCCCCGCAGACGGGCAGGTGCTTGAACGTGCCCTCGTAGCGGCGGATCCACTGGAGCCGCAGCGGCGCCGCGACCGCCTGGTCGGTTGCGTTCGTGTTCCCGAAGTCGCCGAAGTTCGTGTACCAGTCGTACCGCGGATCGGCGCGCTCGCCCGCCAGCGGGCTGCGGATCTCCCACAGCGCCAGGTCCCTCGACGGCAGGGAGGCCTTCCCATCCGGCCCCAGGACGTACAGGTAGCCGTCCTCGCAGCCGAAGTAGACCCGGCCGTCGCAGACCGCCGCGGGAGCCACGATGGCCTTGCCGAAGGCGGTCTGGAACGACCAGACCTTGCCCTTGCCCGAAAGCGGCACGACGTATAGCCGCCCGTCCAGTCCGCCGTATACGGCCGAGTCGCGGAGAAGAATCGGCGGGCAGATGGACGGGTAGCCGCCGAGATACTCCGGCTTGTCGCGGCCGGGGCTGTGCCGGCAGAAGCCGAAGCCCTCCTCGGGCCGGCATCGGTAGACGTCGCTGCCGCGCACGGACACCGAACAGAAGCTCAGCAGCCCGGGCATGTCGTTGCGGGTCTGCGTGCCGCGGACGTGCTCGGTCCGGACCTTGCCGTCGCGCAGGCGGAGGACCTCGACCCGGCCGGTGTTGTCCCGCCGGTGCCACTGGCGGTAGACGGCGCCGGTCTCATCGGCGCTCAGGCCGAAGGTGGCCGGCGACTCCCGACCCTTGTAGCTGGGCACGAGTCCGACGGCCAGCAGTTCGGCGCGATCGCCCGCGTCCTTCAGCCAGAGCGTCTCGCCGCCCGCCGGAACCACGAGCGTCTTGCCGGAGACGACGACGTCTCGCGAGCAGCAGAACTGGTCCCGCCACGTCACGCGCCCGCCCTTCTTGTGCTTCAGCCACGCACGGGCGCTCCAGCGGTCGCCGGGGAAGCCGAGCTTCTCCCGGACGTAGTCCCACTGCCAGCAGACCGTCCCGTCGCCCGTCACGGCGTAGACCCGCGAGCCGAGCGTGGCGAAGTAGGCCCGGCCGTTCGCCGCCACGGGACTGGCGAAGATCGGCTCGCCGCAGCGGATCTCCTTCACGACCGTCCCGCCGGCCGCGTCCAGCACGTAGTACGAGCCGCCCATCGTGCCGAAGTGAAGCCTGCCGCCGACGATCGCCGGCGACGAGACGTTGCTGCAGTTGGCCTTGCCGCCGCGAGTGGGCCGCTTCCACACCACGCGCAGCGTCCGGGCGTCGATGCAGAAGGCCGTGCCCGAGCCGTCCACGACGTAGACGCGGCCGCCCGCGACCACCGGGGCCGTGAAGATGGCGTCCGTCATCGGCACGGCGCCGACGAGCCCGAGGGGCGTGGCCAGCTCGCGATCCGGCGCGTTGCCCGAATGACGCCCGTCGTACTTGAACTGGGGCCAGTCTTCCGCGGCCGGGGCGGTCGCCGGCGCCACAAGAGCAAGCAACGCAACGCCCAGGGCCCCCGCGGTTCGCCGTCTCGACATGTTTCGTCCTCCCTGCCCGGACATGCGTTCACCCGAAGCGGAACACGGCAGCCATTATGGGCCTCCGCGGACCCGGTTGTCCACGCTGGGAAGGGCCGGCCGTTGCCTGTCAGGGGCAGAGGCGGTACGGTACACGTCCGTCATGTCTCGCGGGAGAAGGCCATGGGCGAGATGGATCCGAAGGGCCCGCCAACGGTCAGCGCCGACCGCGGCGCGGACATCCGCCGCGGGCTGCCGATGTTCTCCGCCTCCGACCCCCAGGCCCTGGCCAGGGAGAAGGCCGAGCTGGCGACGCTGGCCGGCAGGCCGTTCTACGTCCGGTGGATGGGCTACGGCCGCAAGACCGGGCCGGCCTGGCTGCAGAGCGCCCTGACGCTCGGCGGCGGCAGCGCGTGGGCGTCGCTCACCATCGGGGCGTTCTTCCGGTACGAGCTGCTGTGGGTCCAGCCGGTGGCGATGATCCTCGGCATCGTCGTGCTGGCGGCGATTTCCCACCAGGCGCTGTCGACGGGCGCGCGACCGTTCGACGCGATGAAGCGATACGCCACGCCCCCGGTAGCCTGGGCGTGGGCGATCGCCTCGCTGGCGGCCACGGTGATCTGGCACTTCCCGCAGTATGCCCTGGCCGCCGGCATGACGGAGAACATGATCGAGGCGGCGAGCGGCTGGGCGCCCAGCGGGCGCGCGCAGACGGCCCTGCTCGTGGGCGTCGGCGCCGTGGTCCTGGTGGTCTCGACGGCGATCACGTGGAGCTATCCCCGCGGGCGGCGCGGCATCCGGCTGTACGAGCGCGCGCTGAAGGCGATGGTGTGGCTGATCATCGCCGCGTTCGCCGTCGTGATCGTCCGCAGCACCCTCGCCGGCAGGATCGAGTGGGGCAAGGTGGCCAGGGGCTTCCTGCCGCTGCGGATCCCGACGGACCCGAAGGGCATCGAGACGCTCATGGCCGCGCTCGGGGCGGCCATCGGCATCAACATGACGTTCCTGTTCCCCTACACGCTGCTGGCGCGGGGCTGGGGGCGGGAGCATCGGGGCCTGTCGCGCTTCGGGCTCATCACGGGCATGCTGATCCCGTTCACGGTGGCCACCTCGCTGATGATCGTCGCCGCCGGGTGCACGATCTACGAGAAGCTGGAGTTCCTCCAGGCCAGGGAGATCGCCGCCGAGAAGTGGCACCCGCTCTGCGCCGCCCTGCGGCAGGCCGACTCGCCCGCGCGCAAGCGGGTCTGGCAGCTCCTGCCCGACTCGGCAAAGCACGCGGCGACCTGTAGCGTCAAGGAAGTCCCCTACCAGGCCCAATCAGACATCCTCGCCGGCCTGAACGGGCTCATCGCCTCGCGCGGGCTGTACGACCCGAGCGATTTCGCGGGCGTGACGATCCCCCGGGACATCGCGGAGCTGCTGAAGCGCGATCGCGACTCGCTGCCCGACAAGGAAGTTCGCCGGGCAAACCGTGCCCTCCTGGCGGCGGCCTACCCGAGCTGGCTCCCGCCCCTGGGCAGGAAGGTCTCCCCGACGCGCGGGGCGGAGATGATCGCCGCCGGCGTCGGCACGTTCTTCGGGCGGATCATCTTCGGCTTCGGCATCCTCGGGATGGTGCTGAGCACGATCACGCTGCACATGCTGGTCTGCGGCTTCGCGGTGTGCGAGGTGTTCGGGGTCGAGCCGTCGGGCTGGAGGTACCGGCTGGCGTGCCTGCTGCCGGCACCGGGATTCCTCGGCGCGGTGCTCTGGCAGTACATGCACGGGTGGATTGCCATCCGGGCATCGGCCATCGCCGGCCTCCTGACGCCGATCGCGTACATCGCCTTCTTCGTCATGAACAACCGCCGGAAGTACCTCGGCAGCGACACGCCGACCGGCGCGAAGGCCTGGCTCTGGAACGCCGCCATGGTGATCAGCATCGTCGTCACCTGCGCCAGCATCGCCTACTTCCTCATCCACAACTACGACAAGGTCCTGGGCCTGACCTGACCGGCCGGGGTCCGGCGAGGCGCCGGCGGCGCGGGCGGTCGGGCTCGAAGTGCGAACGGAAGACAGGGAGAGCAGGCATGGAGCGCATCACACGTCGGAGCTTCGTGAGGAAGGGATCCGTGGCCGCGGGCGCCGTGGCGACGCTGTCGCCGTGGGCTCGCGCGCTCGGGGCCAACGACGACATCCGCGTGGGCGTCGTGGGCTTCCGCAGCCAGGGGCGCTACCACATCAAGCTGCTCCGCGAGCTGGCCGGCGTGCGCGTGGTGGCCCTGTGCGACCCGGACCGCGACGTGCTGCGCCGCGAGATGAAGGGCTTCACCGACCGCAACGAGAAGGTGGACGCCTACACCGACGTCCGCAAGCTCCTGGAGAACCCGAACGTCGACGCCATCACGACGGCGACGCCCGATCACTGGCACGCGCTGGTGACCATCTGGGCCTGCCAGGCGGGCAAGGACGTCTACGTCGAGAAGCCCCTGTGCCACAACCTGTGGGAAGGCCGCAAGATGGTCGAGGCGGCCAGGAGGCACCACCGGATCGTCCAGTTCGGCAACCAGTCGCACGGCCACAAGACGGGCAAGATGCGGCTGGAGATGCCCGGCCGCGGCAAGATCCTGGTGGTGCACACCTCGCTGAACCGGATGCGCCAGAGCATCGGGAAGGTGACCGGCCCGCAGCCCGTGCCCAAGTCGTTGGACTATGACCTGTGGACGGGCCCGGCCCCCCTGGAGCCGCTGAGGCGTAAGCGGCTGCACTACGACTGGCACTGGGTCTGGTCCACGGGGACGGGCGAGCTCGGCAACAACGGGGTCTATCCCCTGGACGCGTGCCGCCTGGCGCTCGGCCAGGGCGTGCTGCCGCGGCGCGTGATGAGCCTCGGCGGGCGGTTCCTGTTCGGCGACGACGGGCAGACACCCAACACGCAGGTGGCGCTGTTCCAGTACGAGCCGGGCCCCATGGTCGTCTTCGAGCTGCGGAACCTGCCCTCGAAGAAGGGCCCGAAGACGCTCGCGACGCAGATGACGTGCGAGCGAGGCAGATCGCGCCTCCCGAGCCCGACCGGCAAGGCCGGCAACACGGGCGGCTTCGGGGCGCACAAGGGCCACCTCTTCAACTTCATCCGCGCCGTGCGCAGTCGGAAGGTCGGCGACCTTCGGGCGGACGTGCTCGAAGGGCACCTGTCCACGGCCCTCGTTCACATGGCGAACATCTCCTACCGGCTCGGCACGCCGCACTCGCCCGAGGAAGCTCGAGAGGCGATCGTGGATCGAGGCAGCGAGGCCGCGGAGGCCCTCGCGCGCTGTCGGGAGCACCTTGCCGTCAACGGCGTCGACTGGTCGAAGGCGAAGTTCGTCGTCGGTCCCTGGCTGGAGATGGACGGCAGGAGCGAGCGGTTCGTCGGCGATGCCGGGATCGCCGCCCGGGCAAACCAGTTGGCGCGGCCCCCCTACCGCAAGCCGTTCGTCGTTCCGGATGAGGTCTGATCCGCCGCCGCGCCCGGCCGGGCGCGGCCTGGCCTCCTTGCCCCGGGAACGAGCCGGCGCCTACGGCCTCCGCGGCGCGCTGCGGCCACTCGCCTTGTACTCCTCCAGCTTGTCCTTCAGCTCCTTGACGATCTCCGGATGCTTGAAGTAGAGGTTCCGGGTCTCGCCGGGATCGCTGGCCAGGTTGTAGAGCTGCGCCGGTGCCTCCGGGGCGGTGTCGGGCAGGGCGTACGGCCGGAGCCGTCCGCTGCGGTAGTTGTTGCCGCCGGAACCCTTGTGGTCGAGGTACTTCCACGGCCCGCGCCGGATCGAGAGCGACAGCTTGATGGTCTGCTGGAGCAGGTACCGCCGGACCGGCTTGTCCGGCTGCTTGCCCAGCAGGACGGGGAGCATGTTGTAGCTGTCCTCGGCCGCGTTGTTGGGCAGCTTCGCCCCGGCGATCGCCGCACAGGTCGCCATGACGTCGGTCAGGCTGACCATCTGGTCCGTGGTGCCGCCGGGCTTGATCTTGCCGGGCCAGCGAGCGATCAGCGGCACGCGGTGGCCGCCCTCCCAGTTGTCGCGCTTCATGCCCCGCCACGGGCGAGCGGGGTCGTGGCGGTGATCGGTCCGCATGCGGACCGTCGTGAGGGTCTCCGGCCCGTTGTCGCTGGAGAAGATGAGCAGCGTGTTGTCCGCGACGCCCAGGCGCTCCAGCGTCCTCATCAGCTCGCCGGCGAGGTGGTCCATCTCGAAGATGAAGTCGCCGTGGGGACCGGCCTTGGTCTTGCCATGGAACGGCCTGGCGGGGAAGGACGGCAGGTGGACCGCCTGCGCGGAGTGAAAGAGGAAGAACGGCTTGTCGGGGTGCTGCTTGACGTGGCGCTCGAGGAAGCGTTTGCTCTTCTCGAGGAAGACCAGGTCGACCTCTTCCAGGTCGTAGCCGGGCGCGATCATCCCGGGGCGGTTGTCCGCGGCGTAGGGGTGCTTGGGCAGCGGGCCGCGGTCCAGTTGGCGGGTGGGCGGAACGGGAATCCGGTCGCCGTCGATGTAGGCGTACAGCCAGTCCGTCGTGGGACAGCACGCGGTCCCGTAGAAGTGGTCGAACCCGCGATGGATGGGGGCGTCCGGAATGGCGCGGGAGTAGTCGATCCGCTTGACGGCCGCCAGCCCGCCCTTGTGGATCGCCTTGCCCTCCCGGTCGAAGAACGTCATGCCGACGTGCCATTTCCCGAAGCACGCCGTGACGTAGCCGTTGTCGCGCAGCATCTGCGGGAGCGTCAGGCGGCCTTTCTCGATCAGGCAGGGCCCGCCTGCGCCCGTGAAGACGCCGCGCATGCCGGTCCGGAAGCACATCCGGCCGGTCAGCACGCTGTAGCGGGTCGGCGTGCACACGGTGGACGGGCTGTGCGCGTCCGTGAAGCGGAGGCCCTGCCGCGCCAGTCGGTCCAGGTTCGGCGTGGGCACCCTCGACTCGGGGTTGTAGCAGCCGACGTCGCCGTAGCCGAGGTCGTCGGCGAGGAGGAAGACGATGTTGGGCCTCCTCCTCCTCGCCGCCGCCGCGGCCAGAACGCCCCTCGGCAGGGCCGCCGCCGCCGCACCCATGCCCATCGCCCGGAGGAAACCACGCCGGCTGAGTGACTTCATGTTCACGTCCCTTTCCCGCGGAGCTGCTGCCGTTCGCATCGGCCCATCCATCCCCCCGCCACAGCAAGGGTCACCCGTGGACTCCAGGCCATGGGGCCGTCATTGTACCGGCCGCACGCCGGTCCGGGCATCCATTTCCGCCGCCTCAACGAGGCCTTGGCGAGCCGCGGCGATCGGCAAGGTCGTCCGCCGCCGCGGCGCCGAGAAGGCGGCCAGGGAAGGTACGGACCTGAACGGGCGTGGGTCGTTTCCCGCCCGGACGGCGTTCTCGAGAAGGACGGGACAGCGCCACGTGTCGCGATTTGACATCACGGAATCGGGTCACTATGGTGAGGCGTCCGTGAGAGGATTCCCACGCATCCCGTGGAGAGGGTCGCATGTACGGTGATCTCGCACTGGCCGCCTTCGGCCTGACCGCTTGCCTCGTGACCGTGTCGGTCGCCGGCGCCGCGCAGGGAGACCCCGCGTCGCTGTCGCCCCTGCCCAAGCGAAATGGCGCTGCACGGAAGGACTGGCTCCTCGATGGAGAGCCCTTCCGGGCAGGCGTGTACCGCACGGCTCACGCCGACGAGATCGCGCTCGACAACGGCCTGGTGCGACGGACCTTCCGCCTGGCGCCCAACGGCGCGACGGTGGGCCTGGACAACCTGACGGCCGACCAGGCAGTCCTCCGCGGGGTCAAGCCCGAGGCCTCCGTAACTCTCGACGGCGTGCGCTACGAGGTCGGCGGGCTGAAAGGCCAGCCCAACTACGCCTATCTGCCGGCCGAGTGGCTCGACAAGCTCGAGGCCGACCCCGCCGCGTTCCAGTTCGTCGGCTTCGAGGTCGGCAAGCCCAGGGAGCGGTTCGCCTGGAAGCGCGTGCGGCACCACGCGTCCGATGCCGCCTGGCCGCCGTCAGGCGCCGCCCTTCGCATGGACTACGAGATGCCCGTGGCGCCCGTGCCGCGGGGCAGCACCGAGGGGCGGAAGGGCCTCCTTGCCGACGACTTCCGGACCCTCGACCCCGCCTGGGAGGTCCACACCTCGAAGGCCCACGACCGCAGCTCCTTCCAGAACGAGGGGAAGGTGGGCGAGATCCACACGCCGGCGAACACCGCGGTGTACGTCGAGCGCCCCCTTCCAAAGGGCACGCGGCTGGTCGAGGCGACGATCGACGTGGGCACGGACCGCAGCGCGAGCTGGGGACCCGGCCTCGCGGTCGTGTTCAAGGGCCGCGTGGTGAAGTTCCACATCCGCCCGGGGGGCGACGCCAGTCGCCAGACCCCGGCGTTCGCGGCGGTGATCGGGTCGCGGGAGTTCCTGCGCCTCGGCGGCGAGGAGCCGGATCCGTCGAAGCCGTGGACGCTTCGTCTGCGCCTCGACGGGGCGCGGCTTCACCTGGAGGCCAAGCCGGCCGACGGCCCATGGCGGGTGGTGCACACGCTGTCTGCCGCCGGCCTGGGCGAGCCGCTGGCCGTGCGCATCGGCAAACTGGGCCTGTCGGGCGGCGGGGACGACTTCAGCGGCGAGAAGGGCGACCTCGTCCGCCTGCGGGTGCTCGGTTTCGCCGCCTGCGGCGCACTCGACGAGAAGGCGCTGGCCGAGCGGAAGGCGAAGCACGAGCGGACGAAGAAGGTGCGCGTGTCGGTCCACTACGAGCTCTACGACGGCGTGCCGGTCCTGAGCAAGTGGATCACCGTCCACAACCCCACCGACCGGAAGGTGACCGTCGACCGGCTCACCTGCGAGACCCTGGCCGCGGTGGAGGAGTTCAACTGGGTCGAGACCCGCGGCGGCGTACCCCTGCCGCGCCCGACGTCGCTGCACGCCGAGACCGACTTCGCCTTCGGCGGCTTCCAGCCCCTCAACGCCAATCGCCACGTCGTCCACTGGCGGGGCGACCCGCAGTTCCACACCCAGGTCAACTACCGCAAGGAGCAGCCCTGCCTGCTCGTCGTCGAGCCGACCCACGGCCCGGCGCAGGACGTCGAGCCGGGGGAGACCTTCGAGTCGTTCCGCACGTTTGAGCTGGTCCACGACTCGACCGACCGCGAGCGTCGGGGGCTCGCGCTGCGGCGGATGTACCGCACCATCGCCCCTTGGGTGACCGAGAACCCGCTGATGATGCACATGCGCACGGCCAAGCCCGAGGCGGTGCGCGGCGCCGTCGACCAGTGCGCCGAGGTCGGCTTCGAGATGCTCATCCTCTCGTTCGGCAGCGGCTTCAACATCGAGAACGACAGCCCCCGGTACCTCGCTCTGTGGAAGGGCGTCGCCGACTACGCCCGCCGCAAGGGCATCGAGATCGGCGGCTACTCGCTCCTCGCCTCGCGGCGGGTCGGCGGAGGCAACGACGTCGTGTCGCCAAAGGGCCAGCGACCCACGTTCGGCAACTGCCCGGCCCTCACGAGCAAGTGGGGCCAGGACTACTTCCGCAAGCTCTACCAGTTCTTCGAGAAGACCGGCTTTCGCCTCCTCGAGCACGACGGCTCGTACCCCGGCGACCTCGACGTCACGCCCCGTCCGCCCCTCCAGAAAGGCGGCGAAGACTCCCGCTGGGCCCAATGGCGCGTCATCAGCGACTTCTACAAGTGGTGCCGGGCGAACGGCGTGTACCTCAATGTGCCGGACTTCTACTACCTGAGCGGCTCGACGAAGAGCGGCATGGGCTATCGCGAGGTCAACTGGTCCCTGCCGCGCGCCCAGCAGGTGATCCACACCCGCCAGAACATCTACGACGGCACGTGGCAGAAGACGCCGTCCATGGGCTGGATGTTCGTGCCGCTGACCCAGTATCACGGCGGCGGGGCGGCGGCGACGATCGAACCGCTCGACCGGCACCTCGACCACTACGAGCGGATGATCACGAGCAACCTCGCCTGCGGCGTCCAGGCCTGCTACCGGGGCCCCCGGCTCTACGACACCGACCGCACGAAGGCCATGGTCAAGCGCTGGGTCGAATGGTTCAAGACGTACCGCGGCATCCTCGAATCCGACGTCATCCACGGCCGCCGCGCCGACGGCCGCGACCTCGACTGGATGCTCCACGTCAACCCACGCCTCAAGCACAAGGGCATGCTCGTTGTGTTCAACCCGCTCGCCGAGCCGCGGGAGAAGACCCTCCGCGTCAACCTCTACTACACGGGCCTCACGAAGGCCGCACGCGTCTCCCACGAGGGCGGCCCGGCGAAGGAGCATGCCCTCGACCGCGACTACGGCATCGAGCTGCCCGTCCGCGTGGCGCCCGAGGCCATGACCTGGTTCGTCATCGAACAGGGCGCAGCCGGTACGCCTGCAAGGCCCGTCCCTGCCGCGACCCGCCGGGCTACTTCACCGCCCCGGCGGTGAGGCCCTTGACGAACCGGCGCTGCATGGCGATGTAGAGCACGGTTACCGGCAGCGACAGGACCACCACGCCGGCGAAGATGTGGTTCCAGTTCCGCACGTACTGGTCGTTGAGGAACTTCCAGAGCTGCACGAAGACCAGTTGGCCCCGGGTCGGCCCCATCACGATGAAGGCCTGCATGAAGTCGTTCCAGATCCACAGGCCCCAGAAGATGACCACGGTCACCGTGCAAGGGGTCAGCAGGGGGAACACCACCCGCCAGAAGCTGCTCACCTGCCCGCAGCCGTCGATGGCCGCCGCCTCCTCCAGCTCACGGGGGATCGCCGCCATGAACGCGCTGTAGATGAAGATGCACAGCGGCAGGCCCCACGAGACGTAGTGCAGCAGCAGGGCGAGGTAGGTGAACTGGATGTTCATCATGCGAAACAGCTTCAGCAGCGGCACCATGATGATCTGGAAGGGCACGGTCAGGCCGATCAGGAAGAACACGCGCAGCAGCTTCGCCGTGGCCATCCTCCGCCGCATGATCGAGTAGGCGGCCATCGGGGCGATGGTGACCAGGCACAGGATCACGCCGGCGCACATCAGCAGGCTGTTCAGCATGGGGCGGGCGAGCTTCATGCCCGTGAAGATGTACTGAAAGTTGTCCCAGCGGAGCCGCTCGGGCAGCGCCAGCGGATCGCGGAGGATCTCGGGGTTCGTCTTGAACGCGTTCAGCAGCGCCAGCACGCACGGGCTGACGAAGGCCGCGCCCGCCAGGAGCATCACCGCCTCCAGCCAGCCGAAACGAATGTGCCGTCCGCGCCGGCTCACAGCTCCACCTGCCTGCGGCGCAGCAGCGCCACTTGCACGACCGCGACGGCCACCAGGGCGGCGAACACGGCGAACGACACGGCCGAAGCGTAGCCCTGGCGGTTGTTCTTCACGCCCAGCCAGTAGATGTAGTAGCCCACCGTGGCCGTGCGGTAGCCCGGCCCGCCTTCGGTGGTCACCACGATCTGCCCGAAGAGGTTGACCCCGAAGATCGTCGCCAGCACGAGGTTCGTCGTCACCGTGGGCACGAGCATGGGCAGTTGGATCCTCGCGAACACGGTGACCGGCCCCGCGCCGTCGATACTCGCGGCCTCGTAGAGCTCGGGGGGAATCGTCTGGAGGTTCGCCAGGTACAGCGTGGTGAAGAAGCCCACCGCGCTCCAGGCGACCATGGCGAAGATGAAGAACCCCACCAGCCGCGGGTCCATCATCCAGTCCTGGGCCCACTGTCCCAGCCCCATCGCGCGAAGCAGCAGGTTGACCGCGCCGTGGTTGTAGTTGCAGAGGTACTTGAACAGCAGCGCCACGACGAGAATGCTGAGGATGTAGGGGTAGAAGAACAGCCCCCGAATGAGCCCCTTCGCCGACCGAAGCCGGTCCAGCAGCACAGCCAGCACCAGCGAGCCGAACGTGAAGAACACCACGATCATCCACGTTTCGGAGAACGTGAAGCGGATCGCGGATGCGAACCGCTCGTCGCCGGCAAGCTCGCGGAAGTTGTCCAGCCCGACGAAGCTCGGCTCGTCCGTCCAGCCGGTCCAGTCGGTCAGGCTGTAGGCGAAGCCCAGCACGGCCGGGAGGACGACGAACGTCCCGTACAGCAGGACGGCCGGGCCGCAAAGGACCAGCGACGCCAACCACCCGCGGCGACGGAATGTGGGGGCCGGGCCCATGTCCCGTCACATGCCTTTCAGGGCGCTGTCCCAGTCGTCGTCGAGCATCTTCAGCAGCCTGTCAACGTCGCGCGTGCCCGCGAGGATCTCCTGCATGACCGCCTTCATCGTGTTGCTGAAGAAGATCGGCGGGGGAATGTCGTCCAGGGCGATATGAAAACCCGGCGTCGTGCCGTACTCGTCCATCGTCCGTTGGATGCTGTCGAACAGCGTCTGGGCCGGCTTCCAGGCGCTTTGGGGGCCTTGGACGGGCACCTTCGAGGCGGCCGCGAACTGGCCCTCGCCGTTCAGGAAAAGCTGGTAGACCTCCGGCTCGTAGAAGGCCTCCAGCAGCGCCCTCGCCTTGGCCCGCTTCTCGCCGGTCGCCGACGTGGTCATCGCCCACCCGCTCTGGGGATTCGAGCAGGTGATCAGGACGGGCTCTCGCCCCGTCATCGACGGGATCGGCCAGTAGTCGATCTCGAAATCGACCTTGTTGGACTCGACGTCCCCGGCGATCCAGCAGCCCATCATCCACGTCGCGCCCTTGCCCCCGTAGAAGGTCCGCTGCTCCTCGTTGTAGCCGTCCGAGGCGGCCCCCTTCTCGACGAATCCCTCCATCAGATCGATCATCTCGCCCAGAATCAGCCGGGCCGTGGGATCCGTCGCGAACCGCACCTCGCCCCGGTTGCGGCGAATCGTCCAGGAGGGCTTGCCCGGCGACGGCGCGCGGTCGTACATGTTCGTCGCGATGGCGTAGAACAGCGGCTGGAAGGCCGACCACTCCCGCCCGCCGTACACGAGCGGCCGATGGCCCTTGGCCTTCAGCTTCGCCAGCCCCGCGGTGAGCTCATCCCACGTCTGCGGCGGGGAGGTGATTCCGACGTCCGCCCACATCCGCTTGTTGACCGCGATGCCCTGGACCTGAATGCCCCCCTGCGTGGTGTAGTAGCGGCCCTCATACGGCCTGGGCAGTGCGATGCCGAACTTCTCGTAGTACGCCTCGTCCAGCGGCACGAGGTGACGGCCCTTCACCAGCATGGGCGTCAACTGCCACGTCATCACCACTTCCGGCAGGTCGCCGGTGGCAATCCGCGTCTTGTAGAACTCGTCCCCGTTCTGGTTGCCCAGGTCGATCAGCTCGACCTTCCAGCCGGGATTGCCGCGCTCGAACGCCGCCTGCCACGCCTCGAAATGGACGCGGAACCCCTCCCGGCCGCCGATGTTCCGCGTGACCCGGATGATCCTCTCGCTGCCCTTGTCCTTCCCGCACCCGGCTGCCATGGCCACGCCTGCAAGGGCGGCGCCACACAGGGCCCACGTGCCCAGGCTCCGTTCATACCGCATCGCCGTCTCCTTCGCCGCAATCCGTCAGCCGCCCTTCGGACTCGCCCCCTGGCCCGCGAGGCGACGGCGCAGCTCGGCCCGGCCCGTACCTTCCGGACCCAGGAGGATCTCCTCGCCGACGGCCGTGGGGAATCTCAGCCGCTTGCCGCGAAGCGTCTCGCCCTGCTTCCCGTTCCGATAGAGCACGACGGCTTGCCCGGGCCAGGGGTTGACCAGCACGCAGGCCCGCCCGCGCTCGCTGAGGATTCTCACGTACCGCGCGTGCCCTCGCGCCAGTTGACCGGAGACCAGGAACGCCCCCTCGGCCCGGATGGTCCCGAACCGCGCGTCGCGATCCCTCGGCCAGACGCCGAAGACGCGCAGCACGCCCTGATGGCCCGTGCACAGCATCATGTTGATCGTGTTGGGCACGGTGGAGCAGTTCTCGATCCCGTGCGGGTTGCGGGCCGCGAACCCGTTGGGCTGGCCGTGCCGCGTGACGTACTCGTGGAGCTTCTCGAGGATGATCCTCGGGTCGTACCCCACGCGCACCGCCGCGGGGAAGAAGCTGTTCGAGCCGTTGTTGTCCACCCATCGGCCCATCACGTCGATCGTGTTGCGGCTGATCTCCAGCAGCTTCGGGGCGCTCTCCAGGCCGATGGCCCCGCCCGGGTAGATGTGCTGAATCCCCAGCGTGTTGTTCCGCCACCACGCCGTGCCGCGCTCGGTGTACCGGAAGACCGTCTTGCCGCCCTTCTCCTGCGTAGCGAAGCCGCTGATGTGCTTGTGGATGTGACGCCACTTCTCGTGCCGGGCCCGGTCGAGACCCAACTCCCCGCTCATCTCGAGGGCCGTCTCCATCGCGAGCCGGACGAACGCGAGCGAGACGACGGGGTTGAAGTCGCCGAACGTGTTCTCGTGCACCGCGTCGTTCTCGATGACGTACCGGCCGCCGGCGTCGTCCCACGTGAGGTAGTCTTCCCAGAACGCGGCCACCTCGCGGACGAACGGGTAGAGCTTCCTCGCGTACGACGGGTCGCAGGTGTGGCGCCATCGCATGGCGATGTTGACCAGGCAGTAGCCGGCGTTGCTCTTCTGGCCGCAGAACAGGCCCGGGCTGGAATCGCCCTTCCTGTCGTACGTGCCCCACTTGGTCGTCTCGATGCCCTTCGGGCCGATGCCGACCGGGTAGTACACGCCGCGGCACTTCAGCTCGGCCTTCGCGTAGGCCTTCGCCTTCGCCATGTAGTCCAGGATCGGCGCGTGGTACGGGTCGGCCTGCTCGATGTGGTTCGACGAGTACAGCCCGTAGAACGGGGCCATGTGGTTGTAGTTGAGGTGATAGTCTCCCGCCCAGCCGGGCGAGTCCGTGGTGACCCACGTCCCGAAGAGGCCCGGCGGGAACTCCGGATCGCGCGAACAGGACGCCAGGACGTAGTGGCTCAGGTAATACCGCTGCTCCAGGGCCTTGTCGCCGATCTCCACGAAGCTCTTGGCCCAGAAGCCCCCCCACCACTTCGCGTGGGCCTGCCTCAGCGCCTCGACGGCGGCCTCGTCCAGGCCGGCGGCCAACTTGCGGGCAGCGTCGACGTACTCCTTGTGCTTGAAGACGCTCGCCATGGCGACGGCCACGGTGACGGGCTTGCCCGGCCGAAGGGTCAGCGACAGGCCCTCGGCGCCGAGGACCTTCATCGCAGCCGCCGCGCCGCTGGGGACCTCCACGTCCCGGACGAACTTGCGGGAGACCCAGTGCACGCCGGCGTCGGCCCCCTCGGCGGTCTCGCTCCCGCCGCCCTCGGCCACCTGGAGCTGGATCTCCGCCGGCACGGCCCGGCCGTGGGCGCTGAGCTCCACCACCAGGACGTTCTTCGTGGCCGCGACCCACGCGCGCAGCTTGACGGTGAGATCGCCCTTGGTGAAGACGGCCTGCGTCACGGCGTCAAAGAGCGACTGCTCGACACGGTAGCTTGCCCCCTTCAGCTCGGGCAGGCTCACGTTCAGGCCCCCGAAGACGCGGGGACTCGACGTCCTGGACCTCGAGTTCAGCCGCCAGAAGTCGTTCTTCGCCAGCCACAGCCGCTGCGCCTCCGGCGGGCCGCCCAAGGCCACGCCCATGTCCCCGTTGCCCAGCAGCGGCGCGTCCGTCTGCACCCGGCTGGGGATTCGCCGCGGTGGCTGGGTGAACACCGCCTTGTGCCGCGAGACGATCCGCCGGGCCTCATCCTCCACGCCGCGGCTCCGGGACGCCGAAGAGGCCGTGTCGCCCCAGCCGATCCAGATGACGTACACCCACAGCGCTGCGCCGAGCTTGCCCAAGAGCACTCTCCTGCGGTTCCTGCATGCGGTAGGGCCAATCCCGTTGACGGGGCCCGCCGAGGGCGCGGGTCGCATCCGCCCGAAGCGCGACGCGTCCCGGGCCGCGGATTCAGGCTGGATCCGCCTGCATCTGTTGCGACAAGCTCCCGCTGTCGAAGATCTCCCAGGCCTCAGCCAGCTTGCCGTCCGCGATGCGGAACGTGCTGATCGCGGGCAGACGAATGGCGTTGCCCTTGGCCGGAATGTCGCCGAAATCGCCCGTATGGCGGGCATGGAAGACGAAGTGGCAATCCACCTTGTCTGCCTCAGCCAGCAGGAAATCGATCTCGATCCGCATGTCGCTGAAGACACCACCTGCAAACTCGATGAAGAACTTCCTGACGCCCGCCGGGCCGGCCGGCGTATCGGGCGGGAAGTGGTGGTCCACGAAGTCGGCAGTCACCACCTCGTCGATTCCGCCCAGATCCCCCGTCACTTCCTCGTAGTACCGACGCACCAGCGCCTTGCTCGCCTCGGACATGATCGTTCTCCACATGGTCTGCGTGGCCGGGACACTCGCCACATTCTGGCGGTTTGCCGGCAATCCCGCAAGTTGGGAGAGAGCGGCTTTGCGCGCATCCGCCCGCGCATCGCCTTCTCCTTCTGGCGGCGGCCCTGGACGTTGGGGATGCGCCAGTGACGCCCGACGCGCTCGCCGCGCTTTCGCGCGCACCCGCTTGCGGCTTCCCACGGGCGCTGGATCGCTGAGAACGCAGACAGCGCAGAGGGATTGCCGTTGCGAGATGCCGGGCCAGGCCATCCCCTCTGCCGGCTCTGCGCCCTCTGCAAGGAGGACGAATCCGCCCTACTTGGCCCCCAACGACGCCAACTCCTCCCGCGCCTTCGTCGCTGCCGGCGTCTTCGGATAGCTCTTCACGATCCCCCGCAGGATCTCGATCGCCCGGTCCTTCTTGCCGGCGGACAGGTACAGCTTCGCGAGGTTCAGCTTGCTCTGTGCCTTCTCATCGTTGCTCTCGGCGCTCGCCCGCGCGGGCGCCCCGCGCGCCGTCCCGGCCCGAACGAGCTTCACTCTCAATGCGTCGATCCGGGCGGTCGTCTTCGGCGCACCGACAAACTCCCGCTCCAACGCAATGAGCTGCTTCAGAGCGTCGGCGCCGCCCTTCTCGATCGCGGCCACCTTGCCCAACCCCGCCTGCTCGATCTCGTCCATCCTCGCCGCCGTCACCGGCACGAGATGCGCCGCCCGAAACTGCCGGATCGCCGCCTTGCCCTCCCTGCTCTCCCGCCAGCCCCACGCGTTCTCCGAAGGCGACATCTTCCTCGGCCCGTCGCCGTCGCCCTTCGCCGGCGGGAGCTCCAGCGCGGGCAGCTTCCTCAGCCGCCCCAGCGCCCGGGCCCACTCCTCCGCCCCGATCAGTTCGTCGATGGCCGCGATCTCCTTGTCCATCGCCTCCTTCTGCCCTGGATACAGGCCCGTGGTCACCAGCTCGAAGCACTCCCGGGTGATCCGCCGCGAACCGGGGCTCTTGCGATGGCCCACGCCCGGCCAGATGCGGGCGGTGTAATGGAATCGCCCCGCCTCGAGCAGGCCGAAGAACCGCTTCGCCCCGGCCAGACGACCGCCATCGGCCTCGCCCGTCGAGACGGCGAACAGCACCCCCCGGGCCTTCGGACTGACCGTCCCCCACGAGCCGCCCGAATGCGAAGCGCAGCCGGCGACCAGCTCCGGGTACTTCATCGCGAACCGGTGAGCGAACTGCGACCCGCCCGAGAAACCGTACACGAAAGCCTTCTTGTGCAGCTTGTGCTTCTTGTGAAGCTCTCCGATGACGCCGATCAACTGCTTGTCGCTCTCGTGGCCCAGCGTCTGGTAGCCGTTCGGGAAGCTCGGGCCGACGACGATGCAGTTGCCCTTCTTGACCCAGCCGGCCAGCCCGCCGGCGCCCTTGCCCTTGCCGCGATACGCATGCACGCCGACGACCAGCCAGTAGGTCCGGTTCGCGTCCGTCTCGTCGGGCACATAGAGGAAGCAGTCGCGCCCCATCGCGCACTTGTACCGCAGCTCCTTCGCCGCCGCCTCGCCCGCGCAGAGAACCCCTGCCAGGCACGCCGCCGCCGCCAAGCCGCCCAATCGCTGTCGCACCAGGACCCGCTCCTCGCGCAGCAGACGCACAAGCGCCCCCGGGCTGCGCTCCGAGGGGTATGCCACTATTACTCAAGCGGGCGCGTGGAACACGTCGCTCGATCATTCGACGCTCACCCCCGTCGCTGCGTTCCCGCTTCGTCGCCATTCGCTGCATGGAGCTGAACGGCTGCCTCGACCATGGCTCTGCGAGCCTCGGTGAAGTCGCCGGTGCTGATGCCTTTGAGCCACAGCCACGGGATCAGCTCGTCGAGGCTGCGCGTGCGGCGAAGGTCCAGGACCGGGCCGGGCGATGAACCCCGCCCGCGCTATGCGTCCGCAGCGTCCACCGGCGAGGATGGCCCCGCGATTCCCCCAATCGGGACGTTCCTATGCCATGCCTATGACTGCCGGTTCGGAGCCGTTCCGCTTGCGGTCGGGCGCAGAAGATAAGCCCCGTTATTCCCGGGGCTTATCGGACACTGGGGATCAAGGATTCGAACCTTGACTAACTGATCCAGAGTCAGTCGTGCTACCGTTACACCAATCCCCAGTGGGACGTCTCGTATTATCGGGCCGAATGGGATTCGGCCTTAGCGCGACTGCATCTCCGGTCTGTTGACAGTCTAGCAGCGGCGGCGGGGAAGTCAAGGGGGAAACCGGCCTTCCACCAGCGCCGCTGCCCTCCCGGGCGGTGCCGCGGCGCCGGGGGCCCGGCGACCTCGGCATACGATCGAGCGCGCAATTCCCGATCCGCCTCTTGCGTCGCGGCGGCACAAGAGGGCGCTCTCCCGTGTCCGTGGTCAACGAGACGACCCGCCCCACGTCGCCCCGACGGGGCAGCCCAAACGGGCTGGAACTTCAGATTCTCTGTGTTTTTTCGTTGACAAATAGCTCCTTCGATCTATAATAGCAGTAACAGGGGCACCCCGAGTTCGCAGGCGCCCTCTTGTGCCACGGTCGCGGAGTGTGCGACCGTGTCTTATTGACCACAGCCGACCCTCGTCGTGTGGGCAAACCTCGCCTGCCACGGTTGCCGAGCGTGCGACCGCGTCTTATTGACCAGAGCCGACCCCCGTCGTGCGGGTGGACCTCTTGTGCCACGGTCGCGGAGTCTGCGACCGTGTCTTGTTGACCACAGTCGACCCCCGTCGTGCGGGTGGCCCTCTTGTGCCACGGTCGCGGAGTGTGCGACCGTGTCTTGTTTACCACAACCGAC
>CAZXOC010000056.1:0-30933 GCA_964642165.1 uncultured Planctomycetaceae bacterium | reverse complement strand
AGAAGCGCAACGACCTTCGCCAGTTTCAGGTGGGCATGCTGGTCTCGCGGGACGGGTGGGTTCCGCTGCTGGCGAAGCTCTATCGCGGCAACCACAACGACGTGACGACGTTTCCGCGGGCGCTGGAGGCGATCGGCCAGCAATGCCGCGAGTTGGGGATCGGGCCCGAGCACGTCACGCTGGTGGCCGACAAGGGCAACCTCTCCAAGAGCAACTGGCAGCTCCTGGACGCCTCGCAGATCGGGCACGTCGTCTCGGTGGTTCCCTCGCACCACAAGGACTGGGCGTATCGCCCGGCCGGGGAGTTCGTGCCCTGTGAGATCCCGGACGTCGGGCCGCTGGACCTGCTTCGCGGGCAGGCGGTCGTCGCCGGGCGCGAGCGAACGGTCGTGGTCCTGGATAGCCCGACGTTGCGAGACGGGCAGATGCGGGGCCTTCAGCAGCAGTTCGGCCGGGTCCTGTTCGGCCTGACGAACCTCCAGGAGACGCTGGCGCGGGCTAAGCGGCGACGTCGGCGCCAGGCCATCGAGCGTCGGATCGAACGCATCCTGCGGAACGTGCCGACCGTCCGGAAGATTTTGGCCTGCGAACTGGCCGAGCGAACGGGTTGCCCCGGCTATTGGGACTTCGACTGGCGGGTGGATCGGGAGGCGCTGGCGTACCTGCGCGACCGGACCTTCGGGCGGCGCGTGCTGGCGACGGACCGACACAAGTGGTCCAGCGGCGAGATCGTCTGGGCCTACTGGGGGCAGTCCGAGGCGGAACTGGTCTTCCGGCAGATGAAGAACCCGCACTTCCTGGCCCTTCGGCCGCAGCATCACTGGACGGATCAGAAGATCGAGGTGCACAGCTTCTGCTGCGTGGTGGGCTACCTGCTGGCGGCGCTGCTCCGGCGTCACGCCCGGAAGCTGGGCTACCGCGAGGGGTTGCCGAAGCTCCTGGAGATGCTCAGCGGCGTTCGCGCCGTGCTGCGGAGCGAGCAGCGACGCCGTCCCGGCCGCCCTCGCATCGGCTGGCAACTGGAGGAAGCCGAGCCGCGGGCCTTGCGGCTCTACCGTAGCCTGATCGATCCAGGCTACCAGGTAGGCCCTACACCCCCCAAGGCCTGAATCTACCCATCGAACAAGAACTTACCCGCCGATCCATCCGCCGCTGTGGTAAACTCACGCTAGCGCATGGTCAAGGACAAGGCATCCCGGCCGCCTGGGGATCCCATCGACTAGGCCGAGCAGTCCGACCACATCGTAACCGCCAAACGCCCCAACCATGTCCATCACGTGGACTTGACCGTTGGAGGCGACCCGACGACCAAGCGGTCCTTCCTGAAACGCCCGACCGGTGGTAAAATACCCAGCCCTATGATCTTGACACCTTGGCATTTCATCGCCGCGGACACTGCTGCCTCGATGGACCGGCGCCAGGACCGAGTGTTCCTTCAGGCTGTCCATGACGAGACCGACTCACCAGGATGCAGAGCTCAAGCGACTCGGGAGGACACCACGTGAAACGCCAGGACAAGCGAAGCTCGACGCCCCCCTCAGGCAGCCAGCGGATCTACGAGTTTGAAGTCTCCATCATCGGTGGGCCGGTCACCGAGGGTTTCGCGGAGAAGAACCCCGTGGTTCTGCGGACGATCCAGATCTGCGGCGACCAGACGCTGGCGGAACTGCATGAGGCAATCTTCGACGCTTTTGACCGGGATGACGAGCACATGTATGAGTTCCAGGTCGGCGGCAAGGACCCCATGGACCGCAAGGCCAAACGATACGTGCTGCCGATGGGCAGCGACCCGTATGATGACCCGAAGCCCGCCGGCGTGGTCACGCGGACGACCGTCGACGTCTTGGGCCTGAAGAAGGGCCAGGCTTTCGGCTACTGGTTCGACTTCGGGGACGACTGGTGGCACCAGATCGACGTCGTCGCTATCCACGATGGCCCCGGCAGCGGCACGTATCCGCGCGTGACGGCCAAGACCGGCGACAGCCCGTCGCAGTATCCGGACTGGGACGATGAAGACGAATGACCGACGCTACGCCGCCCCGCAGCACGCTACTGGCGCTGGGCAAGGCCCAAGTGGACGCGATGTTCGCACGCCAGATCTGCTTCACGGCGATCGACGATTCAGAGTTTCTCCCGCTGCTGGAATGCGTTCTGACGGCTTTCGAGTCCCATGGCCTTGATTCGACGGGCGCGGACAAGCTTTGGGACCATGCCTATCCCGTGTATGATCGAGCATGTCGTGAGGCCGACCCGGATTACGGCTTCGAAGAGAACCGCGACCTGATGCGGAGTTATCTGTGTGGCCGCCGCCGCTTGGACGAGAAGAAGGCGCGAGGATAGGGAGACACGATTGGGCCACTACTGCTGGGTCTGCGGGCGCACCCGCGCCAACGAGAAGTTCTCGGGCAAGGGCCATGCACGGCACATATGCAGGGATTGCGCGCGGCTGCCGCGGGAGGATCACGACCGAGCGCAGGCCCTCATGGACATTGAAGGGCTCCTTCATCAGAGCAACATCTCCGCCAGGAACATCGCGCGTCTGAAGCGTCTGTGCGGATCGCCCAACGAGGAGGACCGGCGGAAAGCCGCCCTGGTCCTGGAGGTGGCACGGGCCAAGCCCGGAAAGCGCCAACGCTGGGGATTCCTGTCACAGAGCAACCCGGCTCTGGTGGAGCGCCTCATGGAAGAGGGACTGCTGCCGGAATACGCCTTTCTGGCCTGGGAAGCTGCGCTGGAGCACGCAGAGGCTCTTGCCGAAGAGGGCGAAGGCACCGAGGGCGTGGAGGGCACGGAGGAACGCTAACGGAATGATCCAGGACATCCAGCGAATCGAATACCGCAGCGGCGTGTTGCCCAAGGGCATGAGACGCAGCAGCCTGCCGGTGCAGACGTGGAAGGGATCGAAGATCCCCGTTGAGTTGCGGAAGGCGATCATCCGCGAGAACGCCCTGAACTGCGGCGGCGTCTACGGTAACAGGGCCGCCGCAGAGCCGGCCGAGTACGATCACCTCAGGATCGTCCTGACGGATGATACCGTCGACATCGAGGTGTTCAACCACCGGCTGCTCCTGGCGAGTGGCGATGACTACTTCCGCCGGGTCCATCGGGTCCTGCGCAAGCTCAACAAGGCTTACATGACCGTCCCAGAGGTCTTCACCCCCGAGCAGCGGGTGGGTGCCGACCCCCGGCTGCCGGTGCCGCCCGGCGGCACGTTCACGTATCGCGACCAAGCCAACGTGATAACATTGCTGGCGTTCCGCAACGGGCCTATCGAGGACCTGCACGCCGGGCAGTACTCCGCGTTGCTTGAGGACCCGGATCTGTCCAGGATCACAGATGAAGAGATGAAGACGATCATGATCGCCGCCAGCACGAAGCTTGCCGAGTTATTGGCGATGCGGGACTCCAACCCGGAGGCCTTCGCGCAGACGCTCTCGGTGAACTGGCGGCAGGTCAGGAACTGGGAGCGATAGCAGGCCTTCGGACTTCCCCGGCCCCCCTCGCCCTGCTACAATCCCCGGCCTTATGACCTTCACACCATGGCACTTCATCGTCGTAGCCGTTGCCGGATGGATGAACCGGCAACAGCAGAAGGTGATCGAGCATCCCCGCGGAGAGAAGCGAATCCTGCAGTGGGGATTCCGTGGCAAACGTCCGCCGCCGGGCGACGCTCAGGGACAGCGCCTCACCATGGAGGGCAAGGGGCTCGCAACCAGGGCCCACGATCACTGCCCTTCCACAGACCAGACGTCTCACCTCAGGCAATCGCGGGTCCCGCTGAACAGCCGGGCCAGAGGAGAATTCTCCATGAGAGCACGTGCACTCGTGACGATGGTCCTGATCCTGGGGGCGGGGGGGCGAGCCGTCGCACGGGATGCCTCGGGCCCAGCATCAGGGAAGGCCTTCGAGCCGTTCGCCGACGTCTGGACGCACGTCTCGCCCACCTCGGCGGTGGTGTACTGGCAGAACGGGGCGGAGGCCCGACACGTCGAGGCGGCCGGCAAGGGTTACGTGGAGTATGGTCCGACGGGAGATTACGGCAAGAAGACGCCCGAGTTCTCCCTCCCGCCGGTCTGCAAGGAAGTGTCCGACAAGGTCAGGGTCTTTCAGGAGCCATGCTGGAGCCAACTGCATCGGCTCACCGGGCTGCCGGGCGGCAGGCCCTGCCACTTCCGCCCCGTATACGTCTCCCCGGACGGCAGGACGATCAAGGGCAAAGACAGCGTCCTGACGCTCCGCCCGCACGCAGAAGCGATCAGCCTGCCGGGTGAGCTTCGCGGCCCGCCGTACGTCCTCGACAGGGCGGGGGCGACCTACCTGCTGCGATCCGATCTGGACGCCGACGGAACCGCCATCGAGATCGCCGCCGACAACGTCACGCTGGACCTGGACGGCCACACGATCGCCTACGGCCGCAAGGCTCTGGACAACGTCTACGGGATGACCGCCAGGAGACGCACGGGCGTGAAGATCGTCAACGGCGTCATCGAGGAAGGGCCCGGCGCGGGCCGCCGCCGCTATCCCGTGCTCCTCCGGGGCTGCCGGAAGGTAGAGGTCGCGGGCCTGAGCGTTACGTACCACGGCAAGGACGGCCAGGGGATCCTCTTCTCGTGGCAGGGCGCGGGCAGCAACGTGCACCACAACCTGATCTACGACAAGGGGACGACCACGACGAGCCGCCATCAGCAGATCGCGGGGATTCACTTCAGCCCCGCCGTCGGCAGCGGCGGGTCGAGGGCCCACCACAACATCATCTTGCGGGCCCGGCAGACGGGCATCCAGTTCGGCGCTTCGGAGTCCGCCGCCCGACAGGGCAAGCCGCAGACGGAGGACGTCGAGATTTGCAACAACATGGTTTATCTCGGCTCCTGCATGACCAACTCCATGGGGGTTTCCGTCGCCGGCGCCGTCAAGGGCTTCGGGTTGAGGAACAATCGCATCTACGGCCGCGGCGAGATGCCCGAATGCGTCTTCGTGGGAACGGGCGCCTCCTACGGCAAGGTGTCCCGCAACTACACGTACTCCCGCTCGACCGGCAAGGTCAGCAAGGAGTATGGCTCCAGCAGCAGTCTCAGCTCGGCCCTGCGCCTCTGCTGGGGGCCGCACCACGTCGAGGTCTTCGAGAATACGTTCATCACCACGTCGGGCCTGACGGACGGGTTCCGCGGGAACGCGCGGAACGTCTGGGCCGCGTGTGCTGATCCCCGACAGGTGGAGTGGAGGACCTCCGGCGAGATCGACATCCACGACAACGAGATCGTCGCCCTGACCGAGGCGCCCGGCGAGGTGTACGCCCGGGCGATCACCGTCTGCGGGCATCACGAGGCCAGCTCGCGCGGGTTGAGGTTCCGCAACAACCGGGTCACGACCAACGCCAACTGCGTAGTCCTCTCGGAGAGCTACGGCTGCGGGTCCTCGGATGTGGTGTTCCTCGGGAATACCTTCGTCAAGGCGGACGCGCCGGGGGCTTTCCAGTGGCTCCGCTGCGGCTACTGGGACAAACCCACCACCGGCAGCGCATTCATCGACTGCCGCTTCGCGGGCGGCGCCTCACTCGATGACGTCGTGTTCGACGGCACGCGCACGCGGGACTTCTCCGTCGGCTGGACGCTCACCGTGGAGACGCAGGCGGGCGCTGCCGTGGCCATCACCGACAAGGCCGGGAAGGAGGTCTTCCGGGGCAAGGCCGACGCGTCCGGGCTCTGCCGTGCGCACCTGATGCAGTACCGTCAGACACCCGAGGGGAAGACGCCGCTGACGCCGCACGTGGTGAAGGTGACCTACGGGTCGAAGTCGGCGACGAGAACCGTAACCGTGCGCCAGGCTTGCCGGATCGAGGTCCGTCCGGGGGAGTAGCATCGGCAAGCGGAACGCGACCGCCGCTACGGGGCGCCGTCCCGGGGCTCGGCGCGCTTCGGGCCGACCGGAAGGCTCGAGGGACTGTCGCTGCCGCCGTCATACAGCGACAGCCGGAGCCATTTCATGAGCGGCTTCTCCTTGCCGCCCACAAGGATGGGATAGGCGAAGGGCACCCGCCGGACGATCTGCGTGTGGGTCTTCTCCACCATGCGGCCGGCCTCTTCCTGCTCCCAACAGAACGTCACTTCCATCGGCAAGGTCGACGTGCGTCCTGGCGGCTGGTAGTCCAGGTCGATCCGGAATGCCGACAGCAACGTCAGGTCGTTCGTCGAGCGAACGAAACGATACTTCAGGAAGACGGTGCGTGCGTTCTCCGGCCAGCCCAACGTGGTCTCGTAGAACGGGGTGTACCGATTCGGCACGGTGCTGCCCGGTCGGGTCCACCTCGACGTCATGCGCTGCTTTTTCCACTGGGTGCCGTTGGCGGAATAGAGCATCTCGTTGAGGTCCCCCTCGACCGTGAGCAGCCGCCCACCCCAGCGGACCTGGCGGACCGGCCCGGAGGCGTCGATCTTGAGCACGATGCTGCTGTCCTTGCCGGCGTCCTTCGCTCGCAGCGTGGCGGATCCGGGCCTCCCCCCGGGCGCCACATTCTCCTCGGCCACGACGTGCGCCCGCCACTCCGCTGTTTCCAGGCTCGGGTAGATCGTGAAGGTCTCCACCTGCTCCCCGGCCGATACGCGGACGGTCGTTCTCCCGCTCCGCAGAGCCGGCAGGCTGAGCGGGTTGACCTGCACCACCGTGCTCGTCGACAGGCCGGCCACACGGATCGACCGCGCCGACGGGCTGTCCAAGATCAGCCTCACCAGGTACTCCCACCCCCCGGCCACGTGCTCACGCAGGGCTGACTTCCGACGGCCGGCGGCGATTGGCGCGAGCTCCTTCCAGCTCGCGCCCTGGTCGGCGGAGACCAGCATCCTGACCCGACCGTCCTCGCCGGCGGCGAAGTCGCTTTCCACCCAGGCGCCCGTGATCGTGTACGGCGTGGCCACCCGCCAGATCAGTTCCGCCGGCCTGCCCGGCCGGACGGGCGCCAGCAACCGCCCGTCGGCGTCGGCGGCGACGTTGTCTGTCTTCTCGAACAGGTCCTGCCAACCTTTCAGCCGGAAGTCCGGGCGGAACTCCCACCGACCGTTGGCGATGCCGGCGCCCTTCGTGTTAAAGCGGTACGGCTTGCGGGACATGCTCGCCTTCAGCCCCAGCCGATGCCTGCCGCGATCGTCGGCCCGTTTGCCGGGCGTGTTGCTGGACCTCCAGTAGTCCGGACCATCGCCCAGCGGATGCCAGTACCGCGTGAAGGCCTCGTTCCTGCGAAGCGTGAAGTTCATCCGGTGGCCGATCTCGAAATCATCGAAGGGCTCGACGCGGCTGATCCGGCCGCGGCTGTCGCGGGTGGCCTTGTAGAAACGCTGGGAGACGGTCACGTCGCTGACTTCGCCGTCCGGCGTGCGGACGTACCGGCCGTTGGTCGCATCGAAGTTGTGCCATCGCCCGCCGTAGTAGACCTCTCCCGTGGTATGCCCCCCCAGTTGCCAGTACCGAACGTCGAACCCCGCCTCCGCCCACAGGGCCGTCGTCAGCGCAGCGTCCTGCTGGCAGATGATGGCCGGATAGCAGTTCAGAAGCAGGATCGGGTCGTACACGGCCCGGCCCTTCTCTCTCGGGTAGAAAGCCGGGTACCAGTAGCGGCGGTCGTGAGCAACCCAGAACAGCGCGAGACACTTCTCTTCGTCCGGCATGTCCGGCCGGACGACGGCGCGGACTACGGACTCCAGGGAGGTGAGGTCCGGCCCCACATCCGTCAGCAGTCTCACCTGGCACAGCCGGCCGACCGGCGCCGGCTGCGCGGCCGCGGGTGCAGCCGGTTGGGCGCCGCGGATTCCTGCTGCGGCAGACAGGCACGCCAGGAGGCAAGCGGCCGGCGCGGCCATGGAGCCTCTTGCCGCTCGCGCAATGGTTGGAAGCGTCATGGTCGAGGCCTTTCGCTCGTGTCGTCGGCAAGCAGGCGCAACGTTCCTTGAACCACCGGTTCGTCGGAGCCGGCTCACGTAGATTCCTTCGCTGACTTCCCCGTATGGCGTGGGGCTACAAGTCCCGGTCCCGCTGGTTGCCTGCCTGGCTCCGGATCACTACCATCTTCGTCCATGACCTTCAACCCATGGACCTTCATCACGGTGGCCATCGCCGGCTGGATGAACCGGCAGCAACAGGAGGTGATCGAATACCTCCGCGAGGAGAACCGAATCTTGCGAGAGAAGCTCGGCGACAAACGGCTGCTCCTGAACGCCGAGCAGAAACGCCGCCTGGCCGTGAAAGGCAAGGCGCTTGGCCGACGGTTGCTCGAGCAATTCGGCACGCTGTTCTCGCCTGGGACCATATTGCGCTGGCACCGCATGCTCATCGCGCGCAAGTACGACGGTAGTGCGAATCGGCGACCTGGTCCTCCGGCCACGAAGGCCAACATGATCCGCGACCTCGTCGTGCGGATGGCGGACGAGAACCCAGGCTGGGGCTATGGCCGAATCCACGGTGAGCTCAAGGGCCTCGGCTTTGACGTCCACTGGCAGACAGTGCGGCGTGTGATGCGCGAGCATGGCTTCCTGGACGACCCGGATCGGCCGGAGAAGACGCGGTGGAGGGACTTCCTCCGGTCGCACTGGGAGAGCATCGCAGCTTGCGACTTCTTCACGCTCGAAGCATGGACAATGACCGGCCTGACACGATTCCTGGTGTTCTTCGTGATCGATCTGGCCACGCGTCGCGTCGAGATCGTCGGGATCGATCGCCGTCCGAACGAGAAGTGGATGCTCCAGCAGGCGCGGAATCTCACCGACGCGGACGACGGCTTCCTGAAGGACAATCGGATCCTGATCCACGACCGTGATCCGCTGTTCACGGAGCAGTTCCGTGCCACGCTGAAGGCCACGGGCGTGCGGGCATTGAAGCTGCCGAAGCGGTCGCCGAATCTGAACGCATATGCATAGTCGTATGTGAGGGGAGCAAAACGCGAATGCTCGGACAAGATGATTCTCTTTGGTGAGGCCCACGTTCGCTACGTCGTCGAATGCCAGGCGGCGCATTACAACAATGAGAGGCCACACCAAGGCCTGGGCAACCGGCGGATCAACGAGCCGGAGGAGCCTCCGCCTAAGGATGGCCCCGTTCTCTGCCGGGAGCGTCTGGGTGGCCTGCTGAAGAGCTACTACCGGGAAGCAGCATGACGGCTTCAGTGTAGCGCGTGCGCCTGAGAGGAAGCTCGAGGAGCTTCCTGGACTGAGTCGGGCAATGGCAGAGCGGAAGTCGTCGGCCCGGCGCGCCGAGAGGCACCCACCGGGACGTGGCCGCTCCTGGAGCAGAGCCGGCGCATCCGTTCAGTGTGCGCTTGTACGCTGTGGCAGGGAGCACGCTGATGACGAAGGCAGGGAGAGAGCCGACCGAGGACGTGAAGAGAGCGTTCCGACGTGCGATCGAGTTCGTTGGCCTGGAGGTCTGGAAGGTCCGGATGATTAAGACGGACGAACATGGCGGCCGCTGGGTCGTGGGTTGGGCGAAGCCGGAGTGGTGGAAGCACGACTCACCGGCTATCGAGATCCAGACGTTCGTCAAGTTCAGCAGCAAGGTGGAGACCGTCGAGATCCGCTGCATGGCGTGCGACGATGACCCCGTCGCTCACGCCCTCGATGCCCCGCACGTTCAGGATTGCTATTGCAGCTTGGCCGAACTGCCGCAGGTGCCGAAGGAAGTCTGGGCGGCGCGCGGCAGCGTTGTGCAACGATGGAAGGACGGCGAGTGCCCGCCGATCTATGACGGTAGATGGACCTGGGAGCAAGCTGACCCGTCTGATGGCATTGACGAGCCGTGAGGCGGATCCGCCCTGCCCCTGGGGTGTTTCGGCGGGTTGCTGAAAGGACGCCGCCGGGAGGCCGTATGCGTGTTCGGATGAAACATGCAGGGGCTGAGGAAGCCAGCCCAGAGCAGAGCGCCGAGGTCCAACGGGCTGGTCGCAAGGAAGCCGCCGCGCGCTGCGATCAGCTAGGGACAGAACACGGGAGAAAGTGCTTGCGCCTTCCAGGCGATCGCGCCATCTTGAGCGTTGGCAGGCCTCCTCAGCCCTGCCGCGAGGGCTCGGCATCCTAAGCCTTGGCCCTTGACCTGCAACTAATCTGCAACTACAGTCGAAATCATCATGATCAACATGTTGAACATGTTGATTTTCCGATACGTCCCTAAGGCATTGCCAAATCTGTAATTTCCTATCGGGGCTCGATTTCTGGGATGTGAGCCTGTCCTTCTCATAACCCGGAGGTCGCGGCCATCCAGATCCGTACCTTCCTCGGTCGTCTGCATGCCAAGGCCAAGCCGAAGTACATCATCTGCGACGAAGGCTCGCAGTTCTGGTGCGACGGATTCAAGGCATGGTGCAAGCGTAAAGGAATTCGTCCACGGTTTGGCGCCGTGGGCAAGTACGGCAGCATTGCCGTGATCGAGCGTTTCATCCGCACCCTTAAGGACGAGTGCACGCGCCGAGTCATTCTGCGGTTGCGCCGTGATGACATGCGGAGAGAGCTTGCCTGCCATCTCGACTGGTACAATGAGCACCGACCGCACGAATACCTCGACGGCAGAACGCCCAACGAGGTGTACTTCGACCGTCCTCCCGCAAACGAAACGCCTCGCATCGAGCCCAGATCCAACTGGCCACCAGGGGCACCGTGTGCAAGGCCGGCAGCTGCCATCGATGGGAGACCCGGACAGAACATCAAGCTCGAGCTCATCTATCACGCCGGCGGAAAGCACTTGCCAGTCATCCAGCTCAAGCGAGTTGCCTGACGCGTTCGATAGAGCCTGCTCAGCCGGTGATTCCCTGCGCTCAGTGCGGCTTCACGGCTCCTGTCACCTTCGGATTGCCAACTACCTCCGCTTCCTCGCGGCCTCAGCACCGCGAGAATCGCCCACAGCCATCGCCAAACCGGTCTCCATCGGCCCTCAGATCGGGCCTACGAAGTCCCTGGTCCGGCACAGTGCGCAAGGTCGTGCAGGCGTTCGGCCAGCAGGAGGAAGACGCTGGCTGTCCAGGTATAGGCGCGGTCGCAGAGGGGGGCGCCGGTCTTGGCGTCGAAGTTCTCGGCGAATCCGCTGGCAGCGCACAGCCGGCAGAACCGGCGGGCGATCTCGTGGGCGAGTGCGTGTTCCCCGCTGCGTTCCAGGCCGCAGACGGTCAGGTAGGTCGCCGGCGCCCAGATCGGGCCGCGCCAGTAGCCGTTGTCAGCGTAGGCTTCGCTCGTCGGGTGCTCGGTCGGCAGGCCCCACTCGGTCAGGAAGCGGCGGATGGAGGCGACCAGCGCGTGGGTCACCCGCTGCGGCAGGCGCTTGCCCAGCAGGATCGGGATGCACGGGATGAGGCTCTCGCAGATCACCGGCGTGCGAGCCGGCGTCGCCAGGGCGATGAACCGCTCTCCATCCCAAAGCTGCTCCAGTAGCGCAGCCAGCAGCCGGTCGGCCTGGTCGCGCCATCGGGGGACATCGTCCTGGCGGCCAAGCCGGGCGGAGAGGTCGGCCAACTCGTCGCATGAGACGACCAGGAAGGCGGCCAGGTCCGGGGCGACAAGCGGGACCCCCTGATCGAACATCGTGCTGTTGTCCCAGCCGCTGTCGTTGCCATGCAGGTAGTGGGGAAGCGCGTCGGCGTCGCGCCGGCGGTGGGTCAGCCACCAGGCAACCTGCCGGGCGACCGAGTCGTACAAGTTCGCCAACACGTCGGCCGGCGGGGGAACGGTCATGCGGCGGAGCATCTCGCCCAAGGCCCAGCCGTGGATGGGCGGCTTGGAGAAGTTGTAATGGATGTGGACGTCGTTGATCGAGTCGGGCAGGCAGCCGAATGCGTCCTGATGGTCGGCGACGACGAGCACTTGGTCCCACGCCAGGTCCGCCTGCCCCGGCGTCAGGGCCATGGCGTTGAAGCAGTGGTCCCAACTCCAGACGTTGCACATCCAGTTCTTGGACATCAGCATCGCCGGGCGCTTCAGGAGGCCCTCGGGGCCGACCGTCGCCGCCCAGTCGACGTAGGCCGCCAGCTTCCGGGCCTCGGCGAGATCGTCGGGAGCCGGCGGCATGGCGGCCAGGAACGCGGCGAACTCTCTCGCGGCGGCGGCGAGGCACACCTTGAAATCCGGCCGATCGCGCGGGGTCCAGGTGCTCGAGAACTCATCGATGGCGATTTCCCACTCGCCGTTGTCGTTCGGCGCCACCTCCAGCTTGGTAACGTACCGGCCGGCCTCCCGCCAAGCGTCGCGGGAGAGGCGTCCGGCGAGGCATTCGACTTGGTAGCGTCGCGTGGCGGCCCGGACGTTGATGGCCATGAGGTCGTCATCGGTGGCGTACGTGACGGCCCCCCGTGCTGCTTCGAGAGCAACGCCGACGCCCGATCCTCGCAGCCGGAGCGTTCCCGGCCCGTCGAAGCACACGTCGATCGCGCCGCCGGAGGCGGCCAGGCGGACGCACGTGGGGCTGGCTTCTACTTCGGTAGGAGCATCGGCGCCGACGCCGACGGGCGCAATGCGAAACAGCGGATAGGCGCCGCCGTGATGGGACCGCGCCCACAGCCCGGGCTTGTCGTCGGGCGCCCGCCTGCCGGTCAGAGCCGACACCGACATGTAGGAACCGAACGTGCTGAAGGGGACGTCGTGAAGGTCGTAGGTCATTGTGTGGCCCTCTCTTCCGGGCGCGGCCCTAGCGCCCGTATCGCTGTATGATGTCTGTCCTATTGCCTCGCGGGATGCGGCTGGTATCGATCATCCACCTCGCCCGGCTCAACGAGCACCGGTCCCATAATTGCCTTGAAAGGAGGATACCCAGCCACGAGTGCTTCGACCATATCGGACTATCGAGTTTGCTTGTCCCCCCCGAGAAATCCCATCCACCGTCCCCGCGCAGATGGCGGCACGTCGGGGGCCGGCATGGACGCGCAGCATCGCCGCCTGTTCCAGGCCGGCACCCGACCGTTCGTGGCGGCCAGCAGGCGAGCAGCCAGCGATGCGCGGGTGCGAAAGAAAACGCTGACGAAACGCAGCAAGTAACCAAGCAGTTCGCCGACGCATCCCAGGGCGTCCCAGAGGCTCTCGAAGAGGTCGATGACGGTACTCATGCGCCTCTGATAGCAGACGAAACCTCCAAGGGCAACCTGCCGTAAGTCTTTATGGCACCGCCGCGACCGGATTATTCGGGCGGACAGCGGTCCACAGCGTTCGGAGCGAACAGCCCAGGTCTTTCCCGCCTGGGAACCAAGGCCGGGGCTCCCCCCCCCGGCCTGTGATTCGGATACGCGGGCGCTATCGGGGCCCGCATGCCAGGCTCTGCTACAAGACCCGCGCACGGTTCGGCCAGCAAAGCACGACACCTTGATCTTGACAGTACTCAGCTTCCGTGGTATTGGCTGGCGTGATAGGAGAACAACCGGACCTATCGAGGGGACCCCGACATGCGCATAGCCGAAGCGCACATCAAGAACTTCCGGTCAGTCAAGGACCTGCAGTTCCAGGTCCAGCCGCTGCAGGCCCTCATCGGCGAGAACAACCCCGGCAAGTCCAACATCCTTGATGCCCTGGAGCTATCTCTTTCTGGGAGCCTCAAGGGCATTACCAAGCACTCTTTCAATGACCCCACAGCACCAATCGAGATAGCCATCACCTTCGCCGGCCTAACAAACCACGAGCGCGGCCGCTTCCGAGGGTACGTCAGAGGCGATCTGCTGACGCTCACGCTCACCATCGGCTGGGATGACGACGAGGGCAAGCCTACAGGCGGCGATTCCCACGGCATGCTCTGCGAACCGACGGCGGAGCATCTCAACGAGAGCAAACTCGACGACTGGAGCGCGGCAGACCTGCAGCGGTTCGTGACAACGGGACTGGGCCGATCGGAGCTTCCGGATCGGAACCGGCGAGTGGGCCTGGCGGCCCCGGAGACCGTACCGAATGGCCAAAGGAGTGACTGATACACACGAGAAGGGCTATCCCTGGACGCGAACCCTTGTCGCTTTGGCCATCGGCTTAATCGGCTCGGTGTTCATCTGGGTCGTCACGCCGTATGTCAACTTCCTGATCGACACCGGGTTGATTTCGGACTCGTTCCTGCCCGTCAGCTCGCTGTTCGTGATCCTGGTGCTGCTGCTGCTGATCAACCCCGTTCTTCGGCTGATCAGCAAGCTCGCCGGTGGCGACAGCCGCACGCTGGCCCTGGATCGCAGGCAATTGGCGTTGGTGTTCTCCATCGTGCTGATGGCGGCGGTCGTGACCAGCCACGGCTTGCTGCGGCACTTGCCGTACTCGATCGTGTTCAACAACACGCAGATCAACAGCAATTCGGCGCTCGCCGAATCGGTGGAGAAGGTCGGCGTGCCCGAGAGCCTGTTCCCGGACGAGTTGGGCTACGGCAAAGATACATCGGCCTCGAACTACTTCCTCCGTAAGCTTCCCCCCGGCGAGCAGATCCCCTGGCACAAATGGACCGGGCCGCTGGCTTCCTGGGGCGTGATGGCCCTGTTCTCGATGGCGATGATGGTCGGTCTGGCGATGGTCGTCTTGCCGCAGTGGCGTCACAACGAGCGCCTGGCGTTCCCGCTGCTGGGCCTGCAGCAGCGTCTGCTGGAATCGCCTGAAAAGGGCCGACTGATGGCGGGCCTGTTCCGCAAGAAGTCATTCTGGATCGCTGCCGGCATGGTGGTCTTCCTGTACTGCCTGCAGGGGGCGAACCTGTACATGCCGACGAAGGTCCCGGCGATCCCGCTGAAGTGGGACCTCAAAAGCCTCTTTACTGAAGGGGCGTTACGGCACGTCGGCGACACCAGCGGCATCAAGACCAACCAGATTGTGTTCCTGATCGTCGGCGTGACCTTCTTCATGCCCAGTCGGATCGGATTCTCGATCGTGTTCTTCCACCTGTTGTACGTGGCCTATGCCGTGGTCAACACGGCATACTATCCGCCCTACAACGCCGGCGCGATCGGCGACCAGCACACCGGGTCGCTGGTGGCGTTGGCCATCGGCGTGCTCTGGCTGGGCCGCAGTCAATGGGCGCGGGTGTTCCGAGCGATGTTCCGGCGATCGAAAGGTGACAACGACTGCTACAACCGCGCCGCCGGCTGGACTCTCGCTATCGGCTTCGCCGGTGCGGCCGGGTGGCTGATGTGGGTCGGCGTCCAGCCCGTCGCGGCGGTGGCGTTCGTTGTGATCGGTTTCGTGATTTCGCTGGTGATCGCCCGGCTGGTGGCCGAGACGGGCATCCCGTTCATGAACATCGGATGCGCGGGCACCCACCATCTGATACAGATGCTGCCGGTGTCCTGGCTGAGCGGGCCGACGGTGTTGTTCTCGATGGTTCCGTCGCTGTTGTTCCGAGACAGCTCGAGGATCAGCGCCACCGGGCTGGGAATCCACGCGCTGGGCATGGATGAGGACGCCAGCCCTCGGCGTCGGGCCCGGCTGGCATGGATCCTCCTTGGCGTCATGATGCTTGGCGTGGTGATCTGCGGCGCCGTGCACCTGTACATGAACTACAACGAGGACGTCTCCTATGCCGACATTGCCCCCATCAACCGAACGGGCCAGTGGCGGCTCTCCGACGCCATGGGCCTCTTCCACCAGCACGAGAAGATCGAGAAGGATCCCGAGAGAGACAGCTTTGGCGAGGTCACATACAATCGCCCCGCCCACATGGTCGGCGGCGCCGCGGCAGCCGGCCTGCTGATGTGGGCGTGTCTGCTGTGGCCGAGCTGGCCGCTGCACCCGATCGGGTTGTTGATGGGCGGAGGCTACCTTCCGGCCCTCGGCTGGCCGAGCATCCTGCTGGGGTGGTTGTTGAAGGTGTTGATCCTCCACTTCGGCGGCGCCCGACTCTACCGCAAGGCCGCGCCGTTCTTCCTGGGCCTGATCGTCGGGCAGTTGCTCGCCGCGGCGATCTGGGCGATCATCCCGTCCACGCTGGCCGCCATGGGCGCCGAAGTGCTTCAGATGAGGGTCCAGCCGGGCTAACGATCAGACCAGCCGACCCGGCGCGATAATCCGGGCGATCAGTGAGGCAAGTGCTGATGCCGAAGATGTTCCTGACAATACTGCTGGCGGCGGCGACGGCCGGATCGGCCTTCGCCGCACCGACGGGACCGTCCCAAGCCGTCGAAGACGTCCGCAAAGCGACCGAATGGATCGCCGGCGTGGGGTCGCGCGTCGTCGGCTCGGAAGAACACAAGCAAGTCTCCGACAAGCTGTTGGAGCAGATCGAACAGATCGACGAGGCCCCCGACGGCGGCTTGAGGATCTGGCAGCACACGTTCGACGTGGTCGTCCCCCGCACGAAGAAGGCCGAACTGCTGGTCGGCTCCAAGGCGAACCCCACGTCGCACAAGGTCTACCCCTTCTGGCCGGCCGCCGTCCGGCTGCATAGCACGCCGCGCGGCGGGATCAGCGGCAAGCTCATCTACGTCAAGCGCGGCGAGCTGGAGGACATTCCCGCCAAGAGTCTCCGCGGGCAGATTGCCGTGATGGAGATGTCGGCCGGCAAGAGATGGCGACGGGCGGTCCGGGCCGGGGCAAGGGCGGTCATCCTGCTGGGCGACCCGGAGACCGACCAGCACGACGCGGCGTCGCACGTACTGCCGCTGCCGGTGTACCTGCCCCGGTTCTACGTGCCCGGCGAGAGCGTACTGGCCGCAAAGCTGCGGGCCGGTTCGATCCCGGAAGGCACGCTGGTATGCGAGTCGAAGTGGGAGAAGGTCGAGGCGCGGAACATCTACGCCCTGGTGAAGCCGAAACCCGAAGCGATGGGCCGCAAGGCCCTGGCGATCTGCGTGCCGATCGACGCGATGTCCGTCGTGCCCGACTTGGCCCCCGGCGCCGACGTCGCGGTCGATGCCGCAATGGGGTTGACCCTCCTGCGGCATTTCACGGCCAACCCGCCTGCTCGTCCGGTGCTGGTGGGGTTCCTCGACGCACAGTCCATCAACATACTCGGCGTCCGCCACATGGCCGGCGCCTTGTCGGTCGCCGAGGAAGAACGCGCCGACTCGCTCCGCGAGGACAACAAGGTCCTTGAAGAGTACGAGGCCGCGTGGAACCTGGTGAAGGGCTTGGCCTCCGACACGCCCCCGGCCAACCTGCACGAGCCGAAGTTCAAACCCATCCACACCTTCACCCGGGACGAAGTGGACAAGGTCGTCGTGGCCGCTGACACAGAACTGCAGTCTCTCCGTGTGCTGGAGCAGACCGACGAGGTGAAGCAAGGGATTGCGAAGGCGAAAGCCAGACGATCCAGGTACCGCGGCACGCAGGTGAGCCTGCTGACCGGAAGGGCAGTCTCGGACGAGCAGGCCCAACTTGCCCGCGAACTGTGGGCTCTCGCCTGGAACCGCACGAAAGGCCAGTACGAGCAGGCCAAGGCGGTGGCCGACGCATCGGAACGGCGACGGCAGATGCGGAACGAACTGACCGAAGCGCTGGGTTTGGAGCCCACCGAAGGCAAGGACAAGACCACCACCCGGCCGATCGGCTTCATGCTCGGGCTGGATCTGTCTGACGCGGGCATGTGCGTCGGCCCACAGCACTATTGCCGGTTCCTGATCATGGGCCAGAGCAGCAACGCCAGGCCGTTCCAGAATTGGGTGGAAGCGAGGGTCAACAAGGGCCCCGAGAAGGTCTGGCCCGACGAGGCCCAGCGACGCGCCGTGAACCTCCGGCCGTTCACGGACCTCCGTACGACCAACACGCACACGCAGGGCGACGTGTCGGTGATCACCCCGGTGGCGAGTTTCCAGACCTACTCGATGACCTGGGCGACCCTCAACGGCTACCGCCGGCGCGTCGACACCCCCTTCGACCAAGCGGAGCGACTGGACTGGTCGCGGCTGGGGCCGCAAATCGACGCGACGATCTCGATGCTCGATGCGCTGACCGGCGCCAGTGACCGGGACACCGTCCAGGACTGGCACAAGGACTTCCACATCAGCCAGAGCCCCACCATGTCCCCCGACTGGGTCCGGGTCCGAACGATCACCGTGGACGTCTCCCCCGGAACGCCCGTGCCGCGCTTGCCGATGGAGGGATACCTGACCGCGCTGGTCCTTGGTCCGTTCACCACCGACGGCTTCACGCCCTCCGGTTGGCCGCTGGCGGCCGGCATGCGGCGATACGAGTTCCATTTCACTGGGCCGGACGGACGGGCGCTGTTCCAGTTCATCCCCCGCCGCCCGCGTAGCTGGCTGGGGGGATTCCACCTGGAATCCTACCAACTCGACGACCACGGCGCCATCACGCGCGCCATCGACCTGAGCCGCGCCGGGCGCGGCGTCAAGCTCCATGACAACTTCGCCTACGGCCATAAGAGCAAGACACCTTTCCGCGGCGTAGTGTTCTCCTGTACCGAACTGACCGTCGCGGGCCTGCAAGACCCTCGTTACCTGATGCCTCTGCCCAACGCCAGCCTCCTGGACGCACGCTCCCAAAGCGCGCCCAAGCGGATGAACATGATGGTCTATGACGGCCTGGTCAGTTGCCTGCTCGAGCCGAAGGTTCAGTGGCAGCTCGTCCTTCGGGCCGGCATTACCCGGAACCGCATGGCGTTGCTGAACATGGGCGACCCGGTGGCCAACCCCGACACGTCGATCCGCGACCTCATCGAGGGCTTCCGCATCGGCGACCCGCTCCCGGCCGACCCGCTGTACCAGGCCGCCAAGGACTGGCACCGTCTCAATGAACGCCGCATCTCCGATTACGCCGCCGCCGGGATCACCAGCGCGGCGATCAACGAGATGCACGCGAAGGCCGGCAAGCGACTCGGCAAGGCCAAAACCCACTTGAAGGACGACCTGGGCGACGCGTTCGTCCGCGACGCCGGCGCCGCGCTGGCCACCGAAGCACGCGTCTACCAGGCTGTGCTCGATACGGCCAACGACGTCGTCCGCGGCGCGGTGCTGATGCTGCTGCTGCTGATGCCGTTCGCCGCGGCGATGGAGCGTCTGATGGTTGCGGCGGCGAAGATCGTTCACCAGATCGTCGCGACGCTCATCATCTTCGTGATCATGACGGGCATCCTCTGGAGCTTCCATCCGGCGTTCAAGATCTCCGCCCAGCCGCTGACGGTCATCATGGCCTTCGGCATCATCTTCATGAGCCTGCTGGTGATCGTACTGGTACTTCGCAAATTCGAGTCCGAGCTGGCCAAGCTCCGCTCCGGCCGGGCCGAGTCCAGCAGCGCCAAGACCTCGCGTCTGGGCGTGCTGAGCACCGCGATCCGCCTGAGCATCGCCAACATGCGGCGCCGCAAGCTGCGTACGGTTCTGACGGGCATGACCGTCGTGCTGATTACGTTCGCCCTCTTGTGCTTCGTTTCGACCAGCCAGTATAGCGGCTACCGCCAGTACGCCCTGGACCAAAAAGCCAGCTTCACCGGCGTGCTGATCCGCCAGACCAGCTCGCGTCCGCTTCCGGCCGCAACGCTGGACGCCGTCCGAAACTGCTTGATCGGCGTCGTCGAGCGAGACGACGTCGTCGGCCGAATGTGGTGGTCGGTGCCGACGAACCAGTGGCGGCTGAACGCCGTGAACCCGAACACGGGCAAGCACGTGGAGTTCTCCTCGGCGTTGGGCCTCGACAGCGCCGAGTCGAACGTTTCCGGCGTCCAGGAGATTCTGCCCCACTGGGGCAGCTTCGCTGCCGGCGGCGGCTGCTACGTGGCAAGACAGGCCGCCAAGCATCTCGGCGTTGAGCGGGGCGACCGTATACTCGTCGCCGGGCAAGCGCTGAAGCTGGTCGATGTCTTCGACAGCGACTCATTCGACGTCAAAGCGCGCGACTTGGACAGACGCTCGCTCGCCCCGCTGGACTACACAGCCATGACAGGCGACGAACTGACGCGGTCTAAGCAGAGCACGCTGGAATTGATGGCCGCGGCGGAGGAAGCCGGCGCGGCGGCGGCCGCCGAGCAGGAACTCCGCGCCGCCCCGGGCCAGTCCGTGCTGATCCTGCCGCAGGCGATGCTCGAAGACCAACGCGACTGCACGCTGCAATCGGTGGCGATCCACGCGGATGACGCCGGGCAGGCTCGCGCCGTGGCCGAACGCCTGGCCGACCGTTTCGCATTCAGCGTGATTCACGGCGCCAAAGGCGAGCCGCTGCAGGTGCTTGCCTCGACCCCTCTGCTGCCGTCGGCGCCCAAGAGCCTGCTGATTCCGCTGATCATCGGCGCGTCGATCATCTTCAACACCATGCTCAGTTCGATCGCCGAGCGCCGGCGTGAGGTCTACATCTACACGTCGCTCGGCCTGGCGCCGATCCACGTGGGGTTCCTGTTCCTCGCCGAGGCGATGACCTACGGGCTGATGGGCTCGGTGTTCGGCTATGTCGTCGGCCAGGGCGCCGCGACGGCCCTTGACGCCCTTGGGTGGCTCGGAGGGATGACGCTGAACTACTCCGGCTCCCAGGCGATCATGATCATGTTCATGGTCCTGGTGGTGGTGATGGTTGCGGCGTTAATTCCGGCGTACCTGGCCGGGCGAATGGCGGCGCCGTCCAACAAGCGGACCTGGGCGGTCCCGGAGCCGGTCGACGGGGTCATCCGCGACACGCTACCGTTCACCGTCAACGCCAAGACCGCCAACGGCGTCGCGGCATACCTGCTGGAGTACCTCGACGCCCACGCCGAGGGCAGCATCGGGCACTTCAGCACGGACAAGCTCACGACGTTCCGTAAGTCCGTCCAGGGCCTGGAAGCGATGGGCATCGAAGGCACCGTTTGGTTGGCGCCGTACGACCTGGGCGTCCGCCAGGAAGTCCGGCTGACCATCGAACCGGCCGACGGGGAGGACATCTACGGAATCCACATCGAACTGCGCCGGGCCTCCGGGTCCGTGCGGGCCTGGCACCGGCTCAACCGTGTGTTCCTGGGCGACCTGCGCCGGCAGTTGCTCGGCTGGCGCCGGCTCGAGCCCGGACGCATTCTGGAGTTCCTGGCCCAGGGGCGTGGATCCCTGGCCGCCATGCCCTGGGTCGGCCAAGCCGAAACAGCCGGACTGTGACAACCAAGAGAGAATCGCGCCGGGTGAGACGTGTCTGATCGAAAGCGGGCATAGATGCGAGAAGACAAGGAATTCAAGGAGTTTCGGGACCTGATCCGACGTCCGGATCACTTCGAGCACGGCGTCAACCTCGGCACCGTGGTGATGGCCTTGTTCGTCGGCCTGCTGATGACTCCTGCGCAGTTGTACATGCAGTTGGTCGCCGGCGTCGAGATGGGGCCGGCCGCCCAGTGGGTAACGGTGATCCTGTACGTCGAAGTCGCCCGCCGCGCGCTCAAAACGCTCAAACGCCCGGAAATCTTCGTCTTGTTCTACATGTGCGGCGCCGTGATCCACACCGGCGGCGGCCTGCTGTGGCACCAGTTCCTGGTCCAATCCGAGGAGATGCGCCGCCTCGGCATCGCCGAGTACATTCCCCAGTGGTACGCCCCGTCCGACCCGTCGGTCCTGGCCCAGCGCGACTTCATGATGACGGCCTGGATGCTGCCGATCGGTCTGATGCTGCTGCAGATGTTCATCTCCCGGCTGGACCACTTCGGGCTGGGCTACGTGATGTTCCGCCTGACCAGCGACGTCGAGGAACTGCCCTTCCCGATGGCGCCGGTGGGCGCGATGGGCATGACGGCCCTGGCCGACGCATCCAGCCAGAAAGATAGCTGGCAATGGCGGACATTCAGTATCGGCGGCGCGGCCGGCCTGGCGTTCGGGACGATCTACCTGGCGATCCCGAACATCACCAGCGCCATCTTCACCAGTTCTCTGCGCATCATTCCCCTGCCGTTCGCTGACATGACCGGCTACACCGAGCAGGCACTGCCGGCGATGCCGATGATGATCAGCTTCGACCTGTCGTTCGTCGTGCTGGGGATGGTGTTGCCGTTCTGGGCGATGGTGGGCAGCTTCATCGGGCTGATCATCACCATGATCGCCAACCCCATCCTGTTCCAAACCGGCCTGCTGCACGGGTGGGAGCCGGGGCTCGGCGGCATTCACACCATCCAGTCGAACACGATGGACTTCTACTTCAGCTTCCGTCTGGGCTTGCTGTTCGCCATCGCGGTGATCGGCTTTGTGCATCTCTACTTAAACTACCGCAAGAAGCGCCGCGAGATGGGCACCACCGGCGCCGGCAGCACTGACTGGTTCAAGCTGTTCAAGCCGCCGGCCGGTCGGGGCGATTTCTCCATCTGGATCGCCCTGGGCATCTACCTGTTCTCGACGATCACCTACATCACGCTGACGTACCTGCTGGTGAACCAGTGGTCGCCGATCCCGGAAGGCGGCAAGAAGTTCCCGCTGTGGATTCTGATCTTCTACGGGTTCGTCTACACCCCGCTGATCAGCTACGTCTCGGCGCGGATGGAAGGCATCGTCGGCCAGCAGGTGCAGATCCCGTTCGTCCGCGAGGCGACGTTTATCCTCTCGGGGTACAAGGGCGCGGCAATCTGGTTCGCCCCGATCCCGCTGCACAACTACGCCGGCCAGGTGAAGTTCTTCCGCACCACCGAGCTGACGGGCTGCAAGTTCACCTCGCTGATCAAGGCCGAAATACTGATCTTCCCGATCATGGCCGTCGGCACGGTCATCTTCGCTCAGTTCATCTGGTCGATCTCCGAGGTGCCCAGCGATCTGTTCCCCTACGCCAACGAGTTCTGGGAACTCCGCGCGTTCCGCCAGGGGCTGATCTACTCGGCGACGCTGCCCGGGGAGGCCGCCAGCCCGTTCCAGGAAGCGTTCGTCTGGGAGTACCTCTCGGTCGGCTTCGTACTGGCGTTGGCCGTCTACGCTACGCTCAACCACTTCGGCCTGCCGATCTTCCTGGTCTACGGCGTCGTGCGCGGGCTCGACCAGTCCGTGCCGCACGCGATCGTCCCGATGTTCATCGGCGCCCTGCTGGGCCGGTACGTTTGCCGGAAGTGGTTCGGCGAGAACTGGCCGAAGTACCGCATCGTCTTCGCCGCGGGCTTCTCTGCCGGCATCGGGCTGATCACCATGTTGAGCCTCGGCTTCGTCGTCATGAGCAAGAGCGCCGCGAAACTGCCGGTGTAGAAAGGCAACCGCCCTGTCGGCCACCAAGCGACAACCTGCCGCCGCCTCGAAACGCCCTGCCAGGCCAAGCTGCCTGGCCTGGGCCGGGTGGCGCATGGACGTGCCGGCACGGTGGCGGCCGCTGAAGATCGGGGGCGAGTTCTCCGGCGGGACCATGATCCTCGGCCGCGGCGCCGACGTGGTGATGCAGTTGAAGTGGTGGCGGCCGAAGCGTAAGCGCTTCCGGCCCGGGCGCTGGCTGCGCCGTCGGCTCAGGTCGCTGAAAGCCAGGATTGACGACGAGGCTGCCTGCCCGTCGCCAGACGGATTTGAACCGGTCACGCGGGCGATAAGCCGCGGCGGCAAGCGCAGCAAGGGCGCCCCGTGCGCCCTGTGGTACGGCTGGGCCCCGGACGCTGGCGTGCAGATCGAGGCCGTCGTCGGCCCGCAGGATTCCGGCGGGCGCGGCGCCCCGTGGCGCGCCCTGCAATCGCTCCGCGCCGCCGAAATGGGCGCACCGACCACCTGGGCCGTGTTCGACAGCCTGTTCCACGTGCCCGCCGGTTTCGTCGTCGACCAGCACGAGTTGCTCCTGGGCGACCTGTCGCTGCAGTTTGCCGGGCCGGACAGACAGACGCTGATGCTCCGGCAGATCTACCCCGCCGACCTGGCGTTGGGACGCAGAGAAATGGCCGACTGGCTGGAGTTCTCGCGCTTCCGTACGCGGCGACACTTCCGCGGCGGAACCGAACAGAACTGGGCCATCGAGCACCATGGCAGGCGGCTGGAAGGCCTGCACCGCACGGGCGTGAAAAGCTACCCATTCCCGCTGGGCGTGGTGCGGCCCCGCTGCAGCATCGGCGCCGCGGTCCACGATACCGAAGCCGGGCGACTGCTGGTGGCTGAACACGACAGCTCCCGGCCGCACGACGACTCACTCCTCCGCCGGATGATCCTGGCGATGAACCAGCTCGAGGAGGTCGCGTAGCCATGGCTCGGTCCAGCACGAAATTCTCGCGCAAGGCGGCGATGCAAGGTCGGCCGATGCAGATCCCGCCGGTCAAGACCGAGACGCGCGACAATGGCGGCGCGTTGATCACCGTGATGCTCGACAGCCCGCGGTGGGTCCGGTTCATCGGCGGCAAGTCCAAGGTGCAGCGGTCGTACGGCCTGGACCGCTTCGGCATGCAGGTCTACGAAGCCTGCGACGGCAAGACCAGCGTCCGCCGCATCGTCAAACGCTTCGCCGCGGACAACGGGCTCGGGTCGGCCGAGGCGGAACTGGCGGTCAGCAGGTTCCTCAAGACCCTCATGGCCAAAGGCCTGATCGTCATGGAAGTCTCCAAAGACAGCGTCGGAAAGGGCCGGAATTAGCCACCGCCAGCCCAACCGGCACAGACAACCATTATGGCACACGACAAGAAAACCATACGCCGACAGATCCAACTGACGTTCTGGAAGTCCGTCCGCATGGCCTGGCAGTCCATCCGCGTCAGGCTGTTCCGGTCGATTCTGGTCGTCAGCGGCATCGTGCTGGCCCTGGCATTCCTGACCTACATCCTCTCGGCCGACGCCTTGCTCCGCGCCGTCGCCTTCGACGGGCCGCCGGAGCTGAAGGCCGAACTGGAACGCCGAGGCGTGCTGGCCAACCTCGCCGACGACGACGCCGTCATCCAGACCCGCTGGATGGCCGCCCTGGCGCTGATGATCTCCTTCGTCGGCGTCCTCAACGCGATGCTGCTGAGCGTGACCGAGCGTTTCCACGAGATCGGCACCATGAAGTGCCTCGGCGCATTGGACTCGTTAATTGTCCGGCTGTTCCTGCTGGAGAGCGTCTTCATCGGCTTGGTGGGCACCACCGCCGGTATTCTGATCGGCCTGATCCTGGCGGCCATCGAAGCCTGGGCGGCCTACGGCGGCGCGATCTGGTCGACGATGCCCGTCCTGAAGATGCTGCAGATTGTCGGTTTGTGTTACCTGATCGGCGTTGTCCTGACCGTAGGCGGCGCGTTGTACCCCGCATGGCGGGCCGCGCGGATGCAGCCGGTCGTCGCCCTGCGTTCGGAGATATGATCCCATGAGCGAACCTGAAGCCAAACCCCAAGCGCAAGACGCCGAGCCCGAAACCAACAGCGCCGAACTCGACGAGGCCCTGCAGTCCACCGAGGTCGTCCGCGCCGTCGGCGTAACGCGCACCTACCACCTCGGCGGCCAGCCCGTCCACGCTCTCGGCGGCGTCGACCTTTCCGTCCGCCGCGGCGAATACGTCTCGATCATGGGCCCGTCCGGCTCGGGCAAAAGTACGCTGTTCAACATGATCGGCGGGCTGGACAAACCGAATGCCGGGCAGGTGTTCATCGACGAAGTTGACATCGCCGCGCTGGATACCTTCGAGCTGGCCTGGCTGCGCTGCCACAAGATCGGCTACATCTTCCAGACGTTCAACCTCATCCCCGTTCAGAGCGCGCTGGAGAACGTCATGCTCCCGATGCTCTTCGGCGGCATGCCCGAGATGGAGGCCCGCGACAAGGCCGTCGGACTGCTCACCCGCGTAGGCCTCGGCGATCGTCTGCTGAACAAGCCCACACAGCTTTCCGGCGGGCAGCAACAGCGCGTCGCCGTCGCGCGGGCCCTGGCCAACGATCCGGCGATCGTGCTGGCCGACGAACCGACCGGCAACCTCGACCTGAAGACCGGCGAGGAGATCATCCAAATCCTCGAGTCGCTCGTGCGCGATTTCAACGTCACTGTTATCAGCGCCACACACGACCACAAGATGCTCGCCGCGTCCGATCGCGTCGTCTACCTCACCGACGGCAAGATCGTCGACATCAAGCACCGCGACGAGTTGGAGATAACTGCCGGCACGATCAAAGGCGGCCGCGAGGAATAGCTGTCCCCCCGAGAAATCCCATCCGCGGTCCCCGCGCAGATGGCGGCACGTCGGGGGCCGGCATGGACGCGCAGCATCGCCGCCTGTTCCAGGCCGGCACCCGACCGTTCGTGGCGGCCAGCAGGCGAGCAGCCAGCGATGCGCGGGTGCGAAAGAAAACGCTGACGAAACGCAGCAAGTAACCAAGCAGTTCGCCGACGCATCCCAGGGCGTCCCAGAGGCTCTCGAAGAGGTCGATGACGGTACTCATGCGCCTCTGATAGCAGACGAAACCTCCAAGGGCAACCTGCCGTAAGTCTTTATGGCACCGCCGTGACCGGACTATTCGGGCGGACAGCCCCCCCCAGTTCTTCCCGTCCCGCCCACCGGCCATAGCCCGGCCATTCTACCCTGCGCACGCGCACCTCGGATCGGCAACGGACGCCTCTACGCAAGCCGTTTGGGGCGACAACATGCCCCGGAAACGCCGTGATTACCTCGCTGTGGAGCAGAAAAGGTGCTTGCTGACCTCGCGATCGGCGGTAGCATCGTCAGGAAGGCCGATGGTCGTCCGTTGTAGGCTATCCAGGAAATCTCGGCTTAGGATTTGTGCCAATGCCTATCAACCAAGAGCGCCCTAACATACTCGTCTTCTGCACCGACGAGCAACGCGCTGACCATTTGAGCTGCATGGGTCACCCCGTGCTGAAGACCCCCAACATCGACCGCATCGCCGCGGAGGGGACGCTGTTTCGCAACTGCTACTCTTCGAGCCCGGCCTGCATGCCGGCGCGGGCCACGATGATGACGGGGCTGACCAACCGAGCCTCCGGGGTGCGCACCCAGGGCGTGTCGCTGCCCGAGGATGTCCCCACACTGCCGGGGATGCTGGCCGATGCCGGCTATCGCACGCACTCCGTGGGCAAACTCCATCTCAAGCCATGGGGCGGGCGCGACATCGCCGAGGATGAAGACATTACGGCCAATCCCGAACGCCGCATTTACTGGAAATGGCCTGGCCGTTGGGAAGGGGGGCACTACACAGAATTCCCCGACAACTACTATGGGTTCCAGACCCTGGATGTTGTCAACGGCCACGTGAACTACGTGTATGGCGACTATGTCACCTGGCTCGAAGAGAACCATCCTGGGGCCTACGCCGGCTATGCCTACAGTCACTCGGACCCCAAGCCCCTGACCATCGACCCCGAACTGCATTACAACAAGTGGATTGCCGATCGCACCATCGATTTTATCTCCGACGCGAATAAGGACGACAAGCCCTTCTACCTCTGGTGCTCCTTCCCCGACCCCCACGAGCCCTTCGCGGCGGTCAAGAAATGGAGCGATTCCTACGAAGATGGCGAGATTGAACTGCCCGGGATCACCATAGCCCTGAGCCCGAACGGTCGCTCGGAGACCATGAAGGCCATCGGCGTCGGGACCGAGGCCCATGACCCCGAATGGACAAAGGCCTGCATTCGGCAGACCTACGCCATGATGTCCCATGTCGACGAGCAGGTGGGCAGAATCCTCGACGCCCTGGACGAGCAAGGCATTGCCGACACCACGATCGTGATGTACATCTCGGATCACGGCGACCAGCTCGGCGAGCACGGCCTGTTCTACAAGGGGGTGTACCCCTACGACGGCCATGCGCACATCCCGTTCCTGGCCAAGGTGCCCTGGGCCCGGCAGAAGGGCAAGGTCGTCGAAGATGTGGTCAGCATGCTGGACCTGGTGCCGACCGTGCTCGATCTCGCCGACGTCAGCCAGCCCGCCGACAAGCACGAAGAGAGGTGGCGCCGGATGGCCGCCCCCATTCAGCCGGCCCTGCCGGGCGAAATCCTCACCCCCGTGATCACCGGCGACGCCCGCCCCGTGCGCAGGAACGCCCTGATCGAGTATGACCACGAAGGGTACGACGCCTTTGAAGAGCTGCAGTATCGCAGTCTGGTCACCAACGACTACAAGCTGGTTTTCTACGCACCCAGCAACGAAACCATGCTCTTTGACCGTAAGGCGGATCCCGACGAGACCACCAATCTCGCAAATGACCCCGAGTATCAAGGGACTGTCCTGGACCTGTTCAAACAGCTTGTCTGCGAAATATCACGCACCGAGAGCCGCTTGCCCAGATGGATAGGATGCTAAGCGGTCTTACGTAAGTATGTGGCGAGCCGGAGCATTGTCGATGCAGGCTGACGCCGACAGGCGACCCGGAGACCGGCACAAACGCTCTAGGAAATCTCGCAGATCCTTGACGATTGGTCATGCGAATCACGGTGGCAGGGAGATGCCCGACGGTGAATCGACGAGAGTTCCTGGTTGCGGCGGGGGCGGCAGCGGTTGCGACAGTCACTCCCAAGGCGACACCGGCCGCAGAGGCAAAGAAGTTCCGGCTATGGGCAACGGGCTGCGCTCACGTAGGCACGGACAAGCGCCGCCAGCGGGAGAGCCTGGCCGACGCCATTCGCCAATCCGAGGATGCCCACGCCGGATTCGAGTGGGACGCTGCGTTGCATGTCGGCGACATTTCGGGGAACCAGGGCTTCCCGGATGACCGTGAAGGACGGGAGGTCGTCCGGCAGTTCAGTGCGCTCAGCAAGCACCGCCGCGAGCAGTTCTACTGCCTGGGGGGCAACCATGACGCCGATGCCCGGTACCGCTGGTTCCGCAAGTGGATCGATCCGACGGGCGAGAACACGAGACACTCGGGGGCGAGCGCTGCCCGACGGCCCTACCCGGTCGAGGGGACGTGGGAGCGATACTCTTTCCGCGTCGGCAACCTGCTGTTCCTGATGATGAGCGACCGGAACGACCTGGAACTTCCCGTCGGCCGTGGTCGGTTGGGCGCTCGTGGCGGGTATCCTGCGGGCGCGGTCACCGGCGAGACGTTCGCCTGGTGGAGGAAGATGGTCGAAGCCAACAAGGACTCGATCATCGTGTCCGCCCACCATCACATGCTGAAGAACACGACGGTCGGCTCGGGCCTGTGGGAGGGGACGGGCAAGCCCTCTGGCAAGGGACGGGCGCCGACGGGCGTGAGGCGTGAGAAGTACAACTTCCGCTATCACGGATACTTCCCCAGGGGCGCACCGGAGGGGGCGTCGTACCTGTACTTCGTCGATGGCAAGCTGGACGCTCAAGCCTTCGAGGGCTACCTTGTCCAGCACCCCAACGCCATCGACCTCTGGATCGGGGGCCATACGCACACCTACCCCGACGATAGCCTGAACGGTCGCACGCACATTGAGCGGAAGTGGGACGTGAACTTCATCAACTGCTGCGCCCTGACCCAGTACCACGGGGGCAGGTCCCCGATGAGTCGCCTGCTGACGTTCACCGATGGCAGCGACATGGTTCGCGTGCAGCTCTATCTGCACGCCGGCCAGTTCGCGGCGAGGGGGTTCTGCGACAGGTTCGAACGAACGCTCAAACTAAACAAGCAATTCCGCCTAACGCCGTGAAACCGCTCCCGCCTTCGGGACGCCGGGATTCGTTTGCCGAAACGCGAAGGCCAGATACGATGATGGGAACAGCTGACGACGGTCGTCAGCAGACAGGAGAATAGGAAATGTCGGGTAATATGCTCAGGACTCCGAGGAAACGCACCGTGACTCAAGCATGTCGATCCCACCTGAGAGACCTCGCCGGCAGATACGCAGAAATCGCCCTCGGCGATGTCATGACCCATCGCAGAGACAAGTGGCGACTGCACAACGGCCTGCGAGCCAAGACCTTCCCTTTCCACATCGAAGACAACGGCAGGTATCTTCGCGACCTGTGCCCGCCGTTGACCTGCGAAGATCCTGTCTGCCGCAACTGGGAGGCCCAACTTGTTCTAGCCCTGGTGTCGTATGAGACCATCGACGACGACAGGATCATCCCCGATCGGTTCGTCGTCAACCACGTCACCAACGTCAGCAGCTACTGCGAGGAACTCCGGTTCATCCGGGCGGAGAGCGGTGGGTTCGGCTACAAGACGAATAAGCCGATCCAGGACATTGACGCCGATTTCCACAAGCTCTCGAAGCGTACGATCACACTGGATCGGGACAAGACCGAGCAACGGCTGGCCGTCGCTCGCGAGATGTTCGAAGGACTGCTTCCGGTCGAACTAGGCCGCGTGAGCTCCTACTACTCCGACGGCATCACCAACAAGGCCGTCCACCTGATGGGCATGCAGGACCTCTACCTCCAGATGGCGATGAATCCCGGCGCGGTGCATCGGCTGTTTACGTTCCTCACCGACGACAACTTCGCCCTGGGCCAGTGGGAGGAGCAGCAAGGCCTCCTGACGCTCAATCACGACGGCAACCAGGGATACTGCTCCGGCAGTTCGTGCTTTTGCGATGAGATTCCCGGCCGAGAGATCCCCCAAGGCCAGCCCGTCGCTTCGACCGACAGGTACGGATACCTGGAAGCGCAGGAGGCCGCTGGTCTGTCGCCGGAGATGTTCGGCAAGTTCCTCATGCCCCACTTCCGAAAACTCGCCGGCCGATTCAAACTGCTGAAGTTCGGATGCTGCGAGCCGGTCCACGGGTTCATCGGCCATCTCCAGCAACTGCCGGGCCTACGCAAGGTGAGCGTCACGCCGTGGTGCGATCAGGAGAAGCTCGCCACCGACTGCAACGAAGACGTCATCTGGTGCAGGAAGCCCGTGCCCCTGAAACTCTGCGGCGACAAGTTCGACCCGGCTGACCTCCGATCGCACCTCCAGGAAACGCTCGACATCGGTGCCGCGCACTTCATTGAGTTCGTCTTCCGCGACACCAATTGCCTGACCGGCGCCATGCGAGAGCGGGTCCAAACCGCCTGCGACATCGTCCGGGATGTCACCGGTCATGCCGAGGGACGGAAGGAAGCGTAGAAGCAGGTTGGACCACAGCTTCGCCGTGGGGAGGGCCGGCCAGGAACTGCGATGGCAAGACTCAGGGAGCGTGCCCTGAATGCTCCGGGAGACCTATATCACAGCCCTGAACTGCATTGGCTCCAGCCTGCCCAGGCGCGCGGCTGATACATGTAATACCACCATGGCACCGCGAAAACA
>CAZXOC010000055.1:26255-31216 GCA_964642165.1 uncultured Planctomycetaceae bacterium | reverse complement strand
ATGGGCGAGTACGGCATGGGCGGCAAGAGCCTGCTGTACGACCTGGCCACGCGAATCCCCCTGGTGATCTACGACCCCGGCCTGCCGAAGGCCCGGCGAGGCAGGACGATCAACGCCTTCGCGATCAGCGCCGACGTCGCGCCGACCCTCCTGTCCTACGCCGGCCTGAAAGCCCCCGACGGCATCCAGGGCCGGGACCTTCGCCCCCTCCTGGCCGACCCCGCCAGGCCGTGGCGCGAGGACGTGTTCCTCGAGAACCTCTACGTCGGCCGCGACAACCCCTTCATCGAGGCCGTGCGGACCACCAGGTTCAAGTACGTCCGCTACTTCGCCAACCCGGGGAATTACTACCGCGACGAGCAGGCCGACTTCGCCGGCAAGGAGCCCGTCTTCGAGCAGTTGTTCGACCTCCAGGCCGACCCCGACGAGAAGAAGAACCTCCTGGCCGACCCGAAGCACCGACCCGTCCTGGACGATCTGCGCAACCGCTGCCGAAGGCGCTCGGCCGAGCTGATCGCCCGTCGAAAGGCGTACCGGGCACAACAGACGTAGAGCCGCCCAGTTTCCCGCCCCCCGCGGCCTCGATGCGCGAGCCGCAATGACCGGGCTGCCTTCACACGTCACGAAGCGCCGTCGGCGCGGGCTGGCAAGCGGGCGGGCGCGGGGATATGCTGTCGGGCGGCCTGCTGGGACGCTGCACAAGGACCGCCGCCATGCCCGAACCAACGCACGCCGCCGATGCCGCCGACGCCGCCGAGCAGATCGAGGCCTTCCAGCGCGACTACGAACGCATCACCGGGCAGATCGCCCGCGTGATCGTCGGGCACGAGCACGTCATCCACGAGGTCATGGCCTGCCTGCTCGCCGGCGGCCACGCCCTGCTCGAGGGCGTCCCCGGGCTCGGCAAAACGCTGCTGGTCCGCACGCTGGGCGACGTGCTGGACCTGTCCTTCAGCCGCATCCAGTTCACCCCCGACCTCATGCCCGCCGACATCACGGGGACGAACATCGTCGAGGCCGACGCCCACGGCGGCAAGGCCTTCCGCTTCCAGCCGGGGCCGATCTTCGCCCACCTGATCCTGGCCGACGAGATCAACCGCGCGACGCCGAAGACGCAGTCGGCCGTCCTGGAGGCCATGCAGGAGCAGACCGTCTCCGTCGCCCGAACCACGCACGAGCTGCCGCAGCCGTTCCTCCTCCTGGCCACGCAGAACCCGTTGGAGATGGAGGGCACGTACCCGCTGCCGGAGGCCCAGCTCGACCGGTTCCTCCTGAAGGTGCACGTGGGCTCGCCGGACGTGGCCGAGCTGGTGGCGATCCTGGACCGGACGACGGGCGCCGAGGTCCCCCAGCCCGACAAGGCCGCCGGCGCCGAGCGCATCGAGCGGATGCGCGCCCTGGTGCGGCGCGTGCCGGCGGCGTCGCACGTCAAGCAGTACGTGGCGCGTCTGGTCCGCGCGACGCACCCGGACGCCCCGGACGCCCTCGAGATCGCGCGGAAGTACGTCCGCTACGGCAGCAGCCCGCGCGGCGCCCAGGCGATGATCCTCGCGGCGAAGGTCCAGGCCCTGCGCAAGGGGCGGGCGAACGTGGCCTTCGAGGACGTCCAGGAGGTCGCCCCCCCGGCGCTGCGTCACCGGCTGATCCTGTCCTTCGAGGGCCAGGCCGACGGCGTCGGCGCCGACGAGATCATCCGCCACGTCCTCCGGGGCGTCCCGACCGCCGAGACCGTCTGACCTCGCCGTCGCACGCCCGCGCCCCGTTCCGGACGGCCCGGTTTGAATGCGCGGCGTCTCGCGGCCTACACTGAGATAGCTGACGAGGACGCCGCCCATGTGCGATCTCGAGAGATAACGGCTGGACGACATCGGCAGAGGTGCTCCTCTGAACCCCCGATAGACGGTAGTGGCTGCATGGGAGAGAGCCCGCGGAGCGGCATGCCTGCGGGCTTTCTCTTGCGCTCTTGCGCTCTTGCGCGGCGGGGCGACTGGGGTCTGGCCTTCCGTTCACCGGACGTCTATGCTGGGCGTCGGTCCGGCAGCCGATATCGCGGCCGTCCGGGGAAGGGGCCCGATGGAACCGGCCGACAGCAGCGACGCCGCCCGCCAGGCGTTCGACACCCTCATGGAGGGTCGGTACGTTCGCGCGCTGGCGATGATCGACCAGCTCCTGGCGGCTGAGCCCGACAGGGCGACCTACCGCTGCTGGCACAGCCACGCACTGCTGGGGTTGGGCAATCTCGCCGAGGCCCTCAAGGCCGCCCGCCGCGCCGTCCGGCTGGCGCCGGACCTGCTGGAGGGCTACCTGGCCCTGGCGTGGTCGGCGTCGCGCCTGGGGCGCAAGCAGGAGGCCCAGCAGGCCTTCGAGATGGCGCTGACGCTGTCGAACCGCCACCCGGACGTGCTGGTCGAGTACGCGAACTTCCTGGCGACGGATCGCGCCCCGGCGGTGGCCGAGGGGATCGCGCGGGAGGCGGCGGATGCGGCCCCGGCGTCGACGGAGGCCTGGCGGGCCCTCGGGTGGACCCTCTTCCGACGCCACCGCCACGACGAGGCGGAGACCTGCCTCGAGCGCGCGTTGGCCCTGGCGCCCAGCGACGCAGCGGCCATCGTCTGCATGATCGATCTGATGAACCACACCGGCCGCCACGAGCGCGCCGCGGAGCTGGCCGACAGGCTCCGCGAGAACCCCGCGACCGCGGGCATCGCCGACGAGCTGCACCGCGAGGCCGCCGCCCGCCTCCGCGTCCTCGGGCGCGCCCATCCCCGGTTCCTCCGCTTCCTGCCGCCCGTCGAGGAGCCCCGACGCACCGCGAAGGCCCTCCTTCGCCTCTCCGCCCGCGCGGTCCTCTGGGCCGGCGCGATCGCCGCGTTCGTTGCGGGAGCGGCGGACTCGCCTCGGCCCGGCTGGCTCCTGCCGCTCGGCGTCGCGCCGCTGCTGCTGCTGATCGGCCTGCTGGTCTGCGCGGCCCTGTGGCATACGCGCCGTCGGTGAGGCCGCACCGGCCCGGCCGAGGCTACGCCAGGATCCACCGCAGGAGGAGGAAGTACGCGACGGCGAGCGCGCCGGTCGCGGCGGCGGCGGGGACGATGCGCCGGTAGACGGCGCGGGAGCCGGCCTGGAAGTACTCGTTGCTGAGAACCTGGCAGATGTGCAGGGGGCTGAGCATCTGCCCCAGGTGCCCGAAGGCGTAGGCCAGCGCGACGTACGGGCGGATCGAGCCGCTGTGGGGCATCTCCGCGACGACGGCCAGGACGATCGGGAAGCTCGTGCCGACGAACCCGACGGCCAGGCCCGTCACCAGCCCGGCGATCAGCGGCAGCACGGCCACGACGACCTCCGGCGGGACGCGCAGGCGGGCGAGCTCGCCGGCGATCCGGGCGGCGACGCCCGCCTCCCGCACCGCGTACCAGAAGATCATCACGCTGACGACGATGGCCGCCAGCTTGTAGATGATCGTGCGCTTCAGCACGGCCAGCAGCTCGCCCGCGCCGAGGCGGTTCATGCGCATGGTCCAGGCGAGGCTGACGGCGAGGCCGACGGCGAGGGGTCCGTAGCGTCCGGCCGCCGCGAGAGGGCTTCCCTCGGCCGGGGGGGCCAGCGCCAGCGCCAGGACCGCTCGCACCGCGCCCCAGACAAGCAGGATCACCCAGATCGTCGAGGTCGCGCGGAGCAGCCGCCCGACGTGCCCGGCCGCCGCGCGAGGGGCGCTGCGATGCAGGTCCGGGTGCGAGCCGCGGAACAGCAGCAGGCCCGACGCGGCCATGCAGACGCCCAGCGGGAGCTGGTACATCGCGAACTGCGCCGGGTCGCTCCGCGTCAGCGACGTCGCCACCATCACCCCCGGGTAGAGCGGCCACCAGTACTCCCAGATGTGCCGGAACCAGTAGTTGATCGCCGACAGGCGGTCGGGACGTACCCGGGCGCCCCCGGCGGCGGACTCGACCATCGGGGCCGAGAGCTGCGCCCCCCCCGGCATGGGCATCAGCCCGATCAGGGCGGGCAGCGCCGCCATCGTCACCGCCGGGCGCCGCAGGAACGACTTGGCCAGGACGACGATCTCGTCGAGCTGCCCGGCGCGGCGCATCGTCTCGGACAGCACGAGCATCAGCACGACGACGAGGACCAGCCCGATCGTCCGCGGCTGGACGGCCCCGGCCGTCGACAGCGTCAGGATCTCGACGGGCCCGCGCCCGAAGAGCACGTCCAGCGCCACGGCCCCGGCCAGGATGGCGATCGACAGCGGGCACTTCAAGCGCGTCAGGACCAGGATGAGCCCGAACGCCGCGAGGGTGCTCGCCAGGGCGGAGGTGGCCGCCGCCGTGACGCTCTCCCAGATCGCGATCTCTCCGAGGCACGACATGGCGGGCTTCTACCACGGGCGGCGAGCCCAGTCAAAGCAGGCGTGGCGGATTCGCACGCGACGCGGGGGGGAGGCCTCCCCGCCGAGGGGGCCAAAGGGGACGGACGACCGGTCGGCACACCTGCGGCGGGACTGCCCGCGATTGCCAGGCGGCCGGAGGGACGCTAAGGTATGGGGGCCATCGTGCGGAGATGCCGGCATGAAGCGCGAGGACGTATTGAGAACCCTGCGGGATCACCGAGAGAAGCTCCGCCGGTTCCGCGTCGCGTCGCTGTGGATCTTCGGTTCCGTCGCCAGGGACGATGCCACGGACGCCAGCGACATCGACGTGCTGGTGGAGTTCGAAGAGGGCCAGCGCGTCGGCCTGTTCACCTTCATCCGCCTGATGCACTACCTGGAGGATCTCCTGGGCGCCAAGGTGGACCTGGCCACGCCCGGCGCGCTGCGCCCGGAGATGCGCGACGAGGTGCTTGGGGAGGCGATCCGTGCCACCTAGAGACTGGCGATTGCGACTGCGCGACATCCTGGACGCGATCGCGGCCATCCAGGAGTACACCGCCGGCATGGACTTCGAGAGCTTCTCCCGGGACCGGAAGAC
>CAZXOC010000055.1:4679-26155 GCA_964642165.1 uncultured Planctomycetaceae bacterium | reverse complement strand
GGTCGAGGACGAGCCGCCGGCGGAGTAGGGCGCCGCGCCGGCGATCAAGTCCCGGCCGTCAGTTGGTGCCAGAACGACACGCGGGGGCGGTTCATGTTGTCCGTCCAGTGGCGGGGTCCCGGCTGGCAGAAGGCGTGCAGCGCCTCGGTGAGGGGCATGGCGAAGCCGCGCTCGCGGGCCTCGCTCAGGAAGTACGGCAGCTCGGGGAACTTGACGAGGACGTCGTCGGCCTTGCCCTCCTTGGCGAGCCGGGCGAGGTGCGCGACGCGCCGGCGCCAGGGCTCCTCGCCGCCGACGGCCCGGGCGATCGCGTCCGGGTCGGCCCCGGCCCGCAGGCCGAACGAGACCGCCTCCAGGTACGCCGCGGCGACCAGCCCCATCGCGAGCTGGTTGACGCCCTTGACGGCCTGGCCCGTGCCGCTCGGGCCGCAGTACGCGACGCGCTGCGGGTCGCCGAGGACCTCGAGGATCGCCCGGCATCGCTCGTAGGCCGCCCGGTCGCCGCCGACGAAGATGTGCAGCGTGCCCGCCTCGGCGCCGCCCGAGCCGCCGCTGACGGGGCAGTCCAGCAGCGCCGCGCCCTTCCCGGCGAGCGCCGCGGCCAGCCGGCGCGTCTCCGGCGCCTCCGTCGTGCCCATGTCCAGGAAGACCTGCCCGCCTCGGGCGTTCGGCAGCAGGTCGCGCTCGGCCACGCGAACGAAGACCTCCGACGACGGCAGGCTCGTCAGGACCACGTCGCACCGCTCGACGAGCTGCCGCGCGCTGCCGGCCGCGACGGCGCCCGCCGCCACGCACGCCTCCACGCGGTCGGGCTTCAGGTCGAAGACCCACAGCGGCGGCGACCACCGCACCAGGTTTCGCGCCATCCCGCCGCCCATGCGCCCCAGGCCGATGAAGCCCAGGCGCGGGCGCCCCGCCGTGTCGCCCGAGTCGTGTGCGTCGTTCATGCATCCTCTCCTTGCCGCCGCCGCGCCGCGGCCGCGCGATCATACCGCACTGGCGGCTTGACTTCGCGGGGGGGCGTTGGGTATGCAGGCGCGGGCGCGGGTTGTCGCGCGGAGGTGGGACATGGCATTGGGAATCGGGATCGTCTCGGCCGCGCACGGGCACGTCAACGCCTACGCCGGCGAGATCGCCACCATGGACGACGCCCACGTCGTCGCCGTCTGGGACGACGACGCCGACCGCGGCCGGAAGGCCGCCGACCACGCCGGCGCCGAGTTCGTCGCCGACCTGGACGCCCTGCTGGCCCGGGACGACGTCCAGGCCGCCATCATCGGCTCGGAGACCAGCCGCCACGCCGAGCACGTCGAGGCCGCCGCCGCCGCGGGAAGGCACATCCTCCTCCAGAAGCCCATGGCGCTGACGCTGGCGGACTGCGACCGCATCGCGGCGGCCGTCGCCTCGGCCGGCGTGCGGTTCTCGATGGCCTGGCAGATGCGCTGCGACCCGCAGAACCGGTGGATGCGCGACTTCGTCCGGTCGGGCCGCCTCGGGCGGATCGTGATGGTCCGCCGGCGGCATGGCCTCTCGACGCACCTCTGGAGCGGCTTCGAGAGCTCCTGGCACGTCCAGCCGGAGCTGAACCGCGGCATGTTCATGGACGACGCCGCCCACCCGGCGGACTGGCTGCTGTGGACGTTCGGCCGGCCCGAGAGCGTGACGGCGGAGATCGAGACGATCCTGAACCCGAGGGTGCCGGACGACAACGGCGTGGCCGTCTTCCGCTACGCCGACGGCATGCTGGCGATCCTGGAGTGCTCGTTCACGTGCGTGGCCGCCGACGACACGACGAACGTCTACGGCGAGAAGGGCACGATCCTCCAGCGCTGGGGCGACAGCCCGAGCTGCACGCCGCACTTGGCCGCCGGCGCCGACGAGCGGGCCCTGCGCTACCGGCTGGCGGGCGAGGAGGCCTGGACGACCGTGGACATCGACACGCCGCCGGCGCACGGGCACCGCATTCGGGGCGTGGCGCGCCCGGCGGTGGAGTTCCTGCTGGGCCGCCGCGAGCCCATCGCCACGGCCGAGGAAGGCCGCGCCAACGTCGAGATGCTCCTGGCGTGCTACGAATCGGCGCGGACGGGACGGCGCGTGACGTTGGGAGCCGGCGATCGTCGAGGATGACCCCGCGGGGCGCCGCCCGCGGGCGTTGGGGCGCGTCCGCAGCGTCGCCTCCATCGATGATAGCAGACCTGTGACCTTCGACCTTTTTGCCCGGGAGCAAGCAGCATGAATATCTTCGTCATGGTGGACATGGAAGGGATCAGCGGGATCTGCCGCAGCTCGCAGGTGACGTCGTCCGAGGCGGACTACCAGGCCGCCCGGCGGTTCATGACCTGGGACGCCAACGCCTGCGTGGACGGCCTGGTCGCCGGCGGAGCGAGGAAGGTCGTCGTCCGCGACGCCCACTCGAGCGGCTTCAACTTCCTCTGGGACGAGCTGGACGACCGGGCGGAGTGGATCCAGGGCCGCAGCGGCACGGAGCGCATGCCCGGCATCGACTCGTTCGACGGCCTGGTGCTGCTGGGCTACCACGCGATGGCCGGCACGCCGCGGGCCATCCTGGAGCACACGATGAGCTCGCGCGCCTGGCAGAACTTCTGGCTCAACGGCGTGCGGTGCGGCGAGCTGGGCATCGACGCCGCGATGGCCGGCGACCACGGCGTGCCGACCGTCCTCGCCAGCGGCGACGACAAGCTCTGCCGCGAGGCGCGCCGCTTCGTCAAGGGCATCGTCACCGTCCAGGTCAAGAAGGGCCTGGACTGCCAGGGTGGCCAGCTCCTCCCCAAGGCCCGCGCGCACGAGCGGATCCGCAAGGGCGCCGCCGAGGCCGTCGCCAGGTGCAAGGAGATCAAGCCCTACAAGGTCCGCCACCCCGTGCGGATGCGCCTGGAGCTGGTCTCGCGCGGTAGCGTCCCGGCCGGGCGACGCGGCGTGAAGGTCATCGACGGGCGAACCTACGAGGTCGTCGCCCCCACCGTCGAAGAGGCCCTCCGGGCGCTGTAACGCGCCCCGCGCGACCGGATCGCCCTACTCGCTCGGCGCCGGGACGTACCTCACGCCCGCCAGCGGGGCGCCGTGCTTGTCGAGCAGGTGGGCGCTGAACTTCCAATCGCCCGTGGCCTGGGTGACCTTGACGAGCAGCTCGTTGCGCCCCTTGCGCAGGCGGACGGGCACCTCGTCCTCCATGGTCCGGTAGGCGCGCGAGCGCAGGTGCTTGTGCACGCCCCGGCCGTTCAGCCGGACGGCCACGCCGTCGTCGCTCCCGACGGCCAGCACGGCGTCGCGATCCCGATCGCTGTCGAGCCAGACCAGGGCGTAGGCCGCCGCGTGGATGCCGCCGAACATCCGCCCGAAACGCACGACGTGCTCGGCGTCCGGCCGGGCGTCGGCAGGGCGCTCGACGCGCTGCCAGCGAACGGCCCGGGCGCCGCGGCCGCGGTAGCTCGCCTTCAGGTCGATGGGGCCCTTCTCGACCGGGTGGGCCAGGTCGGTCGCCGCGCCGCCGTAGTTGGAGAACGGCCCGGCGACCCACCACGCGGGGACGGACGGGTAGGCGACGCGGTCGGCCTCCAGCGCGAGCTTCACGCCGCCCCAGTCCAGCTCGGCCCGGGCCCGGACGGGCAGGGGCGAGGGCTCCGCGGGCCTGGCGCAGCTCCACTCGACGACGGCCGTCTCGCCGGCCGCGGCGCGGATGGGCTTTGTCGAGGCGGTGCCGCCCGGGCCCGCGCGGAAGGTCACGCGGCCCCGGACCGCGCCGTCGGCGGGGCCGTGGAGCCGCGCGGCGACCGTCAGGCGGCCGGCCGCGGCGCGGTCTCCCAGCCGCAGCCGCAGCGACAGGCCGAGCAGCTCGGCCGTGCCGACCTGGGCGAGGCGCCGGTCCGCCAGCCCGCGCACGTCGCGAACGACGCGGCCGAACGCCGCCTTGTGCTCGGCCAGGGCGGCGGCCTGGGCCTCGCCGTCCCGGTCCATGGCCGCGGCCATGCGCCGCTTCAGGGCCCCCAGCGACGCCGGCGCCGACGTGCCCATCTTCCACGCCGCGCGGTACAGGCGGTAGGTGGCCTGCTCCCCGGCGAAGCGCCAGCGGTTGGCGGGCGCGGGCGCGGTCAGGTCCGGCGGCATCCGGCGGGCGGCGTCGAAGAAGGGCGTCACGCCGTGGTAGCCGTCCCTGGCGATGACGGCCGAGGGACCCGTCAGGATGCGCTGCCGGGCGTCGTCGGTCAGGTCCAGCGCGGCCGAGGCGGACTTCACGGCCCCGGGCGCGCCCGCGCGAAGCTCGGCGCGGAGCTCCTTGGCGGCGACGGTGACGGTCAGGCCGGCGCGGTGCCCGTCGGCCCGCACGGCGGCGCGGAGGCCGTCGGGAAGGGGCGCCTCGACCTTCTTGAGGCCCAGTTGGCGGCCGTCGAGGACGAAGGTGCTGCCGGCTTGGACGTAGACGTTGACCTGCCCCGGCGCGTCGCGCGGCAGGCGGGCGGGGCGCTTCGGAGGCATGACGCCGAAGGCCAGCCCGCAGAGCCCGCGCCCGGGGTTGCGGGAGAAGTCCAGCACGGCCCCGACGGCCGGCTCGGCGCCGCCGCGCTTCACCGGGCCGACGAGGTGCGACGGCACGGGCTCGGCGGGATAGTCCATCACCAGCGGATCGCCGCGGGCCTTCTCGCCCAGCGGCAGGCAGATGTTGGTCTGCGAGAAGGGCGTCTTCTGCGGCCAGCCGTACGACCAGAGCGTGCTACCGACCTGTTCCCAGCCCCAGTCGACGTAGTGGAAGCTGCTGCGGCGCGCCCGCACCCAGCGCTTCCATACGTCGTTGAGCCGGTCGAGGTCGCCGTAGACGGCCTTCATCAGGCGGCGGTCGGCGTCCCGGGTGTTGCGGCCGTGGAGGGCCAGCATCTCGTCGCGCCACAGACGCCACTTCATCAGGCGGTCGGGGTCGGTCCACATGAACTGCGTGTACAGCGCGCACAGCGGGCCGGTCTGGTCGGACTCGAGAAACTCACCGATGGGCACGAACCGCTTGGCGAGTGCCTCCAGGGCCGCGTCGTAGGGGTTGTTGATGGTGGGCTTGTCCAGGACGCAGACGGTGAGCCGCTTGCTTCGCCGGTCGTAGACGTGGTTGGCGAAGGCGTACGCGATGCCCTCCAGGAAGCGGAAGGGCATGTTGGAGCACGAGCCGGTCACGCAGGCCTGGAGCAGGTGGAGGTTCTCGTGGATGACCAGGTCGCGCTTGTGGTAGGTCAGCGAGCCGCTGGGGTAGTTGTAGGCGGCCCGGAGGAAGTCGAACGTCACGCCGCCGCCTTTGTGTCGCCAGCGGAAGCCGCCGTCGGTGTAGGTGGCCTCGCGCATGGACCGCAGGTCGCGCCCGTAGACGAAGACCATCCGCCTGGTCTCGATCCCGTCGGGCTCGCGCCCGATGATGCGCACGGCGTGGGGGTAGGCCAGCTCGGCCCACGTCAGGCACCGGCGGGCCCACGCCTCGGGCATGTCGGTCTTGAGGGCGTAGTGCCGGCTGACGTACCAGGAGTAGCCGGGGGTGTTCTTGACCCGGCCGTCGGAGAAGTTCGGCGGGACCTGCCGGCCCGTCTTGACGATGCGGATGCTCTTGAGCGTGCTGGTGCGCCCGGAGACGACCAGCTCGACGGGCGTCTCGGCGGGCGCGGGCACGGCGCCGGCGGCCCGGCCGGCGGCGGCCAGCAGCACGGCGGCCGCGACGGCCCGGCGCACGGCCCCCGCGAGGCGTCCCGGCTGACCGGCGGTGTGCGCCCGGTGGGTCATTGACCACAACTCCCGTCTCGAACAAGCGCTTAGAAGGTCGCACTCCTATCAACACCGCCGGGGCGGCCCCCGGCCGCTTCGCTCACCGCCCCGACCTACTTCATCGTAGCCCGCGCCCGCCGCTGCCGGGTTTGCGGCGGCGGCGTTTTGCCTGTAATATCGGCATCCGACGCTCGACTATCGCTTGGCACCTCCGTGGAGCGCCAAAGGAGCAACGGCCATGCTGGCATCCTGGTGGGAAGTTGTGGGCGAATTGGGCTTGTTCGGCTGGGGCACGGTGGTGGTCGTCGCGTGGCTGCTCGTCCACGGCACGGTCCGCGTGTACAAGATCCACCTCATGCACTGCGAGCGGATGGCGATGATCGAGCGGGGCATGAACCCCGGGCCGTTCGTCGAGAAGGCCCACGACGTCGACGAGGAAGACGAAGAGGAAGACGACTGGCCGGACCGCAAGCCGGACCGGCAGGGCGAGACGGCCACTGCGGCGAAGGCCTGACCGCCTCGACGCCTCAAGAACGTCCCGGGCAGGACCGGGATGCCCGAGTGACGGCTCGGCTTGCCTGTCGGCGGCGCAACGGGGGACCTACTCGATCCGGAACACGCCCACGTCGTCGAACCAGGCGGCGTCCCCGTCCGTGGGCTGATCGCCCATGCCCAGGAGGATGACGAGCTGCCCGGCCGAGTCCGGCACCTCCACGACGCCGAAGATCTCTCGCCACGTCTCGCGCGGCCCGTCGGCGTGGAGGATGCGGTCCCGCGCGGTCGCCGTCCACGTGCCCTCGGGCGTCTGCCAGCGGACGCGGATCCACGCCTCGCCGCGTCCGTTGAGCTTGCGGACGGCTCGCACGGCGTATCGCTCGGACGGCTTGGCGGCAATCCGCTGGAGGAAGCAGCCGTTGGCGACCTTCGCGGCGCGGGCGGCGCCCTTGGCGGCGGCGCCGGCCTGGCGGTCCCACGCGAAGCTGCCCTTCGAGGCGGCCTCCTGCCAAGTGTGCCAGCCGACGGGCGGGCGGCCGGGCTTCCATGTCTCGACACGCCCGCCGACGACGTCGACCTTCTCCGAGCCGAAGTCCCCGTTGCGCGCGAGGTTGGCGAGCGTGCCGGCCTTGGCGCGCCCGGCGAGCCGCGCCCGCGCGTAGCCGGCCGGGTCGCGGGCGTAGGCCAGCGCCCGCTCGCAGCCGGGCAGGGCCTCCGGCCAGGTCTGCTCGCCCACCCGCCCGTTCGGCGTCGGCCACCAGCGGAACTTCTCGCCGTAGACCCAGACGTACTCGTCGGCGACGCGCAGGGCCGTCTGTACGTTGATCCGCAGGCGCTCGACGCGCGGGCGCCCCAGGCCGTCGACGTACCACGCGCCCCACTGGGAGTCCTTCGGGTTCCAGTACGCGTCGAGGTACACGCCGAAGCCCGCCTGCACCTGCCCGCGGTACGCCGCGCGGTTGGCGGGCGAGACCAGCTCCTGGCAGGCGCCCTTGATGAGCAGGGCGGCCTCCAGGTACTCCCGGACGCTGTTGTAGCGGTAGGCCCACTCGCAGCCGTCGACGAGGCGGACGGTCGGCGGGGCCGCGTCCAGCCAGCCGTCGATGAACGCCGGCAGCAAGCCGTACGTCTGGCCCTTGAGGACGCTTCTCGGGTCCTTCCGCCCGGTGGCGTGGGCGCCGGCGATGTTGAGGAAGTAGCCGAACAGCGTCACGTCGGGGTACTCGTCGCAGACGGCCCGCATGACGTCGCGGCCGCGGCGGCGGGCCTGGGCGCAGTACTCGGCGAACGTGTGGCGGTCGCGCCCGGGCTGGGCGGCGTAGGCGAACTGCTTGTGCGGCGGCGTGTACGGCTCGGGGTCGAACAGCAGGCCCTTGAAGCCGCTCTGCCTGGCGGCCCACGCGGCGATCCGCCAGTGGTCGACGATCTGCCGCCAGCCGGCGTCGTCGAACCAGTCCACCTTGCCGGGGTTCGCGCCGACGAGGAGGAAGTTGTCGGTGAAGCGGGTGAACCGGCACGCCTTGAGGTTGCGGACGCACGGCTCGAACCACGACCGCTTCCAGGCGTCGGGCAGGAACATCCAGTGCAGGGGCAGGCGTTTCTTCGGCCCGACGCGGCCCTCCAGGCGCACGACCACGCCGTCGAAGGGGCGCTTCTCCATCTCCCTGTGGTGGGCCAGCAGGCGGTCGCTGTTGGCGTGGTCCCAGCCCGTGGCGATCAGTTTCTTCCGCCGCCGGGCGTCCTTCGCCCCGGCCGCCGTGCACAGGCAGGCAAGAAGCATCGCCGCCGCGATGCACCGGACCCTCGCCGTGAAGACAGCGTGCATGGTCGCGCTCCCGTTATCTCGCCCGGGCGCCGCCCGGCGTCGGCAGGGGGCCGATGAAGCTGCGGTACTCCGGCCGCGTTGTCCACGCTCGGTAGCGCGGGTCGCCGGACCACTTCCCGTAGTGGTCCTCCACCGTCGAGGCCAGCGGGCGCGAGGTCGTCTTGCCCGCCTTCGTGAACGTCACCGCGCCCCCGACGGGGCCCGAGCGGGCGAACACCACCCGGCAGACCTTCCCCGCCAGCGTGATCTCCGCTCCCACGCGGTCGCGGTCTTCGACCAGCTCCACCGGGGGCATGTGCTTCGTCCGTTGATCGGCCGCGAACAGCACCGTCAGGAAATGCGTGCGGGTCCCCGCCTGCCCGGGCGAGACCTCGATCCGCCATCCCTCCACGCCGATGGTGTTCTCGCGGTGGTGCGTGTTGCGCCCGCCCTTGTGCCGGGCGTAGGTCGCCTCGGTCGGCCCGTAGTTGACGCCGTTGACCTCGAAGTCGTGCCACGCCCCGCCGATCGTGCGGACGGTGCGGGCACCCTCGCGCGGCAGCAGGAGCTTGACGAACAACCGGCCGCTCATCCCCGGCCAGCGGTCGTCGATCGTGAAGACGTCCCCCTCGGTGTGGAGGTAGCGGCCGCCGGGCTTCGGGTTGGGCAGGCGCGTCTTGCCGTCGGCGTCGAGGACGAACTGCCGATCGTTCGGGAGCGACGTGTCCGCCCGGCGCCGCCCGTTCCACTCGGGCTGGTAGAGCGAGTGGAGGTTCCAGATGGTCTCGAGCCCCTCGCGCGCCGCCACGACGCGGTCGAACACGACGAACGTGTCCGGGCGGAGGTAGACGAACTGCCGCGTGACGGACTTCACGCGCGTCGGCGGGTAGGAGCGCGTGGCGTCGCCGGCGGCGTAGTCCAGTTCGGGCGACGTCTCGTAGGCGACGATCCGCCCCTCGCGGAAGGGCCTGTCGCCCGGCCGGGGCGGCGCCAGGCCCCACGGCTTCCACCACGTCTTGTCCTGGATGGGCGACTGCCCCCCGCGCCGCACGACGCCGAGGACCTTCCCCCGATAGCCCGTCAGCACGAGCGGCTCGCGCCCGACGGTGATCGAGTTATGGGCGATGGTCTGGCGGGCGTAGCTGGTGACGTGCGGCACGCCTTCGCCGCTGGCGGCCGGGCCGGCAAAGCCCAGCGCCTTGTTGTTCAGCGAATGCACGGCGCCGGTGTCGGCCGCGAGAATCCCCTTCCTGCCGATCAGGAAGTGCAGGTTGTCGGTGTTGTTCCGCCCCCAGTAGCCGTCGATCTCGCCGAACCGCCCGCAGCGGAACAGCCCGTACACCGCGCCCGGCGTCCAGTCGGACCGCATCACGGCGTGCCCGTTCTCCGGGAAGAGGCGCGCCGGCGGCAGCATTTTCGGCTCAACGGCCGGGAGGCTCGGATCGTACCACAGCAGCTTGCCCCACACGCCGCCCTGGCCCGGCGCCGTCGTGCCCCACCCCATCGAGACCTTCGAGATCACCTCGTCCACCCACCACTGGCCGACGCCGTCGGCGAAGCGCGCCGCGGCGAGGACCGCCAGGTCGTCGCCGCTGAACTTCGCGGGCGTGACCGTCTGCCAGTGGCGGCACATCGCGGTGACGCCGACGTGCACGCACGCCGGCCGGGGCTCCCAGGGACGGTAGTGGAACAGGTACCACGCCGGCGCGTGGGCGGCGAAGTCGCACTTGGCGACCCAGTCCTGGCCCGTCGCGTTGGTCCACGCGACGGCCATCGTGAACCACTCGCTGTAGAAGTGCTCCCCGTTATATCCGTGCCCCATCGAGCTGCCGCCGCGCCCGCGGGACCAGAGGTTGTTGTACGCCACGCCGCGGACCAGGTCCTCCCCGTAGCGCCGGGCCAGCACGCCGGCGAGGTAGTCGTCGTGGCCGTGCCCCCACGCCGCCAGGGCCAGCACGACCCGCGGGCGCCAGCGATTGGCCCGGATGACCTCGACGATGCGGTCGGCCTCGGCGGCTTGCTCGGCGGGGGTCAGCCCCGCCATCACGAGATCGGCCGCCAGCGGGTACGTCTGCACCCACGTGGGTCGGAGCTTCGCCCTGGCTCGCTCGAGGTACGCCTTCTCGCCCGTCAGGTGATACAGCACGCCGAGCAGGACGGCGTCGGCCTTGCCCTCGGCGGCGAGGCGCTTCGCCCACGCCAACTCCTTCGCCAGCCGCGGCGCCTTCAGCCGCTCCCGCAGGCGCGGGATGTCCGCCGTCGTGAACAGCAGGCGCGGATGCTCCCTCCGCGCCAGGGCGCAGTCGGCGGGCACGGCCACGCCGCCGATCCGGACGGCCTCGGCCGCGCCGACGCCGCCGGCCGCGCCCAGGACAGCCGCCCCCGCCAGAAGCACCGCAAGCATGCCGGTCGTCGAACGCATCGGGCTTCTCCCTTTGGTGGCTCCGGGAACGCGTACGATCCCGGATGGGCGATGCCGTGTCAACGGCCTCCGCCTGCCGGCGCGCGCCTTCGCCGCGAGGGAGGCGATGCTCCGTGGCATCGGCCCGGCGCAGCGAGCAGCATGTCCGGCCCCGGGTAGCGAAGATTGTCAATCTTTGCTATCGAGGGTATACTCCTGTGGAAGCGCCATCCACATCAGGAGTAGCTGGAGATGAACGTATCGCTCACGCCGCAACTCGAGAAGCTCATCCGGGAGAAGGTCGACTCCGGTCTGTACGGCTCGGCCAGCGAAGTCGTCCGCGAGGCCCTGCGCGTGCTCGAGCAGCGAGAGGCGGCTCGAGAGGAGCTGCGCGGGGAGCTTCGGGTTGGGTTGGAAGATGTCGAGAGAGGGAGGGTGGCCCCCCTGGACATCGAGGAGATCAAGAAGGAAGCACGTAGGCGCAAGCGGGGACAGGGATAGTGCCGACGCCGTCCGGGCCGAAGCGCCCCGGTCGAAGGCGATCGTGAGAACACCCGTCCTGGCGGACTGGCTCGCCGCCATCCTGCGACCGAAGGAGCGACGGAGATGAGCGTGCGTGCATCGCGGACCGCGGATTCTGGGACGCGAATCCCCCCTCGATCTCCCGGAGGCACGTTTGGCGGGCCGGCTTGCCGGCCGTGTCCCCCCGGGACCCCTCAGCGCGCAGTCAAGCAGACCCTCCTCGCCGCGATGCTCTGCATCGCGGCCGGTCTCGCGTCCGCCCCGTCGCTCGGGGCGGAGCAGGACCCCGTCACGACGATCGTGGTCGCGAACGCCTCCGGCGAGGCCCGCGCTGCCGGGCCCGTCACGTTCGGGATGATCTTCGCGAAGGGCGACGCGCCCGGGTCGGTCGCGGTACGCGGGCGCCCGACGCAGGCGGACGTGAAGCGCCGCTGGCCGGACGGGTCGGTCAAGCACGCGGTCCTGACCGTCGCGCTGCCGGCGATGGGCAAGGGCGCCGCGGCGCGGCTGGAGCTGGTCCCGGCGCGCACGGGCGCGGCGGCGAAGGGCGCCGCGGCGGGCGTCGAGGACGTCGTGGTCCAGATCGCCATCCACGGCGGGCCCACGCTCTCGGCGTCCCTCGCGAAGGCGATCCGGTCGGGCCGGCCGAGGCGCGTCTGGCTCGACGGCGGGCTGGCGCGCGAGGCGCACTTCCTGACCGTGCCCGCCGACGCCAAGGGCCGCCCCGACGCGGACCTGGAGGTCCGCTTCCGCGTGCGGCGGTACCCCGCGGCGCGGACCGCCCGCGTCGCCGTCATCGTAGAGAACACGAAGTGGAACTCGCCCGGCGGCGTGCCGTACGACGCGACCGTCCGCATCGGCGGCCGGCAGGTCTTCGCGCAGCAGCGCGCCGGCACCTGGCCGAAGGAGAAGCACTACGCCGGCCACGCCAGGTGGACGCGGTGGGTCCGGCGGTTCTGGACCGGCCGGCGGCTCGACGACGTCCGCGTCCGCTGCGACCCGAAGTACCTCTGCTCGACGGGCCTGCTGCCGCGCTACGACCCGCGGGTGAAGGTCGCCGAGGGGGCCCTGGCCAAACTGGCCCGGACCTGGGACCGCGCCGCCGCCGACATCCTCCAGCGCGGCGTGATCATGGCGTACTTCCCCACCACCGGCGGGCGGCCGGACATCGGGCCCCTGCCCCGCTGGTGCGCACGCTACCTGCTCAGCCAGGACCCGCGCGCGAGGCGCGTCACCTGGGGCGCCGCGGACCTGAGCGGCTCGTGCCCCGTCCACGTGCGGGACCCCAACGCCGGCGGGTGGTACATCGACATCGACCGCTACCCCGGTTACTCCTTCAACGACCGGGGCACGAAGTTTCGCGTCGCCCCGCGCGACACGACGGGCACGCCGTGGGTCATCGACAAGCGCTCGCACTTCCACGTGGACTCGGCCCACCAGGCGTCGCTGGCCTACGTGCCGTACCTGCTGGGCGGCGACTACTACCACCTGGAGGAGATGTGCTTCTGGGCGGCCCGGAACATGGTCGAGCGAAACTACGCGTATCGCGGGGGCGCGGAGGGCATCGTCAGCGGGCAGACGCGCGGCATCGCCTGGGCGCTGCGGAACGTCCTCCACGCCGCCGCCCTGGCGCCCGACGGCTCGAAGGAAAAACGCTACTTCGAGGCCAAGCTCGACAACAACCTGAGGCACCTCGCCGCCCTGCCCGCCGGGCCGGACGCCAGCAGCCTCGGCATCTTCACGTACGGCAAGACGCACGCCTACACCCGCGGCTGGCCCGGGGACTGGCGCAGCCGCTACTACTCCATGCCGCCCTGGCAGCACAACTTCCTGGCGTGGTTCGCGGCCCACGCGGCGGACCACGGCTACGCCGCGGCCGAGCCCTTCCGCGACTACATGATGACGTTCACCATCGGGCTGATGACGCACGCCGACGAGATCACGCCGTACGCGGCGACGTCGTACTTCGTGTTCATCGGCCGACGGCCGCGCGAGAAGGGCGGGCCCGACCGGATGGCGCAATCGTGGAAGGAGATGAGCGACCTGACGTACCGCTCGCCGACGCCGCCGGGCGTGACGATCCGCGAGCCGACGAGGATCTCCGGGGCCGGCTACGGCAGCAGCTACGGGCACATCGCCCGCGGCGTGGTGATCGAGGCGCTGCGTGCCGGCCGGCCCGGGGCGAAGGAAGCGCTCGAGTGGATCGACGCCCAACTGCCCGACCTGGAGAAAGTCTTCGCCGACGACCCGACGTGGGCGCTCGACGTGCCGGCGGGCAGGTAGGCGGGGCGTTCCGCGCGGCCTCGGGCGCGGGGCCTACCGTTCGCCGACGATGCGGTCCACGACGAGCTGGCGGAACTCCGGGCTCAGCGCGGCGAAGTACGCGGTGAAGCCCGTCACGCGGACGATCAGGTCGGGGTACTTCGAGGGGTCCCGGTGGGCCTGGCGGATCTTCTCGGCGTCGATGACGTTGATGTTGAACAGCGTGCCGCCCTCGTCGAAGTGCGTGCGAATGAGCGCGGCGACCTTCTCGATGCCGCCCTCGTCGCGCGTCACGCCGGGGTCCAGCTCCAGTTGGATCGGCGCGGTGTTGCCGTAGCCCGGCTGGATGGCGGCGATGGCGTGGCTCATGGCCGTCGCGGCGCCGTCCTTGCGGAAGCCCGGGTCGGGGTTGGCGCCGTGGCTGATGGGCTCGCCGGCGCGCCGACCGTTCGGCGTGGCGCCCACCGGCTTGCCCAGGGCGATGGTGGCCGACCACGTGAACCAGCCCGGGATCATGTTCCGCCCCCCGGGCGTCGGCCGCTCCTTCACGAGGCTCGTGAACAGCCGGCTGACGCGCGAGGCCCACTCGTCGCCGAGCGACCCGCCGCGGCCGTAGCGGTCGACGTTCCGCATCATCAGCCGCACGCGCTGCCCCTCCGCGCCGGCGTAGTTGCTTCGCAGGTGCCCGGCGATCTCGTCCCAGCCGACGACCCCCTCGCGCTCGACGCGGCGCTCCAGGGCGGCGAGGGAGTCGGCCACCGTCGCCAGCCCCGCGCCGTCGCAGCACAGGTTGTAGTACTCCACGCCGCCGGCGACCACGTCCAGGCCCTTCTCGACGGGGCCGTGGCACAGCAGGTTCAGCATCAGCTCCGGCTGGTTGTGCACCTGGTGGTCCAGGTGCCAGTCGATGCCCCCGGCCGTGCACAGGACGGCGCGGCGGAGGTGGTCCTCGAAGCCGCCCCACAGCCGCTCCACGCTCGGGGGGCCCGCCCCGTCGATCATCTCCCACAGCGCCACCTCGAAGACCTTCGCGACGTTGATCTTCACGGTGTCGTTCATGGTGTACTCGCGGCCGGGCAGGGCCATCCAGTGGCAGCCGACCGCGATCCGCTGGCGGGCTAGCTCGACGGGATAGCCGTTGCGCATGAAGCCGCGGGTGAGCGCCTCGTCGCCGCTGAACCGCGGCCAGCCCTTGCGGTCCTCGAAGAGATGGCGCACGCCCTTGAGGAACAGGTCCTCGTCGAGCCCGTCGTGGACGCGGATGGTGAGGTTGGCCGAGGCGCCGAGGCGGTGGGCGGCCTCGAGGATCAGGAAGGAGACCTTGCAGGTCTGGTCGCGTCCCTCGGCGTCGGGGCCGGCGACCTGGTAGTAATGCGGGTCGTTGAGGAGCAGGCAGGCGAGGAGGAAGACGGCCTTCTCCTCGTCGAGGTATCCGGCGGCGACGTCGCGGTCGTAGTACGGCTGGAGGATGGCGTCGAGCTGGTCGCCCGCGCCGTCGCGGTTGTACGTTCGCGAGGCGGAGTTGAACTGCGCGATCCACTGGCAGGCCTCGTGGAACGTCCTCGGCGGGCCGTCGACGAGCCACTCGTTCACCTCGAGCACCTCCCGGAGGCTCTCGCGGAGCTCGCCGCGCGGTTCGCTCGCCAGGGCCTCGCGAAGGGCCTCGACGTGGCGGCGGACCCAGCTCTGCACGCCGAGCAGGACGTCCTCCTCCGCGCGGTAGAACGCCGCCTTCGCCGGCCCGTGGACGCGGGCGCAGCGGCGGACCTTCTCCAGCAGCCCGCCCCAGCCCAGCTCCAGGCCGATGCGATAGTCCGGGCCGAAGTGCGAATCCGCGCCGATGCCCGGGCTGATGCCGTAGAGCTTCTGCTCGGCCTCCAGGTGCGGGTAGGGGTAGTCCGGGTGCCACCGCACCGGCCGCAGCCACGACATGAAGAACCGCGCCCGCCCGACGATGGCGTCCACGGGGTCCACGTAGACGGGGTAGCACTCCATCAGCGAGCGGAAGTTCCGGCTCCAGCCGTCGTAGCCGTACCACGAGCCGTCGGGGTGGTTGGGCGTGGGCTGCCACTGCCAGCCCTCCGGCGGCAGGACCGTGCCGTAGTCGTCGCCGTCCAGGTAGCCGTCGGCGGCGATCTTCGCCCGGGTCTGCTCCTCCTTGCGCTGCCGCAGCAGGCGGATCCGATCGGCGTAGGTCAGCTCGGCCGCCACGGTCATGCCGCACTCAACCTTTCCTGTCCTGCACGCGCCGGGACCGCGGCAGGCTGGCGCCGGGCCGCGCGTCCCCGGCGACGCGGACGCGGAGCCCGCGCCGGCGCGCCTCGTCGGCGAGGGCGCGCAGCGTTTCGGCCGGGGGGCGGCGCACGTCGGCGAAGGCGTACTCCATGCCCAGGCTCTCGTACTTGCCGGCCCCCAGCGGATGGTAGGGCAGCAGCTCGTAGTACCGCAGGTTCGCCAGGTCGCGGAGGAAGTCCGCCACGCGGGCGATCTCGCCGGGCGTGTCGTTCACGCCGGGCACGACCGGTGTCCGCACAACGAGATCCACGCCGTCCGCCGCCAGCCGCCGGGCGTTGTCGAGCACCCGCTCGTTCGACGCGCCGGTCCACTTTCGGTGGGCGGCGGGGTCCATCGTCTTGATGTCCATCATCACCAGGTCGGTGACGCCCAGCAGCGAGGCAAGCTGCTCCCACGGCCAGTCGGCGTTCGTCTCGACGGCCGTGTGGAGCCCCTCGTCCCTGGCGCGGCGCAGCAGCGCCCGCGTGAAGGCGAGCTGGCAGAGCGGCTCGCCGCCGGAGATCGTCAGACCGCCCCCGGAATTGGCGTAGTACAGACGATCCCGGAGCACCTCCCGGAGGACCTCGTCGACCGTCATCTCGCGCCCGACGAGCACGAGCGCCTCGGCGTAGCAGACCTCCGCGCACGCGCCGCACGCGCGGCACAGCTCGCGGCGGAAGGCCCGCCGGCCGTCCTCCATCACCTGCGCGCCGTGCGGGCAGGCCTCCAGGCACGCCCCGCAGCCGATGCACTTGGCGCCGAAGAACTGGAGTTCCGGCCCCGGCCGCAGCGTCTCAGGGTTGTGGCACCACCCGCAGCGGAGGTTACAGCCCTTCAGGAACACCGTGGTGCGAATGCCCGGCCCGTCGTGGAGGGAGAACCTCTGGATGTCGGTGACGACGCCCGTCATGTCCTTCCGTTTCGCCTGACGCGTGCATTATACCTCAGGCCGCGCCCCGGCCGTGCGGAGACATTCTGCGGCCGCCCCTTGCGGCGCGGACGGGGCGGTGCGATAGAATCTCCCCTTCTCGCAACGGCGGCGGCGACGGAGAGCGGGCCATGTACGAGGACCTCGACGGCAGCGCGGCGATCGTGACCGGCTCCTCCTCGGGGATCGGCAAGGCGATCGCGCTGCGCCTGGGGCGGTACGGGGCGGGCGTCTGCGTCGTGGCCGACCGCAACGTCGACGGCGGGCAGGCCACGGCCGCGGAGATCCGCGACGCCGGCGGCCGCGCCGTCTTCGTCCAGGCCGACGTGTCCGCCGCCGCCGATTGCCGGCGGATCGCCGCGGAGACTCTCGACGCCTTCGGCCGCGTCGACGTGCTCGTCAACAACGCCGGCATCACCCGCCGGCGGGCGCTGGAGGAGGCCGACGAGGCCTTCTGGCATCACGTGCTCGACACGAACCTGACCAGCGCGTTCCTGCTCAGCCGCGAGGTGGTCGGCGACATGCTCTCCCGCGACCGGGGCAGCGTCGTCAACATCTCGAGCGTCCACGCCGTGGCGACGCACGAGGGCTGCTCGGCCTACGCCGCCAGCAAGGCGGGGCTGTGCGGCCTGACCAGGGCGCTGGCGCTGGAGTTCGGCCCGCGCGGGGTGCGCTTCAACTGCATCCTGCCCGGAACGATCGACATCACGCGGCACCCGCGTCCGGGCCGGCCCCAGCCCGATCCCGAAACCTGGCGGCCGAAGGCCAGCCGCATCCAGGTCCTCAGGCGCCTCGGCTCGCCGGACGAGGTGGCCGCGGCCGTGTGCTTCCTCGCCTCCGACCAGTCGTCCTTCGTCAACGGCGCGACCTGGGCCGTCGACGGCGGGCTGCTCGGCGTCCTGTCGGACCGGGAACCATGAAGATCACGAACCTCGAGACGTTCTTCGTCAAGCCGCGGTGGGTCTTCCTTAAGGTGCAGACCGACGAAGGGCTGGTCGGCTGGGGCGAGCCGATCGTGGAGGGCTGGAGCCGCACGGTCGCCGCGGCCGTCGAGGAGATGGGCCGCTACCTCGTCGGCCGGGACCCGCGCCGCATCGAGCACCACTGGCAGGCGATCTACCGCGGGGGCTTCTACCGCGGCGGGCCCGTGCTGACCAGCGCCCTGAGCGGCATCGAGCAGGCCCTGTGGGACATCAAGGGCAAGGCGCTGGGCGCGCCGGTTCACGAGCTGCTCGGCGGGCGCGTGCGCGACCGCGTCCGCGTCTATGCCCACGTGAAGGGCAAGACGCCCGAGGCCCTCGCCGAAGCCGCCCGCGCGAAGTGCGACCTCGGCTTCACGGTGCTCAAAACCGCGCCGTTCCGGGCCGCCCGGTTCGTCGAGAGCCCCGAGTTCATCGACCGCACCGTCGCTCGCGTGGCCGCCCTGCGCGAGGCCGTCGGCGACGGCGTCGAGATCGCCCTGGACTTCCACGGCCGCGTCCGCCCGGCCCTGGCCGTGCCGCTGTGCGCGGCGCTGGCGCCCTTGTGCCCGATGTTCATCGAGGAGCCCACGCCGCCGGGCAACGTGGACGCGCTGGCCGAGGTCGCGCGGAGGAGCCCCGTGCCCATCGCCGCCGGCGAACGCCTCTTCACCCGCTGGGGCTTCCGCGAGGTGCTCGAGAAGCGCGCCGCGTCGATCCTCCAGCCGGACGTCTCCCACGCCGGGGGCATCCTCGAGGTCCGCAAGATCGCCGCCATGGCCGAGACCTACTTCGCCGCCCTCGCCCCGCACTGCCCGCTGGGGCCGATCTCCCTGGCCGCCTGCCTCCAGGTCGACGCCTGCACGCCCAACTTCCTCTGCCAGGAGCAGGTCAGCCTCGGCGAGGGCTACCTGAAGCGGCCGTTCGTCCTCCGCGACGGCCACGTCGACGTGCCGGCCGCGCCCGGCCTGGGCGTCGAGGTCGACGAGGAGGCCCTCGCGGGCAAGCTCTACGACGGCTCCTGGACCACGCCCCGCCTGCGCCACGACGACGGCTCCGTCGCGGACTGGTAGCCGTCGCGGCGACGCGGGGTTTCTTCCTACCGGCGCGCCGGCGAGGGTCGGTATCATGGCCGGCCCCGCCGCACCAGGCCCCGTCGAGGGAAAGGAGCCGGAGATGGCGAACCGCAAGATGCCGGCCGCCGCGGGAGCGCTCGCTCTGCTGCTCGCCCTGCCGCCGGCATCGGCCGCCCGGGGCGAAGGAGGCAAGAGAGTGATCATCGACGGCGTCGATCGCTACCGCGTCACGGACCCGCTGTTCGAGTGCGTGCGGGTCGTGCTGTCGCACCGCGGCGAGAAGTACTCGCCGGCCTACGTCCAGGGCATCTCGGGGGCGGCGTTCCGCGTCGCCGGGCCCTGCCCGTGCGCGCCGACGTGCAGCGCCGCCATGGACGTGACGGAGCTGATCGAGCGGCTCGGCTACGCGTGCGAGCACCTCCGGCTGTACGGCAAGGGCGTCGATCCGGCCCGGGACGTGCACAAGGTGGTCGCCCGCGTGAAGGCCGAGGTCCGCGCGGGCCGGCCCGCCCTCGTCTGGCACGCCTTCACCAACGCCGAGTGGGACGTCGTGTGCGGCTACGACGAGACGAAGAAGCAGTTCCTCGGGCGCGGCTCGTATCGCGGCGAGAAGGAATACGCCGCCGCCGCCGAGACGCGCACCGCCACGTGCCTGAACATCTGCCCGGCCATCGGCGCCATCCTCGTCGGCGGGAAGACCGGCACGTTCGACGCCCGCGCCGCCGAGCTGGACGCCCTGGCCGAGGCCGTCCGGCATGCCCACCGGCCGGCGTGGCCCCTGGCCGGCTCGCCCGCCGGCAGCGGCGCGGTCTGGCGCTTCCACGAGGGCCTGCCCTGCTACGACTGGTGGGTGGACTCGTTCGCCAAGGACCCCAAGCGCGACGCGAGCACGGGCGACCGCTACTGCCTGGGCGTCTACCGCACCACCCACCGCGCCGCGGCGGACTTCCTGAAGGAGCTGGCCGGCAAGTACCCCAAGGCGAAGGGGCGCCTCGAGCGAGCGGCGGGGCACTTTCGCGCCGACGCCGACGCGCTCGATGCCTGCCGAAAGCTCGAGGGCATGACCTGGGGCGACCAGCGCAAGGTCCCCCCCCACCGCAACGCCCGGGCGGCGGCGCTGCTCCGCCGGGCCCGCGACGCCTACGCCCGGGGGATCGACGAGGTCGAGGCCGCCCTGAAGCTCCTGGACCCCGAGCGTGCGGCGCGTGCGCGTCGCCCGGCCGCCGTCCGGCGAAAGGACGGGAAGGTCTGGATCCGCGACGTGCCGATGCTGAACTGGGACCGCCGCCGGCAGTGCACCTTCGCCGGGGCGCTCGAGGCGGCCCTGAAGGTCACCGAACGCCCGTACGACTACGCCGGCCTGATGGGGCTGACCGCCCTGGCCTTCCGCGTGCGGTGGTGCAACGACGAGACGAGAACGACGTGGTGCCCCTCGTGCGCGATCGGCGAGATGCCCGACGAGCAGGCCCTCGCGGCGAAGCTCACCGGCTGGAGGCTGCCGATGGACTGGCTCGAGGCCGACCGGCGCGACCACGACAAGCTCCGCCGGAAGATCGCCGCGTCGATCGACGCCGGCCGGCCCGTGGTGGCCTACCCGCCCGCCTGGAACGTAGGCGTGATCTACGGCTACGAGGACGGCGGAAGGACGGTCCTCATGCGGGACTACGAGTGCGACGACGAGACGCACCGCGTGCCGGTCGAGAAGCTCGGGGCCATGCAGCACTACCTGGGACAGCGCGCCGAGCCGCCGGCCCCCCGCGAATGTCTACGCGAGGCACTCCGGGCGGCCGTGCGCAATTGGCGCCGCGGGAGGCACGACGGCGGCATCAAGGGACGCGAGTACTTCTACGGCGACGCCGCCTTCGCGGCGTGGATCCGCGACATCGGCCGCTTCGAAAAGCTCCCCGGCAAGACGCGGAAGCAGCTCCGCGACCTCGACGCGTGGAACTACCTGGCCCTGCACGACGCGCGAACCGCGGCGGGGAGCTTCCTGAGGGACTGGGGCCGCCTGCTGGACGGCGAGGCGGGCGAGGCGCTCCGGAAGGCCGCCGAGATCTACGAGAGGCAGGCCAAGGCCCTCGAGCCGCTCGTCAAGGACAGGCGCGAGGCGGCGGGCGAGCGGGACTGGTCGGAGGCGGCGCGCCAGAAGGAGATCGAGGTCCTCACCGAGGCCCGGAAGCTCGACGCCGCCGCGATCGCGGAGATCGAGAAGGCCCTGAAGTAGCGTCGCGGCCCGGCCGCCGCGCGAGGAGCAGGACGTGCTGGACGCCCTACGGACGATCCTGGACACCGGCATCGTGGCGATCATCCGGTCGGACTCGCCGCGGGGCCTGATCCAGACCGTGCGTGCCCTGGCGGCCGGCGGCGTGCGGGCCATCGAGGTCACCATGACCACGCCGGGCGCGCTGGAGGCGATCTCCGCCGCGGCCGCCGAGGCGGGCGAGGAGTTCGTCATCGGCGCCGGCAGCGTGCTCGACGGCGCGTCGGCCCGGGCGGCCATCCTCGCCGGGGCGGAGTTCCTCGTCGCGCCCACCACGGACGCCGACACGATCCGCCTGGCCAGGCGCCACGGCAAGGCGGTCGTTCCCGGCGCGCTGTCGCCGACGGAGGTGATCTCCGCCCGGGAGGCCGGCGCCGACGTCGTCAAGATCTTCCCCGCGTCGCTCGTCGGGGCGGGGTACCTCGAGGCCCTCGCCGGCGCGCTGCCGCAGGTGCGCACCATGCCCGTCGGCGGGGTGAACCTGGACAACGCCGCCGACTTCCTCCGCGCCGGGGCGTGCGCGCTGGGCGTCGGCTCGTCGCTGGTCAACCGCAGGGCGATCGCCGCGGGCGACTGGGCGGCCATCACCGCCACGGCGCGGCGGTTCATCGAGACCGTCGCCGCGGCGAGGTCGTAGGGGCGGCCCGCAGGCGAACGCCCGCGCGGCCGACGGAGGATGAACGAATGAAGGCGCTGCGGTCGATGGCGTGTGCGTCGGTTCTTGTCGCCGCCGCCGGCGGG